>CAYWST010000149.1:0-12337 GCA_964461075.1 uncultured Solibacteraceae bacterium | reverse complement strand
GACCCAGCGCGCGCGGATCGCCTTCGTCACGCAGCATCTTGTCCATGCGGTCCCGCAACTCCCGCTTGATCTGGGCGAAATTGGGATCGGCGGCGAGGTTTTTCATGCAGTCGGCGTCTTCACGAATGGCGAAGAGCATTTCGGCGGGCCGTTTCCCGAAGGAGAGCTTGTAGTATTCGTCGAAGGTCCGGAGGATGAACTCTTTCGTTGGAGAGGGGTCGACGTTTGTGTAGCCGGTTTCGGGATTGCCCGCCGGCCATGCATCAGGGGTGTAGTTGCGGATGTAGAGGAACTCGGGCGTTCGGATCGCTCTCACCGGATAGCCCGCGTCGTTCGGGCGCCCGATGTCGTGCCGCTCCTTGCCGGCCAGCATCACGTTCCTTGCGGCGTCGACCGTGCCGGATTTGCCAGACTTCAACACATCGAGGAAGCTCTTTCCGGTCATCGATGGCGGCGCCGCCCGCCCGCAGAGTTCGAGGAACGTGGGCGCGAAGTCGCGCGTGTTGATGAAGTCGTCCACCACGCGCCCCTGCCCGATGTTCTTCCCCCAGCGGATGGCCAGCGGAATGTGGAAGCCGTGCTCGAAGATCTGGCCCTTCACGCGCGGGAAGGGCATGCCGTGGTCCGAGGTCACGACGATCATTGTGTTGTCGAGCTGCCCGGCCTTTTCAAGCGCGGCCATGGCGCGGCCGAGATGGGAGTCGAAGTACTCGACCTCGAGGGCGTAATCCAGCATGTCGGACCGGACAACGGCGTGATCGGGCAGGTACTTGGGCACGACGACATCGGCCGGATTGCGCCCGGCGCGGATGCCTGAGCCCTGCTCGTAGGCGCGGTGCGGTTCGGTCCCGCCGAGCCAGAAGCAGAAAGGCTGGCCCGCAGGCTTTTGCGACAGAAAATCTTCAAAGTTACGGGCGTAATCGTTCGCCCCGATGCCGGTGTAGGGCGGCTTTGTCTTGAATCGGTCGAATGAAGCGCCCGCGGGATTGTGCTTGAAGCCCGTCGATCTGAAATCGCCCGGACCCCACCCCTTCCCGGTAAGGCCCACATAGTAGCCGGACTCCTCAAGCAGCGCCGGATAGACCGGGAATTCGTTGGGGAAGATACTGAAGTGGTTCACCGCCTCCTTGAGCTGCCAGGAGTTGCGCCCGGTGAGGATGGTGGCGCGGCAGGGGCTGCATTTCGGGTTCGAGGTGAAGGTGTTGGTGAACAGGACGCCTTCGGCGGCCACGCGGTCGAAGTGGGGGGTGCGAACCCATTTGGCGCCGTAGGCCCCGGCGTGCCCGTGGCCCCAATCGTCGGCGATGACGAACAGCAGATTCGGCCTGGCGGCGGACTGTGCGGAGAGCCTGCCAAGGCCCGCCAGAGAAGCAGAGGCGAGCAGGCGGCGCCGGCTCAGACGATCGGGTGCTTTCATGATCACACCACCTTATCGCAGGCGGACGCAGTTTTCACGGCAACCCGGCAGCGGCGGCGCAAGAGCGAAGGACCGCGCCCCGCGGGCGTTCATCGCTGCATAGCCTTCTCTGGAGCGGGCTACACTGGCCCTCACTGGCCGTGGTTACGTCGAAGTCCTCGACGCGCCAACGAGTGCACTCAAGCGAGCTTCTCCTTCACTGATACGGCGACAGCGCCGGAATCCGGCAGCCTGCTCCTGTTCGCATCGTCGATTGGCGCGCCGGCGTGCGAGACTGTTGGTCAATGGGCCGAATCGTCTATCTGCACGGCTTCGCTTCCTCTCCGAAATCGAAGAAGGCCGCCGTTTTCAGGCAGCGCCTGGAAGCGGAAGGCTTCGAGGTGGCCGTCCCCGATCTGAACGGATCGGCGTTCCGCGAGTTGACCATCACCAACATGCTGGGCATCGTGGAGGCCGCGGCGGGCGCGGGACCCGTGAGTCTGGTTGGATCGAGCCTCGGCGGCTACACCGCCGCTCTCTACGCGGCGCGGCACACGGAGGTTGAACGGCTGGTCCTGCTTGCGCCGGCGTTCGGCTTCGCACGCCGCTGGATGGCGCAGCTCGGCGAGGAAGCGATCGGGCGCTGGCGCGAGACCGGAGAGCGCGCGTTCTTCAACTATGCGGCCGGCCGTGAAGAGCCGGTGGCTTGGGGCCTGATGCAGGACGCGCTCTCCTACGAGGATGAACCGGCGGCTCTTCAGCCAACGCTGATTGTCCACGGGGTCCACGACGATGTCGTTCCTGTGCAGGTTTCCCGGGCTTATGCGAGAACGCGGACTTCGGCGGCGCTCGTCGAGGTTGACAGCGATCACGAGTTGATCGGCGCGATCGAGGAGGCCTGGTCGCATACCCGGGGATTCCTGTGCGGCGGCGGGCCTTTTTAGCCGCTTGCTGCGCGGGCGCGGCATGCTCGGTCTCCGAGCCCCGCAGGAGCGTCCTTCAGGCGTATTGGGACTGGGAGAAAACACAGGGAGCGGCGTGGGCCACAACGGACGAACCAGTGGAGAAGTACGGCGCCCACCTCATCCGCCAGGGCGTCAGCGAGTCTGATGTGAACAGGACCCTCGCCCGGCTCCGGCTCGAACTGGCGCGGGAAGAGGGGGAGTTCTACGACAAGATCTACGCCGAAGGGCCGCGGTTCAATCCCGACCCGAACAGGTTGCTGGTAGAGGCGGCCGGCATGCGGACTCCGGGCGCGGCGCTGGACGTCGGCATGGGTCAGGGACGCAACGCGGTATTCCTTGCGAAACACGGCTGGAAGGTGACCGGGTTCGATGTTTCCAAGGTCGGCCTGGAGCAGGCGCGCGCGGCGGCCCGGCGGCTTCGGCTGCCGCTGGAAACGGTGCTGGCCGGCGACGAGCAGTTCGACTTTGGAAGAGAGCGATGGGACATGATTGTCATCATCTACGCGCTCGAAAAGCGGAGCGTGCGGCGCGCGCGGGAGGCTCTGCGGGCGGGCGGATTGCTGGTTGTCGAGTCGGGGCGCAAGATCGGCAAGGGGCTGCCTTTTGAGTATGAGCCTGGGGAATTGAAGCGGCTTTTGACCGGCTTCCGTATCCACAAGTACGAAGAGGTGGAGGACGTGGCGGATTGGGATCTGAAGCGGGGGCCGCTGGTCAGAGCGATCGCGCAGCGCCTGGAGTAGCGGGAATCAGAACACGCCCTTCAGTCCAAAGAAAACCTGCCCTTCGGCCTCAACACGCGGGCTCGCCTGGCCCGCTTTTCGGGTGAAATCCAGAAAAACCTTCCCCTCGCCCCACGCGCCCACGACGACGTTCGGGCGCCCGTCCCCGCCCTGAGTGACGCGGACGGTGAAACGCGCGTTCCCGGACAAGCCAAAGCCCTTGGGGTCGAGCGGGTTGAACAGCGGCTCCACGCCCCAGTCGAATCCCGCCGGAGGGGGAGAGATCTTTGTGACCGGATTGGGGATCTGGGAGACCAGGAAACTTTTGAACTGCGAGTTCGCGGGCAGTTGCTCGATGAGTTCGACGATCGCCTTCCTGCTCCTCACGTTGGGATCGAGTTGGTCTTTTCGAGTGGGCGTGACAATCTTGATTCCCAGGGCGTTGGCGGGAGTCGTCATGTTCGGGAGCGTGGAGAACGAGCTTTGATTGAGTCTGAAGCTTGGACCAAGCACGAACGGCCCCGGAGGAGGCATCGGCGGTCCGGGCCATTGGAGCGGAGGAATCAACCGAGGCGGCTGAATGCCGGCGCCTGGCTTGCCGAAAGCCGGGGGTGTCAGCTGCAGCCGGGGCATGAAGAGAATGGGCAGCGTGATCTCGGTGACTTCAAAGAGGGCGTTTTGTGTCTGCGAGCCCGCCTTGCCGTCCACGGCAAGTCCTGCCGCCTTTTGAAACTCGCGCACGCGCGCCTCGGTCAGCGGCCCGAACCTGCCATCGACGACGAGCGGCTGGCCGCGGCGGATCTGATAGTTCAACGCATCCTGGAGCGCGCGAACATCCGGCCCCTGGCTGCCCAGCATGAGTGTACGGCTCATCTCGCCCCCCAGTCCCAAGTCCCTTTGCGCCAGCAGAAATTTAGTATAACCCCGGTTCGGAGTTTGGGAGAAGGAGATTCGCCCTCGTCAATCGCCCGGGAGAATCACCCACAACTCGGGCCTGCCGGAGTTGCAGTGAACGGCTCTTGAGAGGAGCCCAAAGTGCGCCCAGGAAAGGTACAGCGCCAGCCGGGCGGCCTGCCAGGCGCCAATGGGCTTTCGTCCCGCCTGAACGGCCTTCAGCCGGTTCTCGATGGAGGGAATGGGGTGAAAGATCCGCTCTACCCAAGGGGATCGGGAGGGCTCATCTTCCTGCAGTTGGTCGATCTCGGTCATCGCCAGCAAGAGCGCGGCCTGTGTGGCGCCGTGATCAAGCGCCCATCGGTCGGCTTCCATGACGGCAGGCCGGCTGAATGAGGGCAGCACCAGCAAGCCGATGAAGGACCACAGCGTGCAGCCGAGCGCCGTCTGAATCACGCCGAACACCGTATCGAGCCGCACCCAGGGCATGGCCGCGGAAACCATGAATCCGGCCAGATTCCACCCCATGGCGAGGAGGACGCCGCGAGCGCGGGCGCCCCTGGGCAGGACGCCGGCGCGGCGCCGCCGTTACCCGCGTCCAGTGCCGCGGCAAGACAAGCCGGTCGAGTCCCGGCAGTCCGGAAAAACCTCCGGAGAAGCCGGGGTCGAGGGATTCGAGGGTGGTGGAGGGGGGGAGCCGCCGGCCCGCGTTCTTGAATGGAGCGGCCCACGCCTCTCGCGCCGGACCGGCGTCCTCTGCCGGGGCTAAAGCTCCGGCCAGCGCCGCCAATTGGGCCTGCAGGATCAGCAGACTCAATTGCAGCATCAACACGACGGCCACCGCGCCCCAGTAGCCCCACTGCTTGCCCGCCTGAAGGACCGCCATTGCCGCGGTGGTCATCACCAGGCCTTGGACAACTACGCCTCTGACCCACTTGAGCATGAAAACAGGGAACGGCAGGCACAGACGATGATACCGGCAGGGCAGAATGTAGCCGCCGAGAAAATCGAACGGCATGCTGACCAGTGCATAGGCAAGATAAAAGACCGCCAGCGCCGCCCAATCCGCATACCATGGCCCCCCATGGAACGGAAAGAACGTGGAAGGGAGCTGGTAGGCGAATGCGAGTCCGGCCAGCACGACGATCGCGCCGACACCCGCTATGCCCAGCCGGAGGCGCGCTCCGGCGTAACTATTGCTTCCCATGATCCTCCACAGTTGATCCGATGCGCCTCAGCAAGGGAGGGATCTCTTGTTGCAACCTCGTTGTGCGGCGCAGCGGAATTCACCGATACTGGCTGCATGAGCAGACTGCTGTGGGCGGCCGTGGCGGCGCTTTCATGGCTATGGATGCCAGCGAACGCTCAGGCGTGGGGGCGGGAGGGTCATGAGATCATCTCGAGGATCGCAACCCGGTGGATTCACCCCGCCACCGCGCGGGAAGCGGCTTCCCTGCTCGGGGAGGGCGAGACGCTCGTCTCCATTTCGACGTGGGCCGATGAAATCCGCTCCACGCGCCCGGAATCCGCACCCTGGCACTACATCAACATCCCGCTTGACGCTCATCCGAAGGGCCGCGTATGGAGGGCGCATTGTCCTCCAGCCGGGTGCGTCATTTCCGCCATCGAGGATTCGCTCCGGGTTCTCCGCGACCGGAGCGCCGAACGCGCCAAGCGGGCCGAGGCGCTGAGATTCCTGGTGCACTTTGTGGGCGATCTGCACCAGCCACTACACACAGCCGACCGGAACGACCGCGGGGGGAACGATCTGCAGGTGATCCTGAACGGCCAAGCCGTTTCGCTTCATTGGGCCTGGGATCATCTCCTGATCCAAGAGCGGCCCGATGATGGTTTTAGCGCTCGCGAAAGGCGAACATTGGGCAAAGGCAGTCCTGCCGAGTGGGCGGCCGAGGCTCATGAAGTGGCAAGGACGCTTGCTTACGGATTGCTGCCCGCCTCGACGCCAGCCACGCTGAGCGCGGCCTACATCGAGCAGGCGGGGCGGGCGATCTCGCTGCAGTTGCGGCGAGCCGGCATTCGGCTGGCTCGCCTGCTGGACCGTGCACTGCGGCCGTGACGCCCGGCTTCTAAAATTGGGACCGCTAACTGAAGAGGCAGGCGCGTGTTACAATTTATGGAAGAGGAAGAATCGGCACTCGTTGCTTTAGTGCAACTTCTGTCAAGGGAGCGCGTCTAAGGGGTGAAGGCACTGGCGCCGTCCTTCATGGAGGCGCTGGCAGCCAACGAAGCCGTTGGAGTCGAGTGAAGCACATATGGCGACGCAAGAGCGCGTGAGCGTCCAAAATCCGGGACCGGTAGTCCCCGGCGAGAGCATGCCATTTCAAAGCGTCCTGGAAGCCCAGGACGCAAACAAGGCATGGTTCGTCTCGCTGCTGGAGACGCTGCGCGATCTCTCCGAGTTCAAGAAGCAGCCGCCTCTGCAGGTCACATTCCGGCCGATCACCGAACAGGAGATGCTTGCCAGCGACGATCCCAAACTGCGGCAGATGGCCGAGATGCAGCAGGAGGTTGGGTTCTTCCAGAGCCTCTCAGCCAATCTAAAGAGTCTGTTCACCAGCGACAACCTGCCTCCACTTCAGGTCACCGCGCGGCCATTGACCGAAGAAGAACTGAAAGGTTCCACCTTTGGGGAAATGGCGGAAATCTCCAAGCCTTGGTATCAAACATTTCTGCGTGACCTCAAGGACACTCTGTTCCCGCCGAAGCTTCCGCCGCTCGAAGTAACGTCGAAGCCGGTGCAGGTGAAGGAAATGTTCTCCCGCCCCGAGTACCGGGGCCGCAGCCAGATGCTGTCAGTCGGAATCCACGTTGGTCTGGTTGTTCTGGCGTTTGCTGTCGGCACAAACGAGACGGTACAAAAAGCGGTGAAGGATTCGGTGACGCTCATCGCTCCCGATATCGCTCCCTATACGCCTGACATGGCCCCGAAGAAGCAGACGATGGGCGGCGGCGGGGGCGGTGGAGACCGCAGCCCGCTTCCCCCGAGCAAGGGCAGGCTGCCGCGGGCGAGTTTGAAACAGTTCACTCCTCCCCAGGCGGTGCTGAACAACCCCAACCCGCGTTTGGCTATGGAGCCGACGATTATTGCGCCTCCCGACGCAAATCTGCCCAATGTCAATATGCCGAACTTCGGAGATCCGCTCGCCAAGCTCGGACCGCCATCCAATGGGCCGGGTAGCGGCGGCGGCATCGGCACAGGCAGCGGAGGCGGGGTTGGTCCGGGCCGTGGCGGCGGTTTCGGTCCTGGCGAAGGCGGCGGCTTTGGCGGCGGAGCTTTTAGAATCGGTGGAGGTGTTTCGGCGCCCGTTCCGATTTTCAAGGTCGAGCCGGAATACTCGGAAGAAGCGCGAAAAGCTAAGTTTCAGGGCACCGTGCTCCTCTCTATCGTGGTGGACGAGACTGGTAAAACTGCCAACGTCCGCGTGGTGCGTCCGCTCGGCATGGGCCTTGACGAGAAGGCTATTGAGGCCGTGATGAAGTGGCGATTCCGCCCCGGCTACAAGGACGGAAAGCCTGTCCCGGTCATGGCCAACGTCGAAGTCAACTTCAGGCTCCTCTAAGAATCATTGCGGATTCGCCTTCTCCGCGCTGAGTTCAGCAGAACGCCCGCCACATTGACCGGTTCCAAAACAACGAACGCACAACAGCGGGGTGATTCGCTGAAGCGGCCACACCAAAAGCCAGACCGGCAAGAAAGGCGACGTTGGCCGCCGGGAGGAGGAGTTCGAGACAACGCGTTCGAACGGCGTGTAGGGCGCACAACCGCTCAGACCATCACCTCGACTCCCGGCGGGGCTTGCGCCTTGATCGAATAGCCTTTCTCTGTCCGCTCCACTTCGACGACGATCATCCCCTTCGGGTGCGGCACGGCGCCGCCGGCCCGTTTGAGCGGCCCGAGATGCGGCCGGACGGAGACCTTGGAGAAGCCCGGAGCGGCGCTGTCCACGCCCAGCACCGTTCGAAGGAATTCAATGTTCGGCGAGGCGCCCCAGGCATGGCAATCGGAGCGCGTCTCCGGCCGGTCGATCTCGGCCCAGGTCGTGAGCCCTTCCTTCAACATGAACTGCCATGTTCCAAGGCGGTCGAGGTATTGGTCGCCGAGACCGGCCTTCGCCATCGCGCGGTCGAGGTAGAAGCGGAAGTAGACGGAGCAGGGATAGAGTTCGTTCTCCGGCGCGGCAGCGACGCGCTCCATCAGGCCGCGCGCGTCCTCGGGCTCCTCGATGAGACCGGCGAGCACGGCCAGAGCGTTGGCGTGTTGAGAATAGTGCCTGCCCTCGAGGTCCTCGCTGAAGAGTTTCCGGCCGGAGTTCCAGAAGCGGCCTCGAATGTGTTCGGCGAGGCGCAGAGACTGCGTTCGCGCTTCGGCGGCGCGGATGGGGTCGCCCAGGGCGGCCTCGAGGTCGGCGGCAGCCTGCAGGGCGTGAAGAAGCTGGAGGTGGATGGCCGCCGGCATCAGACCTTCGGACGAGGGCGGCGTCCCGTTGCGCCACGCGGGAACCCAGTCGACGTAGTTCCAGTAGGGCATCGAGCGAAGCAGACCGTCCTCCCGGAAGAATTGAGCGTAGAAACCCAGGACTGAGCGGACGCCGGGCAGCATCTCCCGCACGAAATCCGGTTCGGGCACGTACCACCAGAAGTCATGAACCATGCAGATCCACCAGAGCGCGAAGGGCGGGATGTATTGAGGGAGGGTGGAGGGCGCGCGGGAGAAGGTGATCCCGTCCGGCGTCCGCGAGCGTTCGATCATGCGCAGCGCCTGTTTCACAAGGCGCGGATCGCCCGAGTTGAACAGCGTGACCAGACACTGGATGCGCGTATCGCCGGCATATTGGAGCTGCTCGTAGTAGGGGCAATCCATGTAGGTTTCGTGGGCGCACAGCCGGGCGGTCCGCCAGCCCGTCTCGAAGATTTGAGTCAGTTCAGGCCTAGTACTCTCAAAACGAGCCCGCAGATCGAAAGGGTAACCCGTGTAAACGGCGCTCACGTCCCTCAAGACGAGGGGTATTGCGGCCGTTTCGACGGTCAGTTCAATGTATCGCCAGGTTCGCCAGTACAGAGGGCGCCACTGGCGGGGCTGGCCGTCAGCCAGAACCTGGTCGCCGTACCCCCAGAACGTCTTCCCCTCGACATCGTTGCGGTTGCCCTTGATGCGTCTGGGCTTCTCGGTTTGAAAGAGGCCTTCGCTGTACCGGACCGAGATGCGCGCGCCGCCGCCGCCATCGAAGGAGAGAACGGGGAAGCCGGTGGTGAGATGGCCGTGGTCGAGCAGGAGGGTCGCTTTCGCGTTCGCGGGAACGGTGAGGCTGGCCGGTTTCTGCAGGAAATCAGCGGGCGGCGTCACGCCCTCAGCCCGGCGGACCTTGGCTAGCCGCTCCGGCGTCTCCTCCATCTGCGGCAGGCCGCTCGGGACAAGCGCCCAGCGGGTCTGCGCGTCGCGCTGCCCGCGCTCTGACGCAGCATAGCCCATGCGGACTTTCGGCCAGGCCGAGTCGTCGAAGCCGGGACCCTCCCATCCCCAGGGATGCCTGGCGGCGTCGAACTTCTCGCAGGGGCCGATCGCGAAGTATCCGTACTGTGACCGCTGGGGCACCGGGATGGGTTCATAGGCGTTGTCGCGCAGACAACGCCAATCCGGGCCCGCGTTAAAGACCGTCTGCGCCGAACCTTCCGCTTCGACGATCAGACCCGTCTCGAAGCTGAACTGGCAGAGCGCGGCGTGAGGGCCGTCGTTCCAGACCGTCACGGCCATCACATTCACGCCGGGGCGGAGTTGAGAGGCGATGTCGACGGTCTCGTAGTGCCACCAGTCGAGCGTGCCCCGCGCCGGACCCCAGCTCAGCTTGACGCCATTGACGCGAAGCTCGTAGCGGCTGTCGGCGGTGATCCTGATGCGTAAAGCGGGCGGCGGCGATTCCAGCTTCGCCACCCTGCGGAACAGATAGACTCCATAGCCCGAGGGTTCGCCGGCCGCGGGGTGCATCCAGCGGCTGGACCATGGTCTTGGATTGAACTGGGCGGCCGCGGGAAGCGCGGCGGTTGCGAGAAGGAATTCACGGCGCGATGTCATTCGGCCATGAGTTTATCGCTTCATCACCCCTCCGCGCGGGCCGCGCGGCATTCATCGCAAGGGCAGATCCGGCGGAGATGCTCGAAGGAGTAAATGCCCGCATTGTGGCCGTCGTTCCAGTAGATGCGGATGGCGTAGGAACCGACCTCCTCGATGCCGTTCATCCTGATTTTCGGCTTGAACATGGGGAAGGGGTTGGCGGGGTCCGGGGCCTGCGGGGAGGAGTAGTTCGTGCGCCCGGGGACCGTGCCGTGCGCGCCGGTGCAGCCGGCGCAAGGGCATTCGTCCCGGAGATACTCGCAGGAGTAGCGGCTTAGGTGACCGTCCGCCCAGTCGATGGAGACGCCCTTGGACTTGGAGACGGCGATGTGAACGGGGTCGGTGGAGATGGCGGGCATGGCAGTTAGTAAACTCGCTCGATATCGCGGACTCCGGAGACGCGCCTCATCGCGGCGACCACTTTCTCCATCTGCTTCTTATCCCGGACATCGATGGTCATTTCGACAACCGCGGAGTCGAGCGAGCGCTCGTCGGCGTGGGCCTCGACGCTGCGGATGTTGATGTTTTCGTCGAACAGGATCTGCGTCAACTGGTTGAGCATGCCGGTGCGGTTGTCGGTATGAACCACCAGCCGGACATGGAAGCTCTCGCCGGCGGCGCGAGCCCATTCAACCTCGATCCGCCGCTCGGCCTCGTAGAGCAGGTTGACCACGTTGGGGCAGCGTTTGGAATGGACGGCGACGCCCTTGCCGCGGGTGATGTAGCCGACGATGGGCTCTCCGCGAATCGGGTTGCAGCACTTGGCGCGGTAGGTCAGGAGGTCGTCGACGCCTTTGACCAGTACGACGGCGTCCTTCGAGTCGGCCTGGCCCTGTTGCTCGCGAGACTCGACGGGCTGAGCGGGGGGCGACTCCTCCTCAGTGAAGGCGTCGGGCGCAAGTTTTGACAGGACCTGCCTGGCCGAATACTTGCCCCAGCCGAGCGCGGCGTGAAGATCCTCGATTTTGGAGCAGCCGTATTCCCCGGCGACGGACTCCATTTGAGACCGGGTCACGCGGCTCAGCGCGACGCCGAGCCTTCTGGCCTCGCGCTCGATCAGCTTCTGGCCGAGTTCAATGGCCTTCTCGCGTTCGTCCGCGTTGATGACGCCGCGAATCTTGTTGCGCGCCCGGCCGGTCTTGACGAAGGTGAGCCAGTCGCGGCTCGGCCGGCTTCCGGTGGTGGTGAGGATCTCCACGATGTCGCCGTTGCGGAGCTGGTGCTTGAGCGGCACCATACGGCCGTTCACTTTCGCGCCCGTGCACTGGTGGCCGACGTCGGTGTGGATGGAATAGGCGAAATCGATCGGCGTGGCCTCACGCGGCAGCACCACGACGCGGCCTTTCGGCGTGAAGCAGTAGACCTCCTCGGGATAGAGGTCCACCTTCAGGTTCGCCATGAAGTCGGTGGAGTCGCGCATCTCGCGCTGCCACTCGACGAGCTGCCGCAGCCAGGCGATACGCTGATCGTCCTCGCCGGGTCCGCGCTTGCCTTCCTTGTACTTCCAATGTGCGGCGATGCCCTCTTCCGCCAGCCGGTGCATCTCTTCCGTGCGGATTTGCACCTCGAACGCCATTCCGCCGGAGCCGAGCACCGACGTGTGGAGCGACTGGTAGAGGTTCGGCCGCGGAATGGCGATGAAATCCTTGATCCGGCCTGGGATCGGGGGCCACTCGTTGTGGATCACGCCAAGCGCCGCGTAGCAGTTCTTGACCGAGTCCGTGATGATGCGGACGCCCAGCAGGTCGTACACGTGATCGATGTCGATTCTCTGGCGTTTGAGTTTGAGATAGACGCTCCAGGGCCGTTTGATCCGGGCCTGCACGCGGGCCGGGATGGCGTCGTGCGACAGCTTTCGCTCGATGGTATCGCGCAGATCGCCAAGAAACTGCTCGGTGACGCGCCGCTTGGACTCGATCGCTTCAACCACCTCGGCGTAGGCCTCCGGATCGTAGTAGCGGAATCCAAGGTCTTCCAGCTCGGCCCGCAATTTACCCATGCCGAGGCGGTGCGCGATGGGCGCGTAGAGTTCCACGGTCTCCGCCGCGATCCGCTCCTGGCGCTCCCGCGGCAGCGCGTCGAGGGTTCGCAGGTTGTGGAGGCGGTCGGCCAGCTTAACGATGATGACGCGGATGTCCTCGATCATGGCCAGCAGCATTTTGCGCATGCTTTCGGCCTCACGGACTTCCTTGTTGTGGAGCTTGAGCTTGCTGAGCTTGGTAACGCCGTTGAC
>CAYWST010000148.1:0-12340 GCA_964461075.1 uncultured Solibacteraceae bacterium | reverse complement strand
ACGCAACATCCACGGAGGCCGGGGCCGCTCCCGAATGGGAAGCGCCGCTGTTCGACCTTCCGAAGCACAGCAAGTCGCCGGTGATCGTCGACAAGCTGGAGCTTTTTAAGTCGGGTTCGAAGTACTTCCTTCGCGCTACGTCGAAAGAAGGCGTTACCGGCGTAGCGCTGGTCAAACAGATCGATGAGTATCTCTCGATGCTGACCCGCCTGGCGATGCCCTTCTTCAAGGGCAAGGACGCGCGCGAACTTGAAACGCTGATGGACGCCTACTACGTCAAGAACTACAAGTTCGCCGGCCAGGCCCTGTGGGCGCCGGCCGCCTATGTTGAGCAGGCCATGTTGGACATGTTCGGCAAAACCGTCAACAAGCCTGTGGGCGCATTGCTTGGCGGAGTCCGCCGCAAGGAGATTCCCGTCTACCTCTCGGGGTCCGGCCGGGAGACCACCGCCGAACAGGAGGTGGAGATCTACGCGAAGGCGCTCCAGCTCAGCGGCGCGAAGGCGATGAAGTTCAAGATCGGCGGACGGATGGCGCGGAACGCCGACCAGTACCCCGGCCGCACGGAGACGATGCTGAAGCTCGCCCGCAAGACATACGGCGATAAAACGATCATCTACGTCGACGCCAACGGCGGCTATAACGCCGCCAAGGCGATCAGCATGGCCCCTTTCCTGAAAGAACTCAACATTGCGTTCTTCGAAGAACCCTGCCCTTGGGAAGAGATTTCGGAAACCAAGCGGGTGGCCGATTCGCTGGAAATCCCGATCGCATTCGGCGAGTGCGATTCGAGCTTTTGGAAATTCGACCACATGATCCGGACCCGCGCGCTCGATATCGTCCAGCCCGATCTCAACTACAACGGCGGCTTCATCCGGAGCGCCCGCGTCGCCCGCATGGCGGCCAAGGCGGGGCTTCCAATCACTCCGCACAATACGCAGACCGGCGCGTCGGCCTGCAACATCCTCCAGTTCGCCTCGGCGATTCCGAACATCGGCCCCTACATGGAGCTGCCGTTTCGCGGGAAGTATTCCGAGGAATCCTGGGCGTCACACAGCTTCAAGATCGCCGGCGGAAAAGTTCAAGTCCCCGATGGGCCCGGCTTGGGCGTCACCATCGACCCGGCCTATCTGGCCAAATCTCAACTGGTCGCATCGGCGTAAGTCCGGCCTCGCGGCCGGCTCAATGGCAGAAATATGTCTGAACACATCACGCACGTCGCCGTTTTTGAAGACTCCACGCGCATCGGGCTTAGCACCGGGCGCCTGCCACAGGCCTTTCATCTGGTGCTGGAACGGCATTGGGACCTGGCGCGATTCGCCTCCGCCAGCCGGTCCGGAGACAGGCACTCCATCCCGCTGCTCAAGGACCTGAAGGGGAAGTGGCCCTCGCGCAAGCCCGGCGATTACGTCGAGGAGAAACTCGCGTTCCTGCTGGGCTGGCGAACTCACCAGGCCGCCGACCGCCGATTCAAGCCCGTCTATCGTCAACTGCAGCCGGAGCACTACGCCAAGGAATCGAACCCGGACACTTCGGCGCCCTCCGATGTCAGCGTTCTGCATGACGCCGTGGTCTATCGCGAAGTCTACGGAAATGGCGAGTACGCGCCGTACCCGCCTGGACTGCTGGAAGACCGGATGACGTCCTTCGCCGCTTCCAGGGCGCTCGACGCGAACGCGACGCTGAGCCTGTTCGGCAGCGTTTTCCAAAAATCGTTGCTGGACCTTCAGCCCGCGAGTCAATCGCCGGAAGCCGCGCCCAAGGTTTTCCAGAGATTCTACGTCGATCTCCAGCGGTATAGCGAGAAGTGGGCCTCGCCCGACCCTCGCGAAGCGCTCGCCTACATCTACGGACCGAATTTCTACAATCCTGGCGATCCGCTCATCCGCATGGCCCGCGCTCTGCAGCGGAAGCAGCCGCTCTCCGGGATCGTCTTCGACCAGGCGTATGAAGCGGCCAAGAGCGGGAGCCAATACGCGCAGTCGCTGAGAATGGGGGTCAAGTATCTCCTTGCGGCAGGCGATTTCTGGGCCGGCAAGATCGACGAGAAGCAGCTTCACGAGCTGTTTGACCTCGGCAAGAGCCATCTGCAAGGAGGGTCGGACGAATGACACGACGTGAGTGGCTGGAACTCGCCGCCGCCGCTCCGATGGCGGCTCAACTTGGAGCTGAGACGGTTCGGTTGCCGGATTTCTCAGGCTGGGTGGCGCGGGCGGCGCTGATCGACGATGTGGCGCGGTTGGCGATCGCCGACGCGCGTGTGCCGGCGGCCGATAAGTCGGCCCTGGCTACATGGCCTGATCTGGCGCGCGCCGGAGCCGGGATGCAAGCCGATTCCTCGAAGCCCGCGGACGCCAAAACTCTCGCCGTCTGGCTGGGCGCCCGCCTCTCGAAGCACGCCGATCCCTCATGGGGAGCGGCGGAGGACGCCGCGGTGTTGAAGCTGCACGGTCCGCAGGGTTCTGCTACTCAGAAGGAGTTCGCGCTCTACCTCGACGCTATCGATTACCGCTGCCGGATCGCGTTCCACACGCTGGCGCCGGAAGAGACCGACATCCACCGCTGGCTGGAAGGCGTGATCCGCTGGAGCCGCGCCATCGCCGAGTACAAAGCGAAGCTCTCCGCCGCTCTTGCGGCGCCATTGGGTGCGGCCTTCGCGTCCACCGCGGATCCGCTCGTCCGCTCCGCTCTCGCCATCCGGACAGGACGCATCCTCAGGCCGGAGGCTTTGGAAACCGCCAAGCCGTCGACTCCATACGGGAAGGCGCTGGCCGCTGCACTTCAGTCGATTCGCGCATAATGCCTCAGACGATCATGAAAACGGTGACACGCTGCGTCTTGTTTCTCATCCCAGCGATGCTTCTGCCCCAGGACAAGGCCGACGAAACCCGCCTCTACACGTACCAGATCCAGCAGCACAAGGCGCAACTCGTGATGCTCCGCGAAGAAGGACTGATCGGCGAGCGGTTGGCGCGCAGTCTGGCCAGGGCCATCATCGAGGCGGACCGCGAAACCCGCGCCGAGGTCGTTCCGCTGCGCGAGGATTATGCCGCATTTGAAAGGCGCCTGGTGGCCAAAGCCGGCCCGGACGCCTCCAGGCTGCACATGGGGCGCAGCAACAACGATCTCGGAGCGACCTCCGAGCGCCTTTTCATGCGGGACGACGCGTTGGACATTCTCGAGGGCCTTGCCCAGGCGCGCGGGGCTTTACTCGAAATCGCCGAAAAGAACGTCGATACGGTCATCCCCGGATACACGCAGATGGTCCAGGCGCAGCCGACGACTCTGGCCCACCAGCTTTCTGCTTTCATTTACGGGATGGAGCGCGACGAGCAGCGCATCCGCGAAGCGTATCAGCGAATCGACGCAAGCCCTCTGGGCGTGGGGGCGTTCACCACGTCCGGATTCGCTTTGAACCGGAACCGGCTCCGCGACCTCACGGGACTCACTGGAATGGTGGAGAACGGCTACGATGCGGTGATGGTTGCCACCGTCGACACCAAAGTCGAGTTCGCCGGCGCCCTCTCCCTTTCGGCGTTGAATATCGGACGGCTCATCCAGCAATTCCTGATTCAATACGGCGACTCCCGGCCGGGCATCTCCATCGCCGACAGCGCGGTGGGCCATTCCAGCATCATGCCGCAGAAGCGCAACCCGAGCGACGGCGAACGAATCCGCGTGTTGTGCAGTTCCATTGTGGCGGACGCGCATGGCGTGGCGCTGATGGCGCACAACACTCCAGGCGGCGAGCACAAAGACATCCGGTTCGAATTACTGGAGCGCGTTGAGCGCGTGTCGCGCGAGACGAAACTCATGTTCGCCAAGCTGAAGGCCTTTGCCGGCGCCTGGCGCGTCCACCCCGAAAGGACACGCGAACTCGTGACGAACGACTACTCGGTCATGACGGAGCTGGCCGACACGCTCTTGCGCGAGGGCGACGTCCCGTTCCGCGTGGGCCACGCCGTCGCAAGTTCGCTGACCAACTACGGGAGGCAGCGGGGCAAGCGGCCGCTCGACTTGACCTATGACGAATTCCGCGCAGTCTACCGCGAGGTCGCCAAGGCGGAACCGCCGATCAACGAGGAACAGTTCAAGAGTGCGATGAATCCCGAGGAGTTCGTGCGCAGACGCAAAGGAATCGGCGGTCCTCAGCCGGATGAGATGCGCCGCCAGTTGGCCGCGCAGCGGCGGCGTCTGGAGTCGCTGGAAGCTTGGGTGGCGGCGCGCCGCGCCGGCGTCCGCGCGGCCGCGGAGCGGTTGGAAGGCGAGTTCGCAAAGCTGCTGTAGGGCGAGCGGCGGCCTGCAGTCAATCCTCGCCTGATACGGGCATACAATGGTGCGCATGGTTGCCCGTGCGTTCCTTCTCGCCCTAATTGGCTCAGCTCTCGTTCCCGCTCAGCCCGCCCGGCCCCCGGTCCAGGGAGATCAAAGGACCGAGTGGTTCCGGAAGGACAAGTTCGGGATGTTCATCCACTGGGGGGCTTACGCCGAAATCGGCAGGCATGAATGGATCCGCCATCAGGGACAGATCCCGCAGGCCGAGTACGACAAATACGCCCGTCGATTCAATCCGGTGAAGTTCAACGCCGACTCATGGGTCGATCTCGCCAAGGACGCCGGCGCGAAGTATATCGTCATTACGTCCAAGCATCACGACGGCTTCTCCATCTACCGCTCCAAGGTGAGCGATTACGATATCGAGATCACGCCCTACAAGGGAGACCCGCTCAAGGATCTCGCCGATGCGGCGCGCCGCAAGCAGATGCGCCTGGGCTTCTACCACTCCATCATGGACTGGCATCATCCCGACTACCGCCCCCGCCGCGCCTGGGAGTACCCGAAGGACTACAAAGAGGGTGGGAACAACAACCGGTACGTCGACTTCATGAAAGAGCAGTTGCGCGAGCTTCTCACCGGCTACGGCGAGGTGGCCATGATCTGGTTCGACGGCGAATGGGAGCATACGCTCGCTGAACTGAAGCGCGACGACGAGATCTACGACTTCATCCGCCAGCTTCAGCCGAACACGCTCATCAACGACCGTCTTTATGAGCGCAAGCCCGGCAACAAAGCCGATTTCGGAACGCCCGAGCAGTATGTTCCCGCCACGGGCATGAAGTCGCCCGACGGCAAGCCGATCCTCTGGGAGGCCTGCGTCACCATCAACAACGACTCGTGGGGCTACAACAAGTACGAAACCGAATTCAAGACCGAGCGCGACCTCATCCGCATGCTGATCGAAGTCGTCAGCAAGGGCGGGAACCTGCTGCTCAATGTCGGGCCCAAGTCCGACGGCACGATTCAGGACGAGTTCGTGACCAGGCTCCGCGCCATCGGCCGCTGGATGAAGGTGAACGGCGAGTCGATCTACGAAACAACCGCCAGCCCGTTCGAGCGGATGTCTTACTTCGGCCGGGCGACGGTCAAAGGCAGCAAGCTCTATCTGCACGTCTTCGACTGGCCCGCGGACGGCAAACTCCGCGTTCCCGGCCTGAAGAATATGGTGCATCAGGCGCGGCTGCTGGCCGATCCCAAGCGCGAGATCAAATCCGTGCGCGACGGAGACGACATCATTGTGACGCTGCCCGGCGACGCGCCGGACGAGATCGCTTCGGTCGTCGAGTTGACGCTCGACGGCGCGCCGGTTGTGACGCCGTTTGTGAACCGTCCCGATGCGAAGGGCGTGCTGCGCCTTGGCGCGGAGAGCTGCGAAATCGAAACTGACTTCGGCCAGCGGGCCAAGAAGGAAAACGCGCTGGGCCACGTCTTCGTCACGCGCTGGAACCGCGCTCAGGATGTGCCCTACTGGACGATCGATGTTCCGAAGGCCGGCCGCTACCGTTTGGAGGTCAGTTATTCGAAGCGCGGGGGGGCGGCGGCGCCGCTGACGGTTGAGTTGGGCGCGGCGAAGATCGAAGGCGAGGTCAAGGGAACTGGCGGAGAGTGGGTCTTCAAGCAGGCCGCGTTCGGCGATGTCGATCTCAAGGCGGGGCAGGCGCTGGTGAAAGTGCGGACAAAGGGAGACGGCGGCGCAAATACCGTGAACTTGGAGGGGGTCATCCTTCGTCCTATCCAGTGAGGTGAAGGCCATGACATCGCGGAGCACGCTTGCGGTTCTGAGCGCGTGCTTGCTGGCCGGCTCCGCCTGCGCGCTCCGGATAGGCGATGGGCCGACGACACGGACCGGTGAGCTGAAGCGCGAAGCACGTTCGGTCAGCCGGGCCACGGCCGCCAAGGCGGAAAGGGTCGCCGCCGAAATTCACATGGGCGCCGGCGAGAACAAGATCGATTTGTCCACCCTCGACATCCGTTCCGCGGAGATCCATCTGGGCGCAGGACGGGTGGATCTCGATTTGCGCGGGCTCCCCGGACACGATCGCGAAGTGAGTCTCAACGGCGGCGTCGGCGAGGCCAGGATTCGCGTGACCAGGGACGCCAATGCCGTCGCGACGGCCAAGGGAGGCCTCGGCGAGATTCTCGCCGAATAGGCGGCAAGACCGCTTCAGGCGACACGCCGTCCCGAGCGGCTCCGGGCGTCATAGGAGCGCCGGCAGGCCTCGACTTCGGAATACCTCGCATTCGCCCACAGGCAGAGGACGCGCAGCGGTTCAAGCAGGCTCCGGCCCAACGCGGTCAGCGAATACTCGGTCCGCGGCGGGACTTCGGCGTACACCACGCGCTTCAGAAAACCGTCCCGTTCCATTTTCCTCAGGGTCAACGTCAGCATGCGTTGCGAGACTCCCGGCACGGCGCGTTTCAACTCGTTGTAGCGCCGCGTTCCATGCCGCAACTCCGCCATGACGAGAGCGAACCACTTCTCGGCCACCAGCTCCAGCGCCAGTTCCGCTCCCAGTTTCACTCGCATATCGAATTCCTCTAGGCACAGCGCTGTGCCTTGGTGTCAAAAAGATGCGTACTTGTTGAATCAGCATGAAACCCTCATCCTGGTTGTGTCAAGCATGCCTGGGACAAAACGCATTCTGATGATCGCTTCGAATCCGTCTGTTTCCACCACCCTTGGTGTTCCAGTCGGTTTCTGGGGCTCTGAACTGACTCATCCATGGCTGGTTTTCCATGAGGTCCGCTACGAAGTCTCAATTGCCAGCCCGGCCGGGGGCAGGCTCGAAATGGACGCATTGAGCGACCCCCGGGACGCCAGCGGCTACTCCGCTCATGACATCGTGACGATGGGCTTCCTCCACACCCCTTCCTGCGCCGCGCTGCTCGAAGACACGTCCCCGCTGGACGCTGTCGACCCCGGGAGTTTCGACGCCGTGGTCGTCTGCGGAGGGCAGGCGCCGATGTTCACTTTTCGAGGAAACGAGTCCCTCTCGCGGACCGTCAGCGCTTTCTGGAACGCCGGCAAAGTTGTGGCGGCCCTCTGTCATGGCGTGGCCGCTCTGATTGATATGCCCTGGATCGAAGGCCGCACGCTCACCGGTTTCTCCAACGCCGAGGAAGACATCGCCGACTCTCTCGTTGGCAAGCGAGTCATGCCGTGGCGTATCGAGGACGCCGCCCGCCAGCGCGGCGCCAACTTCATTCGCGCCGCCGCCTGGCAGCCCTTCGCTATTCGGGACGGCCAGTTGATCACCGGGCAGCAGCAGTATTCCGGAAGCGAAACCGCGCGCCGGGTCATCGAAGCCTTGGGAGTCTGAACACATGAAGATCGGCATTCTCGGCGCCGGCAACGTCGGCGCAACCCTCGGCCGCAAATGGGCGGCATCGGGCCATGATGTCAAGATGGGCGTGCGAAACCCTGCGGCTGGGGAGACGACGCTCGGTGAAGCCTTCGCCCACGGCGATGTTTTGCTCCTGGCGACGCCATGGGCGCCGGTGCAGGCGTTTCTCGAGAGCCTGGGCGATTTCGGCGGCAGGATTTTAATTGATGCGACAAACCCCATCAGGGAGGATTTTTCGGGGCTGACGCATGGAACAACAACTTCCGGCGCCGAGCAGGTGGCCGTCTGGGCGAAGGGCTCGCGCGTTGTCAAGTGCTTTAATACGGTCGGCTTCAACGTCATGGAGAATCCCGCCTTCAAGGAAGGAAAGCCGTCCATGTTCTATTGCGGCGATGACGCCGCCGCCAAGCAGACGGCTCATCAACTTGCCGCCGAGGCCGGATTTGAAGCGTTGGACGCAGGGCCGCTTTCGCAGGCGCGCTGGCTCGAGCCCCTGGCGATGCTCTGGATCACCATGGCCATCAAGCACGGCTACGGCCGCGAAATGGCCTTCCGCCTGATGCGCCGCTGACAGAACAGCCATAGAATGGGCCTGTCATGGAACGCAGGTCCTTTCTTGTTTCCGCGGGCGCCGCCATCGCGGCGGCCGAGCCCGTCCAGGCCGGCTTGATCGGCGCCGGAGGCCGCGGCAGGTTCCTCACCGGCGAGTTCAAGGAGATCGGCGCGCGCGTCGGCGCGGTTTGCGACGTCTACGAGCCGAACCTCCAGGCCGGCCTCAAAGCCGCTTCCACCGGCGCGCGCGACTATCGCGACTATCGCCGCCTTCTAGACGATAAATCCATCGAAGCCGTTATCGTCGCCACGCCCGACCACTGGCACGCGAAGATGACCATCGACGCCGTCGAGGCCGGCAAGCACGTCTATGTGGAGAAGCCGCTCTGCCACGAGATTGCCGAGGGCTTCGCCATGGTCGAAGCCGTCCGCCGCACAAAGCGCATCGTGCAGGTCGGCACGCAAAGACGGAGCCACGAGATGTTCATCGAGGCCAGAAAGCTGATGCAGGGCGATGCGCTCGGACCCATCCGCCTGGTCTCCTCGTGGTGGATGAACCATCAGGAATCGCTCTCCAGCCGCAAACTCGCAGGCGCGCTCGACTGGAAGCAGTGGCTCGGCTCGGCCCCCGCTCGCGAGCTGGACGAGAAACGATTCTTCAACTGGTATTACTACTGGGATTACTCGGGCGGGCTGCTCGTGGGCCAGGCCGCGCACATCGTCGACGCCATCCACTGGTTTATGAATTCGAGCGCGCCGCTGGCGGTCACCTGCGCAGGGGGTCAGGTGAATCTCCCCGGCGCCGAAGTTCCAGAAACCGCCTCGCTCTCCGTCGAATATCCCGAGAACTACCTGATGAGCTTCGTCATCGGCTACAAGGCGATGCGCTATCATCCCTTCCACGATCAACTCGAGCAGTTCCACGGCTCGAAGGCGCGGCTCGACATCAGCCGCGAACGCTACGCGCTCTTCCCCGAGAACCAGACGATGGACCTCAAGCCCAGCGTCGAGGCCGTCCGGCCGGGCTCGTTCGGAGCTTCGACGCGCGCCCACATCCGGAACTTCCTCGAGTGCGTGCGGACGCGCCAGGAGCCGAACGCGCCGGTTGAAGCCGGGCTCTCCACCGCCATCGTCCTCTCCATGGCGATGGACTCGATGCGCCAGGGGCGGCGGCTCAAGTGGAACGCCACTGCGAGAAAGGTGGAGGCGTGATAGCCCGCGCCGTTTTGCCGCTCGCGATCTCTCTCGCCTTGAGGGCGCAGCCGCCCGTGCCCTCGCCCGACCCCGCGCTTGACATGGTGGAAGGCATCAAGCGGTGGCTGCTCAAGGAAACCGAGCGAAAGCGGCAGTCTCCGCTCGACGCCCGGCGCCTCCGGTTTCTCATCGGTGCGGTCGATCCTCTGACAGCGTCATCTCTCGACACCTCGGCTCCCCCGCTCGCCGAACACGCCGGGTTCACGGTCTTTGCCGCCCGCTGGGCGGTCTTTGACGGCTACTCAGCCACCGGCCTTTACTTCAAGCCTCGAAGTCCGGCGAAGTGCCTTGCCGTCGTCGCGCCGGAAACCAACAACGATGCGCTGAAGATGGCCGCGCAAGGCTGCGAAGTTCTCGCTGTTTCCGTCATCGATCGCGACATGACTTACGCGGTGAGCGATGTTCTCAATCGCCACACCGGCCTCACGCACCGGGAACTCGTCTACCGAATGGCCTTTCCGCTCGGGCGCCACCCGCTCGGCTACGACACGCAGGCTGTGCTCGCCGCGGCGCGATGGCTGTCATCGCGCCGCCCCGCGTCGCCGCTCTGGGCTGCCGGAGAAGGAGATGGAGCCCTGGCGATCCTCTACGCCGCCGCGCTCGATCAGCGCATCGAGAGGATCTGGCTCGATGCGCAGCCGCGCGACCCGCGCAAACTGCACAACGAGCCGCTCGACCGCAACGTCTTCGGCTGGCTGCCGGATGCGCAGGTTGCCAGCCTGATTGCGCCGCGGGAAGTGCGCTGGGGTTCACGCTTCGAAGGTCCCGCATTCACGCTGGATCTGAAACCGCCCGACCGCCGGCGCGAACAGATGCGCGGGATTACGAACCACATCGGCCGCCTCGTCGTGCTCGCGGAAGCGGCCCGCGCGGAGCGCTTCACCAAGGAAGGCGCCGCCGCTCTCAGGCAAACTCTCTGGAACGATGTCCTCGGCCGTCTCCCCGCCGTTGGCGGCCCGCTCAACGCAAGAGCCACGAAAGCGTACTCCGGCGACGGCTACGAAGGCTTCGACGTCCGCTTCGACGTGCTCGAAGATGTCTTCGGCTACGGCGTCCTGCTTCGGCCTCTCAACCTCAGGCCGGGCGAGAGGCGGCCCGTCGTCGTTCTCCAACATGGCCTCAACGGCCGGCCGCAATGGCTCTTTCAGCAGCCGCCGGGCAGGCCGCGGGACGTCTATTCGAATTACGGCGAGGCTTTGGTGCGCGCCGGCTTCGTCGTCTACATTCCGCAGAACCCTTACATCCACGATTTCCGGCCCATCGCGCGGCTCGGGAATCCGCTGGGCTACTCTCTCTACTCGTTCATCCTGGCGCAGTATGAGCGCATGCTTGAATGGCTCGTCACGCGCCCGGAGGTCGACCCTGACCGTATCGGTTTCTACGGCCTCTCTTACGGCGGCAAGACCGCGCTCCGCGTTCCGCCGCTCCTTCCGCAATTCAAAGCCGCCGTCTGCGCCGGCGACTTCAACGAGTGGATCAGGAAGCTGGTCACGCTCGATTACGGCTTCAGCTACGTCTTCACGGTCGAGTACGAGCTCCTGGAATGGAATCTTGCCTGGGTGGCGAGTCACGCGGAGATGGCGCAGATGATGGCTCCGCGGCCGTTCATGGTGGAGCGCGGCCATCGCGACATGGTCGGAACCGACGAGTGGGTGGAGTACGAGTTCGCCAAAGTGCGCCGCTTTTATGACGAAGCCGGATTCGGTGACCGGACGGGTATCGCCTTCTTCAACGGTCCACACAAGATTGACGGCGCGGTTGCGCTCGAGTTCCTGAAGCGATGGCTGAGCAGGTAAGTCGCGGCGGGCCACCGGTGACTGTCTTCGCCGACGACGCCACCGGCGCGCTCGAGGCCGGAGTCCTGCTGGCGAGGGCGTTCAGCGAAGTCCGCGTCGATCTCGATTTCGACGCGCAGACCGATGAGCGTACAGAGGCGCGGGCCCTTGTCGTCCCTACGCGGCACTGCGCTCCGGAGCAGGCCTGCGCGCTCATGAGCGAAGCCGCGAGGCAGGCCGCCGGCGCGCCCCTCTTCCTGAAAACGGATTCGACGCTGCGCGGCCCCATCGGCGCCTGCTTCCAGGCGCTGCTCGATGCGCGCTCAGGCTTCGGTCTTGTCTACATCCCCGCTTATCCGGCGCTCGGCCGCACGGTGCGCAAAGGCGTTCTCTTCGTGCACGGCCAGGCCCTCGCCGCCACCGAGTTCTCTGCCGACCCGCTGAATCCGATTCGAACTTCATCCGTCCTCGAACTCGTCGCCATGGATTGCGGCGCGCCCTTCCGCCAAGCCGCCACGAGTGCGGAGCTGGAGGCGCTGCTCGCGCAGAGCGAGTGCGCCGTCGCTGTCTGCGACGCGGAAACGGAAGAGGAGGTCGCGGCGCTGGTCGAGACCTGCCGGCGGTCCACAAGACCTCTGATTCTTGCGGGCCCGGCCGGCTGCATTCGGTATTGGGCCCCGGCCGTGGCGCCGCGTGCTGAGCCCGCGCTGCCGCCCGTCGACCGGTGGCTGCTGGTGTGCGGCAGCCGTCACCCCGTCTCTCGAACGCAGGCTGAATCCGCGGCTGCGAGGAATGTCGAAGTTCTCCTTTCGCCGGCCGAAATAAGAGCCGACCCGGCGGGCGAATCGAAACTGCTCGCCTCAATCGCCGCCTCCCGCGGCGTCGAGGCCTTCATGGTCTTCGGCGGCGACACCGCGCTTGCCCTGTGGCGGCGTCTCGGCGTCCGCTCGCTTGAGCCGTTGCGCGAAATCTTCCCAGGCGTCGCAGCCTCCCGCTCAGGAAACTACGTTTTCGTGACCAAGGCGGGCGGCTTCGGACCGCCCGATCTCGTCGCGCGTATCCTGGAGAACTGGAACC
>CAYWST010000147.1:3639-12342 GCA_964461075.1 uncultured Solibacteraceae bacterium | reverse complement strand
ACATTGAGGAGTGATGGGCGAGAAGGGCTTGGCTGGGCAAGGACCCGACTGGCGGCGCGTGGAAGAGGTTTTCGGCGAGGCCGCGGAACTTGACGGTGCGGCGCGCACAGCGTTTCTGGAGAGAGCCTGCGCGGGCGAGCCGGAGTTGAGGCGGGAGGTGGAGTCGCTTCTCTCTCATATCTCCGGAGAGGAGGACTGGGGAGCGGCGGCGCGGGCCGAAGCGGCGCTTCTGCTGGAGGGCAAAGAGCCGGCGGCGGGAGCGATGATCGGGCCTTGGAGGATCGTGCGGCGCCTGGGCGCGGGGGGCATGGGGGCCGTGTTCGAGGCGGCGCGGGCGGACGGGCTCTACGAGCAGCGGGTGGCGCTAAAGCTGATGAAACCGGAGCACGCGGCGCGGGGAGACGTGATGGCGCGGTTCCTTCGGGAGCGGCGGATTCTGGCCCGGCTGGAGCATCCAAACATTGCGCGGCTGATCGACGGGGGCGTGACGGAAGGCGGGCTGCCGTACCTGGTCATGGAGTTCGTGGACGGGGTACGGATCGACGAATACGCGAAGCGCCGGGGCCTCTCCACAGATGAGCGGCTTGCGCTCATGGAGCAGGTGATGGCGGCGGTGCAAGCGGCGCACAGGCGGTTGGTAGTCCATCGCGACCTGAAGCCGGCGAACATCCTGGTGACCGCGGAAGGCGTTCCGAAGCTGTTGGATTTCGGGATCGGCAAGATTCTTGGCGACGGGGGTGTGGACGGGTCGCAGACGCACGTGCTCGAGAGGGTACTCACGCCGGACTATGCCAGTCCGGAGCAGGTGCGCGGCGAGCCGGTGACGACGGCGACGGATGTGTACGCGCTGGGCGCGATTCTGTATGAGCTGCTGGCCGGGCGGCGGCCATATGAGGTGAAGACGGCGAGCCTCACGGAGGTGGAGCGGGCGATTGTCGAGGGGGAGGCGCGGCCCCTGCATGCTGTGGAGCGGCCGGAACTCAAAAGGCTGCGGCGGGACGAACTTGCCGACCTGGACGCGGTGGTTCAGAGGGCGTTAAGGAAGGAGCCGGAGTCGCGCTACGAATCGGCGGGAGCGATGGCGGAGGATCTGCGGCGGTTCCGGGCGGGCTTTCCGGTGCAGGCGCGGCAGGGGACGCGGCAGTATGCGCTCAGGAAGCTGGTGCGGCGGCACTGGCGGGCGTTCGGCGCGGCGGCGGCCTTCGTCGCCTTGCTGGTTGTGTTCGGCGTGGCGATGGCGGCTTTAGCGGCGAAGGTCACGCGCGAGAGGGACGTGGCGCGGCGGGAGAGCCTGCGGGCGGAGCGAGTGAGCCAGTATCTACGGGGGATTTTCGCCGGCGCGGACCCGCGGAAGGCGCAAGGGGAGGTCTTGACGGCGAGAGAACTGCTTGACGAGGGAGCCGACCGGATTGAGATAGACCTGGCGCTGGAGCCGGCTGCACGCGAGGAAGTGCTGAACACCATGGCGCAGGCGTACCAGCACCTTGGCTTGTATGGCAGGGCGGCCGAACTCTTCGAGCGGCGTGTGGCCGCTGCGCGGGATGCGCACGGGGCGGAAAGTGTTCAGGTGGTGAACGCGCTGAGGCAATGGGGTGACACTGAGCGGATGCGTTCAAACCTGGACGAGGCGGAGAAGCTTCTGCGGCAAGCCAAGGCTGTGCTGGACCGCCGCGGGGGGCCGGCGCCGGAGGAGCGGGCGCACGTGCTCAACAATCTCGGCCTGGTGCTGCAGGCGCGAGGCCGGTTCGGAGAGGCGGAGGCGTTGTTCCGGGAGGCCGTTTCGATCATCGTTCGCTTTGGCGGTGCGGAGACCGAATGGCTCACGATGCGGAGCAACCTCGGCATCGCGCTGGGGGAGTTGGGGCGCGTGGAGGAATCGGAGCGGGAGTTGAGGGCTGTGCTCGAGGAACGGAGGCGGCGATTGGGAGAGCGGCATCCGCAGGTGGCGCGTAGTCTGGCGAGGCTGGGCCGGGCGCTTCTCCGGAAAAAGGATGCGGCGGGTGCGGAGCCGCTGTTGAGAGAGGCGCTCGAGAAGTCGATGGCGGTCGTGGGCGCGGAGCACCTGGAGACTCTATCCGCGCGAGCGTGGCTGGCTTCGGCGCGTCTGCAGGCGGGGGACGCGAATGAGGCCGGGGCGCTTCTCGCGGAGTCGATCCGCGTGGGATCCGGGCCGCTCGGTGCGGAGCATCTGGAGGTGCTGGGGTGGAAGATCTCGTTGGCGGAAGCGCTTCTTGCACAGGGCCGCGTGGACGAAGCCCGCAGGATGGCGGGTCCGGCCGCCGCGCGGCTCGAAGAAAAACTGGGCCCGAACCATCCGAAGGTGGCGCAGGCCCGTGGAGTGGTGGAGAAGCTTACTTCGGCCAGATGAGAAATGATTCGAACTTTGGCGCCTTCGGCGTCTGGGGAGCCCCCGAATACGAAGGGGGGCCGGCTGTGTTGTCAGCCAGGAGAACGAACGTGGCGCGGGAGGCGCGATGACGGGCGGTGAAGATAGCGATGCACATGGGAACGAGAGTCCAGATTGCGGTTCCGCGTTCCGCCACGGTGGCGGCGCTCAGGAAGGCAGGGCCGGTGTCCGGGCAGTCGCCCGAGACGGGGTCGACAAGGCGGGGTCCACAGGATCCGCCGCCTCCTCCGAAGTCGACCCCGAAACGCAGCCCGGCCTGATTGAGGAGACCCGTTGGCGGCAATCCGGCCAATGCTGAAGCAATGGCCGGGAACAAAAGTAGTGCGACAGTCCGGATCATACGATTCCCCTCCGAAGGCAGCCGAAAAGGGCCTCTATCCGGAGAAGCGACAAAAGAGGGCGACTCCCGCCAGATTTCTTTGCGAAATCTCAGGAGTGCTGCTCTTCGGCGAAGAGAGGGCTGATTTCGGAACGAAGCCGCTTCTGCCGGTATTCCGACGAAGCGCCGATGAACGCCTTGAACAGGGGGTGCGGCTCAAGCGGTTTCGATTTGAACTCGGGGTGGAATTGGCAGCCCAGGAACCACGGGTGATCTCCGAGTTCGCAGATCTCGACGAACTTGCCGTCGTGAGAACGGCCGGTGATCCTGAGCCCGCGTGAAGTGAGTTTCTCCTCAAAACCGCGATTGAACTCATAGCGATGGCGATGGCGTTCGCTGATCTCCCCGACGCCATAGGCTGCGCGGGCGAATGAGCCTTCCGCGAGAATGCATGGATACGCGCCGAGCCGCATCGTGCCGCCGAGTTCTTCAACGCCGAGCAGATCGCGAAGCTTGTAGATCACGGGGTGGGGCGTGGCCGCCTCGAACTCGGTTGAATCGGCGTCGATGAGCCCGGCGACGTTACGGGCGAACTCGATCACCGCGGTTTGCATGCCAAGGCAGATTCCGAAATAGGGGACCTTTCGCTCCCGGGCGTACCGGATCGCGCAGAGCATGCCCTCGACTCCGCGCCTCCCGAATCCGCCAGGCACGAGAATGCCGTCATAGTGTTCGAGTCTGGAAGCGCAGCCCGGCCATTCCAGGTCGGCGGACTCGATCCAGTTCATCCGCACCTTGAGCTGGTGGTGGATGCCCGCGTGCAAAAGCGCTTCCTTGAGGGATTTGTAACTATCCTCGTACTCGACGTATTTGCCCACCAGTCCGATGTGCACTTCGTCGACCGGGTTGCGCATCCGGTCGAGCATTGCGCTCCACCGGGTCAGATCGCGCGCGCCCGCGGTCTCGAGGCGGAGCAACTCGACAATGAGATCGTCGACACCCTGCTCGGCGAAGGTCAGCGGCACCTGATAAACCGTGTCCACATCATAGGCGGAGACCACTGCGTTCACATCGACGTCGCAGAAGAGGGCGATCTTTTCGCGCTGATCCTGCGGCAGGGGGCGCTCGCTCCGGCAGACCAGAATATCCGGCTGAATACCGACGGCGCGCAACTCCTTGACCGAGTGCTGAGTCGGTTTCGTTTTCAATTCCTGCGCGGCGGCGATCCACGGAACGAAGGAGACGTGCACAAAGAGCGTGTTGCGGCGGCCGTGCTCGTGGCGCATCTGCCGGATCGCTTCCGTAAATGGCTGGGATTCGATGTCGCCGACGGTCCCGCCAATCTCGCAGATCACCACGTCGACGGCGTCGCTCACCTTTCGGGCGGCGGACTTGATTTCGTTGGTCACGTGCGGAATGACCTGCACGGTCTTGCCAAGGTAGTCGCCCCGCCTCTCGCGGGTAATGATCCGCTCATAAATGCGCCCGGAAGTGAGATTGTTGTTCTTGGAGAGGGGGGCGTGAGTGAAGCGCTCATAGTGACCGAGATCGAGGTCGGTTTCGGCGCCGTCGTCGGTGACGAACACTTCGCCATGCTGAAACGGGCTCATGGTGCCGGGATCGACATTGAGGTAGGGGTCGAACTTCTGCATGGCGACTTTGAGCCCGCGGCTTTCGAGCAGGCAGCCGATGGATGCCGCGGCGATGCCTTTCCCAAGCGAGGAGACAACGCCGCCGGTGACGAAGATGTACTTAGCCATGGTGAGTCAGCGAGCAGTCGGAAATCGATGCGGAACGCAAGGCCGCCTCAGCCGCGGCCAGATCATCCGGGGTGTCGACCCCTAAAGTCTCGTAGGTGGTCTCAGCCACCCGGATGGGGATGCCGTTCTCAAGGGCTCTAAGTTGTTCGAGTTGCTCGGCGGCTTCGAGCGGGCCCCGGCGCAGGCTTGAGTAGCCAAGCAGCAGATCGCGCCGGTAGACGTAAAGGCCAATATGTTTGAAATGAATGGCTTGCCCGCGCGGGAAGGGCAGCAGGGAACGGGAAAAATAGAGGGCGCGCCCGTCGAGCGAGGTCACCACTTTCACAACGTTGGGGTTATCGAGGTCCTCCTGGCGATTGATTCGCTTCATCAATGTCGCCATTTGGCAATCCGCGTCGTCTAAACAAGTGAGAATGGCTGTCTGGATGGCTGCGGGATCAATGAAAGGCTCATCGCCCTGGATATTGACGATGACGCTTGCCGATGAGTCGGCGGCCGCCTCGGCCACTCGATCCGTTCCCGATTCGTGCGCGGGACTGGTCATGGCCACACGGGCGCCGAAACCGCGCGCGGCCTTGGCAATGCGGTCGTCGTCGGTGGCGATCAGGAGTTCATTCAGGCCGGGCGTTCTCGCAGCACGCTCCCAGACGTGCTGGATCATGGGTTTGCCGGCAAGAGAGGCGAGAGGTTTTCCAGGAAAGCGGGAGGAAGCGAATCGGGCAGGAATGACACCCAAGATCAATGGGGGCACAATCGAGAATAGCATGAATCGGAGAGATGCTATACTCAGGCATCCGGCCGCAGGAGTTAAACCTTGATAACAAGGCGTTTCTCTTTCAATCTGATGGGCTTAGCGGCAGCCGGAGGGCTTGGGAGTCTGCTCACGGCTCAGGAAGCGAGACCTCAGCTCCGTCCCCGCGTCAAACCGGCCGAGAGCGAAGCCGACAGGATTACTCCAAACCTGCGGATCGACACGAATCTGGTGCTGATTCCAGTGACGGTGACGACGCCGCTGAATCAGTTCGTGACGCAGATGGAGAAAGAGCATTTCCGCTTGATGGAAGATAAGCAGGAGCAGGAGATCACCTACTTTGCCAGCTTCGACGCGCCGCTCAGCATCGGGCTGGTGTTCGACGCCAGCGGCTCGATGGGCTCCAAGCTCGCCAAGAGCCGGCAGGCGGCGGCGGAGTTCTTCAAAACCGCCAATCCGGAGGATGAGTTCTTCCTGATCCAGTTCAACGACCGGCCGCAGCTGGTGGTCCCGTTCACTCGAAATACGGACGACATCATGAGCCGGCTCACGTTCACGCAGGCGAAGGGCCGCACGGCGCTGCTCGACGGGATCTACCAGGCGCTTCAGACGTTGAGGAAAGGCAAGAACCCCAGGAAGGCGCTGCTGATCATCAGCGATGGAGGCGACAATTCGAGCCGCTACACGGAGAGTGAAGTCCGCAACCTCCTCAAGGAGGCCGATGCGCAGATGTACGCCATTGGCATCTTTGAGCCCATTGGGAGCCGTGGGCGCTCGGCGGAGGAGCTTTCAGGGCCAGGCCTGCTCAGCGAGCTGGCCGAGATGACAGGCGGCCGGCATCTGCCTGTTGACAATCTGAATGACCTGCCCGATATCGCGGCCAAGATTGGCATCGAGCTTCGAAACCAGTATGTGCTCGGCTACATCTCCAAGAATCAGCAGCGCGACGGCAAGTACCGGAAGGTCACGGTAAAATTAAACCAGCCTCGCGGTTTGCCGCCGCTGCGGGCACTTCACCGGCAGGGATACTATGCACCAACCCAATAGGACGCTGGCGTTGACTCTTCTTGCGCTGGCCTCCCTCGGCGCGCAGCAGCCCACGAAGCCGGCGCCGAAGGCGGAAACACCGGACGACCAATCCACGATACGCGTCGACACCCGGCTGGTGGTTCTGCATTGCGCGGTGACCGACAGGAGCGGCAAGCAGATTACCAACCTCACGGCGGACCAGTTTAAGGTTCTCGAAAACGGCGTGCAGCAGCCAATCAAGCTCTTTCGCCGCGAAGACATCCCGGTTTCGCTGGGGATCGTAATCGACAACAGCGGCTCCATGCGCGACAAGCGGCAGCGCGTGGAGGCCGCGGCCGTCCAACTCGTCAAGGCGTCCAATCCGCAGGATGAGGTCTTCGTAGTCAATTTCAACGAGGACGCCTATCTCGACGTGCCGTTCACCAACGACATCAAGAAGCTCGAGGAAGGCGTGGCCCGCATTGACTCGCATGGCGGGACGGCGTACCGCGATGCAATTTCGATGTCGATCGATCATCTGAAGCAGGAAGGCAAGAAAGACAAGAAAGCGCTCCTGGTGATCACCGACGGCAACGACACCGCGAGTACCGCCATGACGCTTGAGAAACTGGTGGAGAAAGCCCACAAAAGCGACATCCTGATTTACAACATCGGGATCTTCGGCAAGGACGATAAACGGGATGAGAAGAAGGCCCGCAGGGCGATGGACGCGTTGAGCCGGGCGTCGGGCGGACTCAGCTACTATCCGGGCGGGATTGAGGAAGTGGAATCGATCGCCCAGCAGGTAGCCCACGATATCCGAAATCAGTACGTAGTGGCTTATTCACCGGTGAACCAGCAACTCGACGGCACTTTCCGCCAGATCAAGGTCACCGCCGGCGGCTCGAAATACGCGGTCCGGCACCGCACAGGATATTACGCCACGCCGGAGACGCCCTCCCGGCGGCAGCAGGTTTCCTTGAACAACTGAGGGTGAAGCCCCGGCTCGGGCGGGTTTACCTGGGAAAAGAGTTATACACCACCCCTGCCAGTTTGCCCGGACTGAGCCTGGCGACGCAGTCGTCCATCTCATCGAACGTCGTCCGTTCACGGGGCACGACCAGAAGCGTGGCGTCGGCCAGGAGGGCGGCGATCTCGGCGTCGGGCGACTCGAGCAGGGACGGCCCATCGAAGATGATCCAGTCGAAGCTGTTCTTGAGCTCCTGCAGCCTGGCGGCCAAGCGGTCGTAGTGAAGCGGATCCATAATGTCGCGCGGCGCATCGCTCAGCGCGGCTACATGAAGCTGAGTATCCGGCATCCACCAAACCGCTTCCCGCCAGTCCTTGCCTGTGATGATCTCTTCGAGGCCCGGCCCCGGCGGGAGCTTGAACCGCCGCTGGAAGGAAGGGCGGCGAACGTTGAGATCGACGAGCAGAATCCTCACCTCGGGCGCGACGGCTAACATCAGCGCCAGATTCATCGCGACAAAACTCTTGCCCTGCCGTTCCCGCGGACTGGTGATCAGGACCGAATGCGCCTGCAGCCCATTGACTTCGCGCAGGCAGCGAACCCGCTGAAGTCTGCCGCGAAGCTGCCGGAACTCTTGAAGATACTTTTCCGGGGCATTCCTGCTCAGCAGGTCAAACGCCCTGAGATTCGCCGGCTCAAGCTTCCGTAGTTCCGTGGATGGCGGGTCATGCGTAAGGCTCGCCTTGTCCAGGAGCGACATCCCCTCCTCAACGGGAGTCGCGGTCCTTTCAGCCGTCTTGGCGGTCGTCTGGCCGGTCATGAGAGTCTCCGGTTCCGCCGCGCCAGCTCGAGCCGCCGAAGAACCTGTTCCGTGCCGCCGCCGGCGAGTTCCGCGTGGAGGCTCTTGAACCATGCCTTCGACTCGGTTTTGGAGCGGGCTGCCGCCCGGTCGAGGATCTCCATCGCCTGGTGCTTCAAGCCCATGCGGAGCGTAACATACAGCAAGGTATCCTGAATCTCCTCTGAATTGGGAAGAACCGCCTCGGCGTTTTGGGCTAATTGAAGTGCAAACTCCAGATTCTTTCCGGAACGGCCAAGCAGGTAAGCGAGGTTGTTAAGGGCATGGGGGTTCGACCCATCCCGGGCGAGCGCCTCCTGATAGCAGCGCCGGGCCGATTCCAGATCGCCCAGAGCGTTGTAAACCGCGCCCGCGTTGACCCAGACGGACGGCGGGGCCCCGGGCAAACGCATGGCGCGCTCGTATTGTTCCGCTGCCTGCTTCAGTTGCCCGGCCATCGCCAGAGCGTCCGCCGCGCCAGCCGCCAGGGCGGGGGATTCAGGCGACTTCGACTGCAGGCTCCGGAACAGCGCCAGCGCCTCCTGATGACGGGAGAAGCGAAGCAGCAGGAAGGCCTTGGCCACGGCGACTTCCGTCGACGCTGGATTCGCCTGGGCGGAGGCGTCCAGAGCCGCAATGGCGAGGCGCGG
>CAYWST010000147.1:0-3629 GCA_964461075.1 uncultured Solibacteraceae bacterium | reverse complement strand
CCGCCCCCCCCCCCCCCGCGTCCGGCTTCGGCCATGGCCAGAGCGATAGAGGTGGCGGGATCGCGCCGTGAAGCAGCGGCCGCCCGCAGCAGACGCAGAGCTCCGTCGCGGTCGCCTGAAGCCGCCAGAAGCCGGGCGCGCTCAACTGCGACGTCCTGCTCGGGAGCTCCGGCAAGGACGGCCAGGTCAAGCGCGCTCTTCATCTCTTTCGGTCTGCCAAGGTCGCCCTGAACGCGCGCCTTCAGCAGGAGCGCCGGCACATACATCGGCGCCTGGCCGAGCAGCGTCTCCACCGTCGATTTGGACCGGGCGATGTTGCCCATTCGGTATTCGCTCTCCGCCAGGGCCAGCCAGCCCGGCGCATAGTTGGGATCGATGCGGACACAACGCTCGAATTGATCGCTGGCCTTGAAGACGTCTCCCATCTTCATATAGGAGCGCCCAAGATGAAAGCGAACGAACGCCGAGGAGGGCATCCTCTTCATCAGCAGTTCGAGTTGGAGTTTAGCGGCCTGTACTTGCGCGGGCCGTTCCGCATCCAGGTCGAACGCGGCGCGATAGGCCTGCAGGGAAACGTCTGATGGCGAGGATTTGAGGGCGGCCTCGATCCTGGCCACAGCCTGCGCGTACTGTCCCTGCGCGGCTGAGATCTCGCTCAGCTTCCCGATGAACTCCCCGCGGCTTGAGGGAATCGCGGCCGCGGCGCGCTCATATGTCTGTCTTGCACGCCCGTATTCCCCGCGGCTCATCCAGAAGGCTCCGACAGTGGCGGCGGCTTGCGCTCTCCGGGCGAGCCGTCTTTCGACTTCCTCGACCTGGGCGATCATCGCGTCCCGGCGGCCCACGGACTCCAGGTGAGCGGCGTACTGCACGCCCGAATCGGCGTCGGCGATCCGGTCCCACTTCATCCGGAGAACCTCGCCCGCCTCCTCCGTCCGCCGCCGGGCGCGGAGTTGCAGGTAGAGCAGGTCGTACGCCTGAGCATGAGTCGGATGGGCTGCAATCGCGGATTGCAGGAGTTGCACGGCTTCGTCTTTCCTGCCGAGGCGGTATCGCACCGACGCCAGTTCCACCGCCATCGCCGGATTAGACCCTGTCCGGAGGAGCCCCTGCTGAATCAGTTCCGCCGCTTCGTTTGGCCGGCCCCTCTCGCAGAGCACGAGCGCCATCGCCCGGTATCCATCCGGAATCGATGGCCAGCGTTGCATGAGCCGTTTGGCCTGTTCCTCAAGTTCACCCAGCGTGGCGGCCGAACGCCCTGGCTCGGAATGATAGATCCGGTAAAACATCCCGGCTAACTGCACCTGAACGGCGACGTCATCAGGCCGCACCTCGGCGGCCCGGATCAGATGAGCAAGCGAGCCTTCGACATCGCCGGTGGCCAGGAGGAGGCGTGACACTGCGGCGTGCGCCGCGCCGGAGCGGCCATCGGCCTGGATTGCAAGCCGATAGCAGCGGATCGCCTGTTCGAGGTTGCCGGATCGTTCCGCGTTCGAGGCGGCGTGCAGCCATGCATCCCTGGTCTTCGCCGCGTCCGGCCTGCACCCTGCCAGGGAAGCGAAGGCGATCAGGCAACCGATCATCAACAGGCTCGATGATCCGGTCAGCCTGGGAATCCACCGCCGGAGGGGGGATTCGCGCCACCCCCCGCCCTCCCGGATCGCTCCGGCCGGCAGGTCGGCGAGCAGCACCGCGTCCTGCCAATACAGGAGATGGCGGCTTGTGCGCAGCGTCGGCCGCAGTTGAATCCGCGTGAACACGAAGACGAATCCAAGAACGTTGCCGAAGAGAAAGCCCATTGCGAGCTTGGCCTGAGAGCTGGGAAACTCGGGCCGCGTTGGAACCGTCGGCGGGTCAAGAAGCTCTACCATTTCTCCCTGGCCCAGGCGATCCACTTCGGCGGCGAGCTGAGATTCCTGCTCTTTCCTGAACAAAGCTCGGAAATGATCGCCCGTGGATGAGTATTCACGCATCAGACGCATATAATCCGCGTCAGCCTCATCCGATGAAAAGGCGCTTGCGCGGAGCTCGGAAGCCTTCCTGGTCAGTTGAATCTCCTCGGCTTCCTGGGTGCGGATGGCGGTCGCCAGCGAGTCGCGCTGGGCGCGAAGCAGGCCCAGTTGATTCTGAATCTGGCGCCGGGCCCGCAGACGGGCCGCCTCAACGTCCCGCTCGACCTGAACCTCAAACTGACGCTGCAACTGCTCGAGCATCCCAATGGCGTCCAGCAACTCCGGGTGGTCCGGCTTGTATCTTTTGGTGAGGATCTCGACGTTGATCTGAGCCGCATTCGCCTCAAACTTGAGCCGCATCGCCTCTTGCGTCGTGGGCTCGCTGGCGGCGGTGATGGCGTTGGGCACGCGCCTGAGTTGATCCTCGAAGGCCATGATCTCCTCAAGAGTGTCTGCCATTTGCCTCCGGAGGCCTCGGAGAGCGCTCTGTACATGGCCGAGCCGGCTCTCCACGCTGTGCAGGTTCTGGATCTTCAAGGCCCATTCATGATCGCCGGCAATCCGGTCAGGCCGCCCCAGCTTCGCCAATTCGTCTTCCAGCTCGATGAGACGCTCACGGGCGGCCTCTGTTTGTTCGGCCAGGAACTGCGCCGTCCCCATCGATTGGTCCCCGCGATGCCGCTCGTTGCTCTCGTAGACGGATTCAACGAGCTGTTGAACCACTTTCTTGGCCACGTCAGGATCACTGTAGGTGAAACTGATCTCGATGGAGGCCACTGTCCGTCCGCCGTTCTCGTCGCGGCCGGAAATCGGGCGTACTTCAAGTCCCTTCTGAAAGCGGGACACAAGATCCGCGGAGGGCAGAAAACGGCGGAGTTCGGGGTAAAGACGCGCGCCTTCCACCATCTTCCTCGCTGTCAATGTGCTTGTCAGGGTCTGCGAGAGAACCGCAGTCCGCTGCCGCGCCCAGGCGTCGCCGTTGGAAGCGACGTATTTCTCATTGACCTTGGGAGGGATGAACCGGATCAGAGCCCGAGAAACGTACTGCGACGGGAAGAACTGGATCCAGACCGCAGCCGCCGCCAGTCCGGTGATTCCCACCGCCATGATCAGCCACTTCGACCGCCAAAAGGCATGGCAGTAATCGTCGAAACCCAACGCTTCGACATAGGACGGCCTCCCGGGGCCCGGCGGGAGCGGCATCACCGCGCCTGCCTCCTTGCGTGGTTCCTCCGAAGGCGGAGCAAAAACAAGCCCGCCATACCAAGGCCGGCCATTGTGATCGAAAGCGGCTCCGGCGTCTCCGCGCTCGTTCCGTTTGCGCTCAGCAGCAGTTGAAGCTGTGAGCGGGAGGCTCCCTGTCCGCCGACGTAGGCCTGAAGACCGGAAAACGCAATCCGTCCGCTCAGCAGCCAGTTGCCGCTTGGACCCGTTCGGAAGACCACGTCGTTGCCCATGCTGGTCAAAACGGCGTCGCTCGGTGGCGGACCAGGCGGCCGGATTGCCGAAAGCGTTGTCGTAGAGAACGGCTGGAGGATTTGCACGCCGCTCAACGTCAATTGATCGACGACCACGCCCGTTCCCGCCGGCCGTCTGGAGGCGGAAACAAAGAACGAGCCGCCGGGGAGAGTCCATGTGGAGTTCGCCCCCAGCCCGGGCGCGCTCGTCGAGTAATTG
>CAYWST010000146.1:0-12384 GCA_964461075.1 uncultured Solibacteraceae bacterium | reverse complement strand
CTCCTTTCGGCATCTGCCCCCGAGGCAGTCCAGGCGGACATGAACGCGCCAGTAGAGTCGTCAATCAAGACGGCGCGGGCAGGCGCGCCGTCGATACGCGGCAGCTTAAGCGGCAGACAGGCGAGCCAATAGAGGCCGGGCTCGACCGCGCGCAGATCGAGTCCTTCGAGAATCGCGATTGAAGCGCCGAGGAGGATCTTATGAGTCGCGCCATCGGCGCGGCCATAGCGCTCGATGCCGAGCGCGTCGATGCCGACACCGCAGACTCCCCGGCCCTTGAGCCACTCGGCGCCATCGGGCTCGAGGTAGACGTAGTTGTCCTGCCACTGCAACGCAGTGTGGAGTTCGGTCGAGTTACGGGTTTTGAGCAGCACGATTTGCGCTTGCAGGACCGGGAGCGCCCGCTCAAGATCGCGGGCAGAGATGCCCGCAGAAACTGAAATCAGGTCCGCAACAACAGCCGGACCAACGAGGCCAGCCATCGGGATCCGGTCCACGCCCGCCCCATCGGCGAAATGGTGGAAGGGCGCATCGACGTGAGTGCCTGTGTGGGCGCAGAAGCGCAGGTTGGTCACGTTGACCGCATCGCTGCGCGCCATCCTCTCCGCAGGGTCGATGTGGACTCCTTCAAGCCCCGGCCAAATGACCGTTGTCGAGTCGAGAGGAAGCGAAATGTCGATGATTCCCGGCATGGCCTGATCTCAGATCGCCGTGTAGCCGCCGTCGGCCATCAGGTTCGCGCCGTTGATGAAGGAAGCGTCGGAGGACGCAAGAAAGGCCACGGCGGCGGCGATCTCGGATGGATCGGCCAATCTGCCGCTGAGGTGCAGGTTGCCGACTTCAGCCATGATTCGCTCGTCGTTCCAGCCGCGCTCGGCGTACAGGAGATTGTGAACGTTTTCGGTCATGACCCAGCCAGGCGAGACCGCATTGACGCGGATGCCGTCGTCTTTCAAATCAAGGGCGAGGCACCTTGTCATCTCGACCATGGCGGCCTTGGTCACGTTGTAGGTGAGCTGCTGAGGCTGCGCGATGACCGCACTGATGGAGCCGATGTTGACGATGACTCCGCTGCGCCGGGTCCTCATGCGAGCAACGACGTGCTTCGTGACGAGAGCCTGCCCCATGATGTTCACCCGAAGCATCTTTTCCCAGTCGTCAACGGTGGCGTCGACGGACTTCAAGATGAAGATAGCGGCGTTGTTTACGAGTACGTCGATGTGGCCGAAGCGTGCGCAGGCCGAGTCGGCCAACTGCTCGACGGCGCTCTCGTCAGTAATGTCGGTGTGAATGTAGAGGGCCTGGTCTGTAGGCAGGCTTGCGGAAAGTTCTCCGGCGAGCGCGTCGTTGACGTCGGCGAAGGCCACTGATGCGCCTTCGTCGAGAAACCGCCGGACGCAAGCCTTGCCGATTCCGCTGGCGCCGCCGGTGATCAAAACGACCTTGTCTTGAAATCTCATGGTTTGATGTCCAACGCAGCCTGCAACGAGCTGCGAATCGCGTAGAGATAGGGGGTGTCGTCGCCGGCAAGTCCGGTGCGCTTGGGGAGCCGGCCGAGCGTCGATTGCATCGCCGGGCGCACGGCCGCGGCCTGTGAGCCAAAGGACCAGAGGATGCGCGCCGCGCGGGCGGTGGCGGGCAGGTTGCCGCCATCGAGTTCCTTGACGAGGAGATCCAGCACGGCCGTAGGCGGCTTGCCGGCGATCGCAGCAAGCGTGCTCGCTGCTTCGAGCCGGACAGCGGGGGAAGGATCGTCGAGCAGCCGCTGCAATTCAGTTTGGGCGAAGCCCGCCTCGGAGACGCGCGTTCGCAGGCGGACAACGCCCCAAAAACGCGTTGAGGCGTCGTTGTTCCTGATGTCGGTCAACGCGCCCTTCAAATCCCCTTGCATTTTGATCTTCTGTGCAGCGCCGAACGCGCCCTGAGTGAAGGAGGCGGTTCCCGCCCAGAGTTCTTCCTCGGGGACGAATCCGCGATCCTGGTTGGACACCATCCAGCGCTCCAGAACGGAGCGCAGGCGCGGGATCTGAGGGTGACGGCCCGCGGCCAGATTGCGTACCTGATGCGGATCGGCGGCGGTATCGTACAACTCCTCAGCGGGGCGCTCGGAGAGGAAGCCGCGCGGCTGGCGCTCCAGTTCGTGACGGATCTCCTCGTCCTTGCTGTAATACTCGGGCTGGCCGATGGGGACGTGGGGATGGTAATTGCGGATGTAGAGCCAGCGCGTGTCGCGAACCGAGCGAGAGAAATCGAAGGCTTCATCGATCCGATCGCGGCTGCCATAAACGTACTGCGCGTCCGTGGGTAGCGCGCGGCCCTGCATCGAGGGCGGCGCCGGCACGCCGGCCATGGAGAGCACAGTTGGAGCGAAATCAACGAAACTGATCAGGCCGTCTTTGCCCTTTTCGAGCGCCGGCATAAAACGCGGAGGCGCCTTGACGATCAGCGGAACTCTGAGCCCGGAGTCATAGAGCGTCCGTTTGCCCCTTGGAAGCCCGGTTCCGTGATCGGAGAAGAAGAAGACAATTGTATTCTCCATCAGTCCGTCCTGTTCGAGTTCGCGAAGGAGCGGGCCGACGAAGGACTTGTCGAGGGCTTGGACGCAATCGTATTCGCGTGCCAGTGTACGCCGAACGATCGGCGTGTCCGGATAGTACGGCGGCACTGTCACATCTGATGGCCGGGTCCTCTCGGCCGCGGATAGGTGCTTGCCGATCATCTCCTCGAACTGCGCGTAGGGCCACGCGCAGGTTCGCGACTGGTGGGTGAGTTCGAAATTGAAGACGCTGAAGAAGGGCCTGCCTTGGGGCCGGTTGCGCCAGTGGGCCTTGGCGCTCGATTCGTCCCAGCAATCGCGGATGAAGGCAGCCTCGCCGCTGACGTTGTAGTCGGTCTTGGAACGATTGGTGGTGTAGTAGCCTGACTCCCGCAACAATGCCGGAAAGCCCCTGACATCGGGTGGGAGTTTCGGGCGCGAGCGGTGATGATGCATTCCGGTGGAGGTGACATACCGGCCTGTGATGAGACAGGAACGGGCGGCGGAGCAGACGGGCGACGTGGCGAACGCGTTGGTGAAACGGACGCCCTCGGCGGCGAGTTTGTCGATATTGGGCGTGACGGCCAGCCGGTCGCCATAGCAGCCGAGTTTTGGGCTGAAGTCCTCGATGGAGATCCAAAGGATATTCGGACGCGCGTCCACGGCGGCGCGCAGGGATGCCGCCGCACTCGCCAGAAAGCCACGCCTGCTCGTCATTTAGACCACACGCTCCAACACCAGGACGAAATCCCATGTGCCCGGCGCACGCGGTAACTTCCAACTGCCGTCCGCGCCGGACTCCACCTGGCCAAGCCGATGCCGGTCTCCGCTGACCGGATCGAACCAGAAGGCGCGGTACCTGACTCCCGGCTCGAACGCCGTCATCGATGTGGAACGGGAGTAGCTGTGGTTCATGTAGACCAGCCGCAACTCGCCCGGAATGCCGGCGGCAAAGGGCGGCAAGTCCATGCGGTCGGCGGGCTTGGGTGGCGTGATCCATTCCGGATGCGGCTCAATCTTCCAGTAAGGGTAATTCTCCAGCAACTTCTTGCCGATTCCCACCTGCGCGCCGCCGGCGTAGTTCATGGCAACGTCCCAAGGATCGCCGCCCCACGTGGTGCCTTGGGGAGAGTTGCCGAACGGCTCCTCCTTCCGGTTGAACTGCCAGATGCCGTTGGCTCCGTAGCAGAAGCCGGCCGCACCGCTGAGCATGCTGCCCCAGAAGACGAGCCGCTGTGTGTTCTGCCAGTTTTGCCAGCCGATTCCTTCGAAGACGACTTCGCCGGGGACCACGGGGATGCGCGGTTGCGCGCTTTGGAGTTCGCGAACCGCCTGGATGCAGCGGACCGCCGAGTCACGGTCTCCATGCCCCATGTGGAGCGAGTCGAAGTCAAGGATGGTCTTGTCCCGCAAGCCCAACTGCGCCGTACGTCCTGATTTCCAACTTTGCATGCTGATAAGCCGGCGGAAAGGATCGGTCTTTTTCAGACAGCGGCCGACCTCGGTCCACTCCACCTGCGCCCTGTCCGTGTCCTCCTTCCCTGTTGTCGAAAGGTAGTACGGCAGGTCGTTTTCCATGGCCAGATACCAGGTGACGGGGTAGGCGCCCCATCTGGCGACGCAATACCGCCAGTGCTTGCACATCTTCGGGATGCCCATGCTCTTGAGATAGAAACCCCAACTGCCGACGACCGAAGGAGAGATGCCCATTTGAACGAGCATCTGGATGCGCTTATTGGCCCAATCAAAGTACTCCGGACGAATCCGGGCATAGCCGGGCTCCCAGGGTTGGCCGCCTTCGTTTGCGTTTCGCGGGTCGAACTCGGCGCAGTCGGTATTCAATCCGGCGGTCAGTTTGATGACTGTGTAGCCCTTGCGTTTACGGTCTTCCGCGAGGATGCGGAACTCGTCGGGGAACCGCAGTCGCTTCGTGAGGCCGAGCCACCAATCGTCGCCGAGGAAAAAGAACGGCTTCCCGTCGGCGTGTTGAAAGCGCCGCCTGTCAGGCGTGAGTTGAATCGGTCCGTGGCGAAGCAGCGGGTTGTCGCCCTGGTAGAGAGCGACGCGGAGTTCGCCGGTCTTTCCGCTCAAACCTGCGGCGCCAGAGCCTCGCGCTTCGGTCCTGAACTTCCACAGACCTGTGGTGTGCGAAGCAAAGCGGAACTTCCACTCGCGGCCTCCGGCCCAGAAGCCCGGCACACGGACCTCCTCGCCGCCCGGCCCGCTGAAGACGGCGTCGAGTTCGATCTCGTTGAATGGGTCTGCCGATGGACTCGCCGCAGCCAGAGAGAACTCAGCCACCTCGTTCTGCGCTACGCTGCCAGGATTCTGAGCAGCTTGCACGGAGCAGGGTAGCGCCCCTGCCGTGGCGACAAATCTCCTTCGTGTCGCCTGCATGATTAAAACTCCAGTCAGCCTGTGAGATGCACCTGCCGCGGGTATCCCGACGCGGCGGTGATCTGTCCAAACAAGGTGCTTGTGGGGACAGTGTTCGGAGCGGAGTAGTGTGTCCGGTTCATTGCGTTGAGGAACTCGCCCCGCAGTTGGAATCTCACCTTCTCAGTGATCGGGATCCGCTTAATGACTGAAATGTCCCAGCTATTCACTCCCGGACCGCGGATTCCGCTCATCAGCGAAGGGAAAGTACGGTAGTTGCTCGCGAGCTGGCGGGCAGCGGCGCGTTCAAATCCGCTGGTGTCAAACCAGCGGCCCAGCGTCCGTTCGCTGCCCGGAAGGGCGATATCGCCGCCATAATGCAGCACGTTGCCCCACGACAGCGGAGGGCCTGAGTTGATCTGCCAGATCGCTTGCAGACTCCATCCGCCGGTGAACTTCCCGACGATCGTCTTCTGTCTTTGGCCGAAGGGGAGTTCCCAAATCCCGCTAAATGTGAGCCTGTGTCTGCGGTCTTCGGTGTTGATTGCCTCCTGCAGGGCGGCGTCGCCGGGATTCAGATAGGAGTCGGCGCTCATGTACTTGGCCCATGTGTAGTTTGCCTGAGCGGTCACCCCACGCGAAAGCCGGCGCTCCACGGTCGCCTGCAGGGAGTGGAACCAGGAATAGCCGACAGGCGCGGGTACTGAGACACCAGTGAATTCGGGGTACTTCGAGAGCAGTTGCGACCGGCTTACGTTGACACCGGCGAGGCCTGTACCTGGGAGCATCGGGTAGAAGGGATTGGGCACCTGCTGGGACAGGTAGTTGATGGTGTTCTGGTCGCGGACAGGAGACTTGCTCAAGTACTGGACCGGGAGAGCGTTGAGGGGCTGCAAAACTTCGAGCCTGGAGCCTCGATTGCCGACGTATGAAACTTCAGTCGTGAAATTGCCCGGCAACTGGTGTTGGATTCCGGCGCTCCATCGCTGCATATAGCCCATCTTGGGCTGGACGTTGAAGAAGCTGATGCCTTGTCCGGCGTTGGTGAGCAACCCTTGCGCCGATCCTTGCGGCTGTTGGAGACCGTTGGGGAAAGGGTTGGACAGCGTCGCGACGAAATCGACGCCGTTGTTCAGGCTTGGCACAAGGGTATTGCGGAACGAGTAGCCGGTGAGATTGATGGAAGACCTGTCGGACCCGAACGGGAGATAGAAGATCCCATAGCCCGCGCGGATGACCGTACGCGGGTTGAGGCTAAAGGCGAACCCGGCGCGGGGAGAAAAATTGGTGCGGGGAGCCTCCCACAATGTCCGGGGCTCGCCGTTGGTTCCGGCGAACGTCAGGCCGCCGAGGACGCGGAATTGATCGGGGGCGATTTCAGGGATCGGGTTCTTAGCATAGTTGGCCCTCGCCTGAGGCTCGAGCGGATTTGCGGTGTCGTAGGCGAATCCACGGACGGATCGATTAAAGCGTTCGGTGATGGCGCTGTCATAGTCCCAGCGCAGACCCATGTTGATGGTTAAACGCCGCGAGACCTTCCAGTCGTCCTGGAAGAAGAGGGCTGTAGCAAGCGACTGCTCGGCTCCGGAGGCGTTGATCGTGACTCCGCCGCCGGTCGGAACGTCGAACATCATCGCAGCTAAGCCTTGCCCAATCGGCGCCGCGGGAGAAGTGTCCAGCGGACCTCGCGTCCAAGCGGAGCCGTGATCGAATGCAGGCGCCCCGCCGGCAAAGTTGTAATTGTGCTCCCGATAAATCCTTTGCTCGCCGCCGAAGCGCATGCTGTGTGTGCTCCTGGTCCAGGTCAGGTCGCCGGCGATGACGTGGTAGTTTGTCACATTGTTATTGTTGGCGGCTCCTCCCAACGCCTGATAGGAGTCGGCAGTGACGTTAGGAAATTGCAGCGCGGCGGGATCGATTTGCGCCTGGAGCGAGGCGGGCAGCCCAAGCGATGTCAGGTTGAATCCCGCGGCGTACGGCTGATTGAACTGGATGTAGCGCGCGAAGCTGTATCGGACATTCATCAGCATGGCGGGGCCGAAGGTGTAGACCTGATCCAGTCCGCCCCCCTGGCTGTCCCGATGCAGCAGCGCTCCAGTGGCTGGATTGTCGAAGACGCGAGCCCCGCCCGTCCAGACCTGGCTCGTCTTGTAGTACCGGCCGAAGATTCTGTATTTATCGGTGGCGTTGTGATCGACGCGGCCGTTGTAGCTGCCGAACTTGTCGGAACTACGCCGCGGCCGGTAATAATTGTTCAAGCCGTCGGCGGTGCCGGCCTGATTCGGCAGAGGCCAATAGGGGAGGATGTTCCGCGCCACCGGGCTGATGCGCGACGAGGGAATGATGTTGCCAGGGAGCGGCAGGCGGCTGAAGCGGCCTCCGGCCGCGGGCGTGATGGTGTCGGGATCGTAGATTTGGTAGGCGGGACCGACGGCAAGCAATTCGGAGAAGTCGCCCTGACGTTCCTTCGCCGTGGGCACTGTGAAGACGGAACTGCCGGGCTCGTTCCGATTTCTGCGATAGCCCTCATAACCGAAAATCCAGAAGCTTTTATTGCGGCCATCGTAGATCTTCGGCAAAAGCCAGGGGCCGCTGACCGAACCGCCATAGCGATTGAAAAGGTTGTAAGGGTAGGCGGCGTCGCGCTTTGCCTCTGTGACAGGGCCGGTGGCCGGGTTGTACAGGAACTGGCGCTGGAACAGGTCCATCGACTGCAGGTGCGCGTTGTTGTGGGTGTAATAGAGCGTGCCGTGGAGTTGATTGGCGCCGGATTTGAGCGCCACGTTGATGGCGCCGCCGGCTGTTCGTCCAACACTGGCGTCGTAGGTTGCGGTCTGGATCTTGAACTCCGCCACGAGGTCAGGAGGAGGCGTGTAAGAGGGCGCCCGGCCTGACATCGAAGGCGTCCCGTCAATTGAGAATTCGGTATTCTGTTGCGGCGTTCCGTTCACTCCAAACCAGGAGACGACGTTGGTCGCCGAGAGCTCGGTCGGCAGGTTGGGAGCGACGAAGCTGTTGATCCCTGGGGCCAGTCGCGCGAGGGAGAACGTGTTTCCCCCGTGGATCGGCATGTCCTCAATGCGGCGTTCGTCCATGACTCGCCCCATCGTCGCGGTGTCGGTTTCCAGCAGGGGCGCTTCGGCGGTCACACTTAACGATTCGGAGACGTTGCCGACCTCGAGTTCCAGGTCGAGCACCAGACGATCGCCCACGCGGACTTCGATCTTCGGGCGGATATATGACTTGAAGCCCGGTGCGGTCGCCTCGACCCGGTAGGCGCCTGGGAGGAGGAAACGGATTTGGTAGACGCCCTCGGCGTTGCTGCTGGTGGAGGAGGTGACATTGGTTGCCAGGTTGATCGCCTTCACCTGCGCGCCGGCGACGCTGGCCGCACTGGGATCCAGGACTCTTCCCGAGATCTGACCTCTGGAGTCCTGCGAGAGGGCGATCAGACTTGCGAACACCGTTACCCCCAGCAGCCTGACGACCAAGCTCCGGCGAGACAGACTGGACAGAAGCATCATGGCATCTCCTTTTGTGAAGGCGGCGATTAAAGGGCGCCTGAAAGCGTTCCGAATCTTAAAATCGAATCGATTAGATCACGAGGCGAGCCAAGTGTCAAGGGATTCCTGTGGCCAGTCCGCCCTAATTCTTCACGGGCGGGCATGGACCGGTGGACTCGCGAACCACGAGCCGGTCGCTGAGCCACCTCATTTCGCCGCTCGATCGGCCGGCTGGGGGGCGGCCGATCTGATCCAGAATCATGCCGATCGCCGCAGATGCGATCTCGGCGGTGGGCTGAGCCATGGTGGTGATGGGGGGAGGGTAGTGCGCCGTCCACGAGGGACTGTCGAAGCACATGATGCTCAAGTCCTTCGGGCATCTCAAACCCAAGTCCCGTGCAGCGCGGGCCACACCGAGCAGCAGAACGCTGTTGCTGCAGAGAATGGCGGTCGGGCGCTGGGGGCCCGTAAGCAGGATGGCGGCTCTTGCGGCGGCGTTCTCGACGGTATACAGCGCCGAAGAAACACCCTCGGGGCTGACCGCGAGTCCGCTGCCCGACATGCCCTCCCGAAAGCCCTCAACGCGGGCGGAATTGCTGGAAAGGGCGGGATCACCCAGGAAGAAAGCGATCTGACGATGCCCGAGGCCGATGAAATGGCGCGTCGCTTCAAGTGCGGCGGCGCGGTGATTCGTGGAGACGGCGTTGAACCGCCCGGCGATCGGGATTCGCTCAAAGAAAACAACTGGAAAGTTCCGCCCCTCAAGCCAGTCGTAGGTTGAGAGTGAGGAGACGCACGCCACCAGCGCACCGTCCACACGGCGGGCCGCCAATTGCATGAGATGGGCCTTCTCCTGTTCGCTGCTGTTCTCACTATCGCAGAGTAGAACGGAGTAACCCTGGGCCCGGGCGGCGTGCTCGAAGTCCCTGAGAATCTCGGGGTAGAAGGGGTTGGTCACATCGGGGACCACGACGCCCAGAGTCCGGCTGCGTCCGGTGCGGAGGATCCGAGCCCGTTCATCCGGCTGGTATTGGAGTTGAGCCATGGCCGACCGCACGAGCTCTGTGCGTTTGGGGCTGACCGGGACATTCCCGTTGATGACTGCCGAGACGGTTGCAACCGAAACTCCGGCCAGCCGGGCGACATCCTGAATGGTCGAGGGGCGGTTGGTCCGGTCCCGGCGCGGTGCATTCATGGTGATTGAATCGATTAGAGCGCAGTTTTGCCGGCGATTCAACCCTCTGCAAGTTCAGTTCGAGGCGCCGTTGTCCGGCGCGATATAGCCCTTGCGGGCGAAGACTCGGGGATTGCCGCCGCGGCCGCGGGCGTTGCGGGTGAGTTCCACCTCGACGTCGCGATGCTCGCCGGGCGCCGCTTTCGGCATCGGGTAGTAGAGCACATAGCGGCTGCGGATGCGCCGGATCATGTCGGCGAAACCCTCTTCAGGGCTGTTGGAAGGCATCATCTCGCAGCCGGTGGCTTCGGCGATTTTGTCGATGGGGCGCTTGCCGCGAGGAGTCCGGGTTCCCGTTTTGAGCACGAGTCCGCAGACCACCGTGTTGGCCTTCCAGGCGGCTTCGATCACCTCTTCGTCGTCCATGGTGCGATCGCCCTCATTGTCGGAGATGACCAGCACCGCGCGCCGGCGCTCGCTTTGGCCGGTCGCGGCGAGGTGGACCGATCCGATGAGCACGCCTTCCTGCAGATGGGTGGCGCCCACGAACTTCTGGGCGAGGACTCCGTAGCGGATCGCCGAATCGACCTCGCGCATGTCGCCGGTCAATTCCGAGATACGGCGGACTTCGCCGTGAACCACCGACACGGCGACGCGGTCGCCCTGCCGGAGCGCCGCCAGAGCCAGTTTCGCCCCGCGCGAGACCGCTTTCACCGCCGGCTGCATGCTGCCGCTGATGTCAAAGAGAAGCATCAGATCGAGAGGCGCCTCCTCGCGCAGGCAGTGAGTCACCTCGACTGTCTTCCCGCGGTCCTTGACGACAAAATCGCGGGCGGTGAGATCGCCGACCGAGCTCTTGCCGGACAAGACCTCGACATCCACCCGCACCAGATCCACGCCGGTCTTAAAGACCGGATTCTGGCCTGCAGCGGACAGGCACACAAAAGCCAGCAGGCCGATTCGGCTGAGTGTCATCCTGAGAGATTGAACGAACGGCATGGCCGCCTGGTTCCACGATGATGATACGAAATACGCTGGCGGACTACTACCAGTCCGTCATCTCCCGCCAGGGTGACTACCTCGTCTACGACGACGGATTTCGGCCCAGAACGTACACATACCGCGCCTTGGAGCGGGCTGTCCGAAATCTGGCTGTCCGGCTCGAACAGGCGGGCGTGGGCAAGGGCGACCGGGTCATTCTGTGGAGCGAGAACCGGCCGGCGTGGGTGGCGGCGTTCTGGGCCTGCGTGCTGCGGGGGGCGGCGGTCGCGCCCATCGAGCAGCGGCACAGCGTGGAGTTTCTCGAACGGGTCGCCCGCATCACCGAGGCCAAGTTGATTCTGGCGGGTGACGAAACCGCGCCGCCGCCCGGCCTCGCGATCCCGCTCTGGAAGCTCTCGGAACTCGACTGGGTTTCAGAGGGCGTCGCACTTCGCGCCGTGGACGCCTCTCCGGACGACACGGTCGAGATCCTGTTCACCTCGGGCGCGACGGCGGAGCCGAAGGGCGTCGTGATCACGCATCGGAACATCCTGGCGAACGTGGTTCCGGTGGAGCGGGAGATTCTCAAGTACATCAAGTACGCGAAGCCGTTCAGGCCGATCCGCTTTCTGAACCTGCTGCCCCTGAGCCACATGTTCGGACAGGCGATGGCGATCTTCATCCCGCCGGTGCTGGAGGGCGTCGTCGTTTTTCAGCGGAGCCAGAATCCGCAGGAGATCGTGCGCCAGATCAAGCAGCGGCGCATCTCCGTGCTCGTCTCGGTCCCGAAAATCCTGGAAGTGCTCAAGGAGTACGTCTCCGGGGTCTGCCCGGAGGTGAACGCGGCTGCGCCAGAGGGCGAGAAGTTCTGGTGGCGGTGGTGGCGCTACCGCCGGGCCCATGGCATGTTCGGATACAAGTTCTGGAGCTTCATCGTGGGCGGCGCGGCGCTGGACCCCGCGTTGGAGAGCTTCTGGGGCGGGCTCGGCTGGGCGGTGATCCAGGGATACGGGCTCACGGAAGCGGCGCCCATTGTGACCTTGAACCACCCCTTCCATTCGCGCAAGGGCACGGTGGGCAAGCCCATCGCCGGCGTGGAGATCCGCATTGCGCCCGATGGCGAGGTGCTGGTGCGCGGCGGCAACGTGACGAGCGGCTACTTTAACAATGCCGAGGCCACGGCCGAGGCGTTCGAAGACGGCTGGTTCCACACGGGGGATATCGGAGAGCTCGACGACTCCGGACGCCTGATGATCAAGGGCCGCAAGAAGGAAATGATCGTTCTGGCCGATGGCAGAAACGTCTTTCCCGAAGACGTGGAACGGGTCCTGAACGCGCTCGGCGCGGTGACCGAGTCGGCGGCCGTGGGAGTGAAGACCGAGGCGGGCGAGACAGTCCACGCGGTTCTGGTGCTTGCGCCCGGAGCGAACGCCGAGACGGTTGTGGCCGCGGCGAATGCGGTTCTGGAAGACCACCAGAAGATTCGCGGCTACACGGTCTGGAGCGAGCCCGAACTGCCGAGAACGGAAGGAACGCGGAAGCTGAAACGCCGCGAAATCAGGGCGCGGATTCTCGGGGAACTGCCGGCCCGGCCAACCGCGAGAACCGCCGATGCGGGCGTTGAGGAGCTGCTGGGCAAGTGGGCGGCGGGCCGCGCGGTGACCGCGAACACATCTCTTGAAGACCTCGGCCTGTCTTCGCTGGATCGAGTCGAATTGATGGTTGCGCTGGAGCGGAAGATCGGCGGGCCCGTCGACGAGGCCGCATTCGCGGAGGCGCGGACCCTGTCGGACCTGAAGGCGCTGGAGAGCGCG
>CAYWST010000145.1:0-12434 GCA_964461075.1 uncultured Solibacteraceae bacterium | reverse complement strand
CGTCCGTTCCGCAGTTCGTGAATGCGTTCGGGACGGCGGTGCAGCTCTATTTCCGGTAGGGCGAAGCCAGGAATGGCGGGCAGTCGGGGCTCGAATTTCAACTCCAGGACCTTATTTCAACTCCCCGCCGCGTGTCCGGCATCCCGAACGATTCAACCCAACCCCATCAGGTGATTGAGGAGTCAATGAGTTGCACCCTTTCCGGCCGCAAGCGGTGGCAGTGGCACGCTTCGTGCATTCCCAACAGGCATGATCGTTGGCATGCTCAGAATCCCACTGGCGCCGAACCGGCATGCCGAAGTGCTGGAAGTACTGCGGTCGATTCAAGGGCCAGTGCTGGCGCAACCGGGCTGCGAAGCCTACCACATCTATGACGAGCAGGGCCAGGAGCCGGCCGTCGTGCTCATCGAACGATGGGAATCCAAGGCAGCGCTCGAGGCGCATATTCGATCGGACATCTATCGCCGTATTCTTGGCGCCATCGAACTCGCGGGGGGACCACCCGAAATAAGCTTCGAGGTCGTGTCCGCGCGTGAAGGAATGGAGTTGGTAGAGCGGCTACGCAGGCTGGGCGGCTCGGGGAAGGCCCCTTAGGGCCACCCCCTGCCAGTCCTGAAGGGCCGCGAAACAGAAGTTTGGATTGGCGCCCCACGGAAGAGCCTCAGTGGTTCTTAAAAGTGAGGCGCCACGAATGACAAGGAGCAGGAAAACATGAGTAAGAGTTTGATTCGGATCGTAATGTTATGCGTGGTGGGCGCCCTGGCGTTGACCACGTTGAACGCACAAGTGCCGGCCACCCCGCTGACTGTCACATACACCTACAGCGGCGACCCGCTGCCACTTCCGGTCGACAGCGCGGATGTGGCCGTGCTGCTGAAGGTGTCGGTTCCGCGATCGCTGACGATCACGAAGGTGACCGCCAGCGTCCAGGTGAACTATCCCGCCGTTGGGGATCTGAACGTCTATATGTTCTCCCCCATCGGGACTCGCACCAAACTCCTGGAGCGGAACTGCGGTTCGCTACAGAACATCGACTCAAGTTTTGATGATGCGGCAACATCCAAGTATGCGGATTTCTGCCCTGCGGAGCCTGGGCGAGGACCATTCAAGGGCAACGAACCTCTCTCCAACTTCAACGGCCAGAACGCACTCGGGACCTGGACCCTGGCCGTCGAGAATAACGGCAGCGACTCGCGCTATGGTTCGGTGGTTGGATTCTCGGTCACCATTACGGGGACCGCTCAGACCACCGCGGCCATCGCTCCCGATGGCATCCGCAATACCGCCAATCTTCTGGAGAAGGGACTTCCCATCGCCCCGGGCGAAGGCATCTCCGTGCTCGGCTACAATCTGGGCCCGCAGGTACCCGTCAGCTCCGGCGACACGACTTGGCCGACCTGGATCGACGGCACAGTCGTCAGGATCAACGGCCAGGATGCGCCGATGAAGTTCATCTCGTTCTACATGATCGAAGTTCAGGTTCCGGTGGGGCTTGATCTGAGCAAGAACGCGAAGATTTCGGTCTTCCGCAACGGCGTCACGACCAACGAAGTCGAGGTGCCGGTCGCCCCGACGAGTCCTGCTGTCCTTACGACCAATCTGTCCGGAAGCGGACAAGCTTCCGCGATTAACAGCGACGGGAAGCAGAACGGATCGGCCAATCCCGCGGCGAAAGGAAGCACCATCACCGTTTACGCCGGCGGCCTTGGGGTGACAGATCCGCAGATCTCGGCAGGGCAGCCTGCTCCACTCACACCCCCCTTGAAGACTGTCGCCCCTGTGACGGCCACCATTGGCGGTGTCGTAGCCGAAGTCAGGAATGCGATCCTTGCCCCCAACAGGGTCTCCGTGTACGCGGTCGAAATCGTGGTGCCGGCCGCTGTCAAGACCAGCGCCGCTGAGGTCCTCCTCACGGTCGACGGCCGGACCAGCCAGAAGGGCGCGACCGTCTACGTCCAGTAGTTTGTGGAACGGCGAGGGCCGGCGGCGAATGCCGGCCCTCCGCGCGAAGTGGCAGCCTGCCTGCCAGAAGAAAGGAATTGATCGTGCCCGATTCTCGATTCATCCGTGCGCTGATTCTGCTGCTTCCAATCGCTGCGTTCCCCATGCTTGCCCAGTCCCAGAGCAGCGGGGCGGGCTCTGACGAATGGAAGAGCACGGTGGCGCCGTACTTGATGATGCCCTGGATGGACGGCACGACCGCTGTCAGAGGCCGGGAGGTCGAAGTGAACATGGCGCCAAGCGATATTCTGAGCAATTTCCAGTTTGGTGCGATGGGCTACTTCGAGGCGCGCAAGACCAAATGGGCAGTAGGAATCGATGCCATCTACATGGCGTTGGGCACCACCGTGGATCAGCCCCCCGTGGACGTCGACTTCAACCAGGGGGCGTACACGTTCACGGGACTGCGGCAGTTGAACGAGAAGGTCGACTTCCTGTTCGGCGCCCGCTGGAACGTCCTTCAGGGCAAGCTCGGCTTCAAGGGACCACAAGCAACAGAAGTCAAGCAAACCAAGCAGTGGGTGGATCCCATCGTCGGCTTCAAGCTGAGGCAACCTCTGGGAGGCAAGTGGCATTTCGCCATGCAGGCTGACATCGGCGGATTCGGCGCCGGCTCCGACTTCGCCTGGCATCTGTTTCCGATGGTGGGTGTGGATGTAGGCAAGCGCGCCACGCTTGGCATGGGCTATCGGGTCCTGGGCGCGGATTACAAGACCGGCAGCCAGAACACGCTGTTCAAGTACGACGTCATCACACAGGCGTTCGTGCTCGGCGCGGCTTTCCATTTTTAGCTGGAGCTACAAAACGATAGAAAGGCGATCCCCGATGAGCACCTCTTTCGTGGATATAAAGCAATGCGGGATGTTGGCGGATCAATGGCGCTCCATCGCTTTGCTCTCCGCTGTGGCTCTCTTTGCGCCAGGTTTAGTCGCACAACCGCTGACGAAAGCCGTCGTCGGCGAAAAGATCCGCCAGGTGGAGAACGGCGTCGATGAATTCCGGAACTACCTGAATCAGCGCGGCGACAATGCGCGATCCGCGGCAGCCTCGCCTCAAGGCCAGGCCCGCCAAGGGAGGCGCCGGACGGCGACCGAATCGCAACAGGCGACGGCGACCGCCAGGAAGGACGAGCTGGACGACGCGTTGGGCGATCTCAATCGATCCACAAACCGATTGCGAAGGAAGTTCGACCCCACCGATAAATGGCAGGAGACCCGGGTTCAAGTAGAGCGCGTCTTGGACGACGGCCGGCGCATCAACCAGGCGGTTGCGCGGGGAAACTATGGAAGTCAGGTGGCTCGCCTCTGGGCGGCGCTGCGAAACAGTATCAACGACCTGGCGCGGGCTTATGGCCTGCCGCCACTGGGCGTGTAGGCGGCGGCAACCGGTCTCCTCCGGCGGTTCGAGGATAAGGATTCCAACGAAATGCGAAAAGTAACTCCACCGAATCTCACCTGCCTGGTTGCTGGAGTCTTATGCGCTCTCCTTTTGACATCCACGGCATCGGCCCAGGGTGTCAAGCAGGAGCTTCAACAGAAGTTGGCGGCCGTCAAGGATTCGGTGGCCAGGAATCAGGCGGCTTTGCGCCAGTACACATGGACCGAACACACGGACATGATCCTCAAGGGAGAAGTCAAGAAAGCAACCGACACTCTCTGCCGGTACGGCCCCGATGGAAAGGTAGCCAAGACGCCGATTGGGACTCCGGCGCCGAAGAAAGAGCTGCGGGGGCTCAAGAAGAAGATGGCGGAAAAGAAGATCGGCGAACTGCAGGACTACATGGAGCGCGCCGCTTCTTTGATTCACCGGTATATGCCGCCCTCGCCGGAGAACATGCAGGCAGCATATCAAGCCGGGAACTTATCACTGGGGCAGGCCGGCCCAGGGAAGATTCAACTGCAGTTCAGGGACTATGCCAAGCCCGGAGATGCGCTCACCTTCAATTTCGACTCTGCGGCGAAGGCCCTCCAGTCGATCAGCGTCAATTCCTATCTGGATGATCCCAAGGACGACGTTGTGACCCTGGCCGTGGTGTTTCAGTCGCTTCCCGATGGAACGAACTACGTGGCATCCACAACCCTGAATGCGGCGGCGAAACAGGTTGTCGTGAAGACGACGAACACAAACTACCAGAAGCTGGCTCAGTGACAACTTCGAGGAGAGATGTATGGCAATCGGCAAACACAAATTGTTGACGGTGGCGGGCGGAGTCCTGCTCTGCGCCCTCGGTGCAGCGGCACAGGCGCCCCCCCTGTCGGACGAGGAGAAGAACCTCCAGGCTTACGTCGGGTTGCTTCGATCGGACGTGAGGAAGGCGAAATCCCAGGTGATCAGCGAGGTCATGCAGTTCGACGCCGGGCAGGCGGCGAAGTTCTGGCCGGTCTATATGGAGTTCGAAAAGGAGTTCTTGAAGATCGGTGACGGCATTCAGGCGCTGGTCAAGGACTACATCGCGAACTACGATCGGATGACGCCGGAAGCCGCCGACAGGATGGCGACGAAGCTGCTCGACATCGAGCAGCAGCGGATCGACCTGAAGAAGAAATACTACGCCCGCGTGAAGGGAGCTCTGGACGCGGTGACGGCGACTCGATTCCTTCAAGTGGAGAACCAGTTGGAGAAGCTGTTCGATCTCCAACTGGCCGCCCAATTACCGGCGATGGAGTAGTTGTCAAGGAGTATGCAAAGATGAAAATCGGAATTATTTCGGTCACAATTGCGTGCGGCCTGTGCTGTACGCCGCTGCTGAGCGCGGACACCTTGATCCTGCGTGACGGCAAGGCGATTCAGGGAACCTTTGTCAGCGGGAGCGCGCGGCAGATCAACTTCATCGCTCCCTCGGGCCAGACGCTGCAGGTGCCGATCGCAAGCGTGATGTCCCTCACGTTTTCTGCTCCGTCGGCGGCAGTGGCCGCGGCCCCCAAACCGGCGCCGCCGCCCGCGCCCCGGCCGGCGCCAGCGAAACCCGCGGTGGTCATCCCTGCGGGAACCACCTTGCGCATTTCCACGATCGACGCCATCGACGTGGATAGTTCGCAGGCAGGCAAGACTTTTCGTGGCTCGCTGTCGGACCCTGTGATGTCGGGGGGCAACGTCCTCATCCCCCGAGGCGCGCCGGTCGTGCTGGTAGCGGCCAAGGTGGAGCAGGGCGGCTCGATGAAGGGTAGCGACCTGATTCAGTTGAAGGCCAACTCGGTGACGGTTGGCGGCAAACAGGTACCGGTCGTGACCAACATCGTGGAGAGCAAGTCGGACGGCGAAGGCAAGAAGGCCGCGAGAAAAACCATCGGCGGCGCCGGGTTGGGCGCGGCGATCGGCGCCATTGCAGGCGGCGGACAGGGAGCGGCGATCGGCGCCCTCGCTGGTGGCGCCGCCGGGGCCATCGTGGCGGCATCGGGCCAGCCTCATCTCAAGATCTCCGCCGAAACCGTGCTGCAATTTCAACTGCTGGCGGATGTCAGGATTCAATAGCTGCGGATCGCAGCGAGAAAACTCAAATGATCGACAAGGAGAACACCATGAACAGAATGTTGACGATTGCCTTCCTCACACTGATCTGTTTCAGCTTGGCTGTCACAGCTCAGGATGTGACCTACAACTACGACCAGGCGGCCGACTTCTCGAAGTTTAAGACCTTCAAGTGGGTCGAGATCAAAGGGAGTGTGCACCCGGACCAACTCGTCGACCAGCAGATCAAGTCAGCCTTCGAAACCGAAATGGCGAAGAAGGGGCTCAGCAAGACCGATAGCGACCAGGCAAACCTCTATGTCGGGTACCAGCTCGCCATCGGTCAGGAAAAGCAGATCAACTCCTTCAACACCGGAGGCGCGGGTTGGGGCTACGGCGCCCGGTGGGGCGGCGGCATGACGACGGCCACGACGTCGACAATCAACATCGGAACACTGGTCCTGGACATGTACGATCCGGGCGCGAAGCAGTTGGTCTGGAGAGGCGCCGCTTCGAAGACCATCGACGCGAATGCAAAGCCGGACAAAAGGCAGAAGAATCTGGCGAAGGCTGCGCAGAAAATGCTAAAGAACTACCCGCCGCCGGTGAAGAAGTAGGAGCGTGCTCGAGCGGCCTCTAGGTAGGACGACGCACGGGAATCATATGAACGGCTACTTGTTTTGCATTGTTGTTGCCTTGCTCGGTCTGGCGCAAGCTGGCAACGCCCAGCAAGCGGAATGGCCGCAACAGATCACCAGGGATGGGTCATCCCTGGTGATCTACCAGCCGCAAGTGGAAGACTGGAAGAACTTCACGGAACTCGACTGGCGATCCGCATTCTCTCTCACGCCTCCCGGAGGCAAGCCGGTCATGGGCGTCGTGAGCATGCATGGACAAACCGATGTCGTCCGTGAGCGCGATCTCGTCGTGATCACCGATCTCAAGATCAAAACTCTTCACTTTCCCTCGTTGGATCAAGCCAACGCTACGAAGATGAATCAGTTGGTCAGAACCCTGGTCCCGCCCACCACAGCCATCTCGCTTCAACGGCTTATCGCATGCGTTCCCAAACCCGAATCCGCCCCGGCGGTGCCGGTCCGAAACGATCCCCCGCCCATCTTCGTCAGCTACCGGCCCGCAATCCTGTTGTTCGTTGATGGGCAGCCTCGGCTCACGCCGGTCAAGGACACTTCGCTCGAATTCGTCGTCAACACGAGTTGGCCCTTATTCCTCGACAAAGCGAAGACCGCGTACTACCTCCTGGTGGGTCAGGAGTGGATGACCTCGGCTAGCCTTGAGGGCCCCTGGAAATCGACCCGGACGCTGCCGCCGGATATGGCGAAGTTGGCTTCGGACCCTGAGTGGGCTTCACTGAAGAGCGTCATCCCTCCACCAGCGAACGCCAAGCCGGTCGCCCCGGCTGTGTTCTATTCAATGGTTCCTGCCGAAGCCGTCCTCTTCGATGGGCAGCCGCGGTATTCGGCAGTCCCTGGAACACAACTCACCTACGCAGTGAACACTGAGAGCGACCTATTTGTTTACACGCCGAAGAAGCAGTACTACATCCTGGTTTCGGGCCGATGGTTCACTTCCGGCGCCCTCACGGGCCCTTGGCGCTTTTCGACTCCCGATTTGCCTGCGGATTTCGCCAGGATTCCACCGAGTAGTCCAGCCGGCCGCGTCCTCGCTGCTGTTCCGGGCACTGAAGAGGCGAAGGACGCCGTCCTGCTAGCGCAAGTGCCGACAACATTCGAGGTGGACCCCGTGGCGGCGGCCGCGCAGGTCAGTGTCACTTACGGCGGGGAGCCGCAATTCGCCCCCATCGAGGGGACGTCCATGTCCTATGCGACCAACACGCAGGACAAGGTGATTAAGGTCGGCGACGTCTACTACCTGTGCCTGCAGGGAGTCTGGTTCATGTCCCCCAAACCGGAGGGCCCGTGGACAACGGCAAGTTCGGTTCCGCAGGAGATCTACTCAATCCCGCCCAGCTCACCGGTCCACAACGTCACGTATGTGACCCAGTCCACGAGTAGCAGCGGAACTGTCACTGCGAGTCACACCTCCGGTTATATGGGAGCGTTTATCATCGGCCTGACAGTGGGCGCGATCGTGGCAAACGGGACCGGCTACTACTACCCGCCGTACATCTACTATCCCCCTTACCGCTATCCCATCTACTATCCACACCCGGTCACTTACGGCACGGTTCATTACTACCACGCCGGGACAGGGGCGTACGGTGTGTCGCGCTCACTCTATGGGCCGTACGCATCAACGACAAGAGCGGCGTCGTATAACCCGTACACCGGCACATACGCGCGAGGGGCCAGCGTCTCGACTCCCTATGGCACGAGAAGCGCGGTCCAAGCGTACAACCCCTATACCGGGACTGCGGCGCGCGGGGGGAGCGTCTCCACCCCCTATGGCAGCAGGAGCGCCGCCCAGGCGTATAACCCCTACACCGGGAGATACGCCGCCACGGCTCAAGGATCCGCGCCAGGCGCCCAATGGGGAACCTCCGTGGTGAGTAAGGGTAGCCAATCAGCAATTACTCAGCACTATTCGACCGCGCAAGGAACGGTGGCCAGAGGCAGCACATCGTCAGGCGGTCAAGCTGTCGCTGTAAGCGGAGCAGGAGGCAGCAGCGCCTTCAAAGCCCAAACAGCGAGTGGCGATGTCTATGCCGGAAAAGATGGAAACGTCTACAAGAACACAGGCAGTGGTTGGCAGAAATATGAAGACGGCAGCTGGGGTTCCGTGACCCCGCCGGAGTCGGCCAGCTCCAGGACGGGTACGCAGTCCGCACAAACGCAGCGGGGCGCCGCCGCGACGGCTCAGCCTTCGTCAGCGGCCGCTCAACAGCGCGCGCCGAGTTCTCAGCCACAACAGGCTGCCACACAGCAGCGGACGGCCGCGTCCGGCCAAACAGCATCGGGCGCCTTTGGCGGGTCCAGAGGACAGTACTCGGCTCACACTCAGGAGCTGAATCTGGAACGGCAGAATCGCCAAAGAGGAGAGTGGCAAAGCCAGCGGTCCCAACGGAGCGGAGGCGGCCGCAGCGCGGCTGGCGCACGCCGCAGGTAGGGTCGTACCGCAAAGGAAACCGTGTAAGCGAAAAGTTATGATTCACCAGATTTGAATAGAAAGGACTCTGAAGTATGCGAGTTTTCACAATTATGGCGCCTGTCCTGCTGGCTTTTACCGGCGCGGCAAACGCTGCTGAGATCACAACGATCAAGGCCTATGTCGATACGGACGTCTGCGCGCACTTGCTCCTCGGCCCGATCAACACGAATCGGACGGAGTGCAGCGCGAAAGCCTTCAAACAAGGCGACCAGCCCGTCCTCGTTCAACTGAGTAACAACGCCGTATTTGGAATCAACAAGCCAAAGATGGTCAAGGATCTCGTGGGAAAACTGGCCGAGGCCACCGGCGAGCTGAAGGTCAAAGACGGGCAGATGAAGCTTCAGAGCGCAAAGCTGATCGAGGCTGCGTCCATCCCGCAAGGCGACCCGGCTCGCAATTTGCTGGACGTTCGAACGTATAAGGTCGCTAGTGGACCCGCCCTGCACGAGAAGATCCGCCACGAACTCGCCATGATGTCCTACATCAGCGAGTTCGATTTCATCTCCTTCAACCTCAACGGCGGTGAGGTGATCCTCACCGGCTGGACGGTCAGGATCACCAACCGCAGCGAAGCGCAGAACCGCATCAAGAACCTCGAGGGCATCACCAGCATCGTCAACAATATTGAAGTCCTGCCGATGGGCCGCTTCGACATGAACATCCGGGCCGGCGCCCGCGCCGCCCTCCAGCGGACTCTCTCGAGGTACTTCTGGGGCAGCGGCTCCGACATCAAGATTATCGTTAAGGACGGAGCCATCATCCTGCTCGGTTCCGTCGCGACAAAAGCGGATTCCGATCTCGCCTACATTCAATGCAACGGCGTGCCCGGAGCTTTCAAGGTCGTGAACCTGCTGCGCGTGACCGGGCCAACTCCAAAGGAGAAGAAGGGCTGACGCGGATCGTGGGGTCCTTAAGGAGAAATCAAATGTCTAACAGAAACACCTCTTCATTCAGGCTCATTTCCCTTTGCCTCATCGCGCTGCTGATGCTGGTAACCACGGCCTGCTCCAAGCCTGCCACATCCAGCGTGAAAAAGATGCCGGCAAACCAGGAGTATTCAGGATTCCTGAAAGACTACTCCAAACTTGCCCCCAATCCCGACCTCGAAGGCGCCGTGAAAACATACGTCAACACCGACGCCCAGAAGAACCTTCACAAATACGTGGCGGTGATCATCGATCCGGTCGAGGTCTATCTCGCTTCGGACGCCGACGACAGCAAGATACCGGAGAAGACCCGCGCAGCAGCAGCCAACTACTTTCGCGCCGCTCTGACCAAGGCCGTCTCTGACGCATTCCCGGTAGTCGACGAGCCGGGGCCCCTCGTGCTGCGCCTGCGCGCCGCCATCATTGGCGTCGACGCCGGTGGCACGGTCGCCGCCGCCGACAAGCCCGAGGACGCCAGCGATGCGGTCGACACCGCAGCCAGCATTGGCAAGGTCGGCGTCGAAGTCGAACTGGTTGACTCCGTGACCGGTGAACAGATCGCCGCCGCTGTCGATCGCGAACCGCTCGGTGACGGCGCCGAAATCGCCGCAGGCAATATCTCGCGTCACGAGAAATCCATCGCCGCCCGCCACGCCTTCGATGAGTGGGCTTCCCGTCTCAGGATCTTCCTGAACCACTCCCACGAGATCAAGGGCGAGGATATCAAGCGCGCCGACGAGTCCTATCAACCGTATGGCGAGGCGCCCGCGGCCAAATAGGCGGAACATCCCAGGGGGCGAAAGCCATGAACGCGCAACTGGTTTCGAGAAGAATGATGCTCGGCGGGCTGTGCAGCCTGCCGGGCATCCTTCAACCACAGACGAAGGAGGCATCCGCTAAACGCCTCACGGAAGAGCAGAAGATCCAATTCCTGCTCACGGCCAAGATCGGACGGACCCGCAGCGCCTCACGAGGTATTACTGGCACGCTGAGGGCGACCCTCTCCGATGGAAGTCTCACCCACGACGCGAGCATCCAGTCCATCGACGAGTCGAAGGCCGCTTTCCAGACGGCGATGGGGACTGAACTCAACTTTAGGGACTCGTGGAAGTTCGACGTCGCCGGATACAATCTTGACAGGCTGCTCGGACTGAACATGACACCTGTGAGCGTCGAGCGGAAGTACAAGGGAAGTAGCGCGTGCTTCACCTGGTGGGTCGACGATGTTTTAATGCTTGAACTCGATCGAGTCAAGAAGAAGATTCAACCCCCGGACGTGCCCTCCTGGAACGAGCAAATGGAGATCGTCCGCGTCTTCGACCAGCTCATCTTCAACACCGACCGGAACCTCGGCAATCTCGTCATCGACAAGCAATGGCGGATCTGGATGATCGATCACAGCCGCGCATTCCGCATGTCACACGACATTCGCGAACCCAAGAACCTGACCCGATGCGATCGCGCTTTGCTGGCGAAGATGAAGGAACTCGCCGAGCCTCAATTGACGAGTGCGATGGGGGAGTACCTCAACAAAATGGAGGTCGAGGGAATCCTGGCGCGACGTGACAAGATCGTCAAGCACTTCGAAGAGAAGGGCAGCGGCTTCCTTTACGATTCTCCGCGCCGCCCAGCCTGACGCCATCCTGTGGCCTCGGCACGCATGTTCAGTACGGGAAGTCCAGTCAATCGGGTGATGTTTCGATGGAAATGAAACAGGTCAGCACCCACTGCTACGCGGTTCTGAACGAGAAGAACCGCGTGTGCGATGCGAACTCGGGACTCATCAACCGGGCCGGGGGCGTTCTCATCGACACCCAGTCGGACCTGGCTCATGCGCGCCAGATGATCGAACTGTTCGGAAGAGTATGGACCTCGACCCCGAAGCAGGTCGTCAATACCCACGAGGACGCTGATCACGTTTGGGGTAATCAACTGTTCAAGGGGGCGGAGATCATCGCTCATCGCTCGGTGCCCGAGAGGATGAAGCATGTCGCCGATCCGAAGGAGATTCGCGAACTGCTGCGGGGCGTCAGCAGGTTCCTGACACGCCACATCCTCAAGCTGCTCCATCCGGGCGTCGCCGCGGCGGGGCTGCAATTGCTGGAGGACTATGACTTTGATGATATCGAACTCGTGCTCCCGACGACCGTTTTTGAGGCCCGCTATGAACTGGACCTCGATGGCACTGAGGTCCACCTGATCTATGTCGGGCCGTGTCATCAAGTCGGGGACACGATCATCCATGTTCCGCGAGAAAGGGTGGTGTTCGCCGGAGATGTTGTGTTCCGGCAGTGTACGCCGATGGGCTGGACGGGATCGTACGAAAAGTGGTTCCAATGCCTCGACCTGATCACTCAACTCAATCCGGATGTCATCGTCCCTGGCCACGGCCCGCTTTGTGGGCTTGATGGAATCAGGGAGATGAAAGAGTACCTCCAGTACGTCCGTGGCGAGTCGAAGAAGTGTTTCGACGATGGACTCACCTCGCTGGAGGCCGCCAAGCGCATCGAGTTTGGCCCCTACGGCGAGTGGCGCGCCCCGGCCCGTCTCTACATGAATGTCGAACGGGCGTATCACGAGTTTCGAAACGAGCCCCCTGACGCCCCCTGGGATTCACCCGCCACGTTTGACGCCATCTACAAAGTGGCCAAGGCCAAAGGAATCGCGGTTGAGTATTAGCCCAGTTCCAGGCCAACAGAGAAGTGCCGCCATGAAACTGATCCGCTTCACTACCCCCGACTCCCCGAACCCATCGTTGGGCGTCATCATCGGAAACCAGGCCGTCCCGTTCACCGTGCTCCAAAGCAAGGCGGGAAAGTCCGCCTCTCCTCTGACCGACAGCCGCTCCTACCTCGCCAATCTGCCCGACAGCGAGCGCGGAACTTGTCAACGACTTTGAGACACCTGCCCGCATAAATTAGTGAGTTTCGC
>CAYWST010000144.1:0-12440 GCA_964461075.1 uncultured Solibacteraceae bacterium | reverse complement strand
GAGGTGTTCGCGGACCTCCGCGTCGCCGCCGGAGTCTGCCGCCAGTCGCTCGAAGTAGCTCAGGGAGCGGTCGATCAGCAGCCGCTGGACCGGCGTCGAGCCCGGCAGTTCCATCACCGCGTCATGGGCGTCGAACATCATGGTTCTCGCCAGTGCGCGCGTGTCGCTGTATCGCCGCTTGGCGGTTCGCGCTTGATCCCAGGCGTAGATCAGGGCGGCTGACAAACCGAGCGCCGCCAGGGCGCCAATGAATGCGGACGCCCGGTTCCGCGACAAAAACTTCTTCGCCTTGTACCAGGCGGCGCCGCGCCGCGCCAGCACCGGATAGCCTGACAACAGGCGCTCGATATCGCCACGCATGGCCTCCACGGACGGGTACCGGCAGGCCGCATCCTTCTCGCTCGCCTTGGCGAGGATGCAGTGAAGATCGGTTTTGGGATCCAGCGGGCCGCACAATTCTCGCAGCAGCACGCCGAGAGAGTAGACGTCGCCGGCCACCGTCACAACCTGCCCGGAGCTGACTTCCGGCGCCGCGTAGCGGGGAGTGAGGGCGAGAGAGGTGATATCGGATCCGTCATCCCGGAGCAGCCGCGCCACGCCGAAGTCAAGGAGCTTGGGAACGCCTTCGGAGGTGACCATAATGTTCGACGGCTTGATGTCGCAGTGGACTACCAGGTTCGAGTGCGCATACTCCAGGGCGCGCAGGATCGGGATCATGATCGGAAGCGCCTCATGCCCCCGCGCACCGTGGCGCGCCAGCCACGCGTCGATCCTCTCGCCCTCTACCAGTTCCATCACCATGTAGGGGCGGCCGTCGTCGAGCACGCCGCCATCGATCAGCCGCGCGATGTTGGGATGTTCGAGAGCCGCAAGAATCTGGCGTTCGCGGCGAAAGCGCCGCACCATGTGGTCCTCGGCGAAACCGAAACGGATCATTTTGACGGCTACGCGCTTGGCGTACTGATCGTCGTCCCGGCGGGCGGCGAACACCTGGCCCATGCCCCCTGAACCAAGCGGAGCTTCGAGGACATAGGGTCCGGCTCTCAATCCCAACGCCGGCGGCGCATCCGCTTCCGCGCCGAGGGCGGATGCGGACGGGAGACTGCGCGACAGCAGAGTGAAGAGACGCTGCGACGCCTCTTCCGCTTTCAGGAGATCCTCCACTTCCTTTCGCAGTTCCGGATTGCCGTCGCAGGCCGCGCTGAGGTATTCGTCCCTGCCGTCAGGCGCTCGCGAGCAGGCCTCTGCGAAAACCGTCTCGATCAGACTCCAGCGCGCCGCATCCATCCCGTCTCCTCAGGGCGATTCCTCCGCCAGCGTCTTGTACAGCCAGGCGCGGGCGAACCTCCAGTCGCGCTCGGCCGTGGCGAGCGAGATCTCCAGAGCTTCCGCCACTTCACTCATCTCCAATCCGGCGAAAAAGCGCAGTTCAACAACTGACGCCTTTCGCGGGTCGGCAAGTTCGAGGCGCGACAGGGCCTCATTCAAGCGGATGATCGCTGCGTTTGGCGACGCTTCCGCCAGCTCCAATCCCGTCAAATCGACGCGCAAGCCGGCGTCGCGCTTGGCTGCGACGGAAGCCCGCGCCGCATCGATGACGATTCTCCGCATCGCTTTCGCCGCGACCGCCAGGAAGTGCGCCCGGCTGCGGACATCGACGCGCTCCGCCTTGATCAGGCGGATAAATAACTCATGGACCAGGGCGGTCGGCTCGAGCGTATTGGATCGATCCGCGTAACCGCGCGCCAGCCGCCGCAACTCGGTGTAAACCCGGGGCGTCAACTCTTCCAGGGCGCTGGCGTCCCCGCCGGACCAGCGGAGGAGGATTTCGGTTGTCTCTTCCGCGGTGCATCCCGCCGCGGAGCGCTCTGGGTCGAACTCCATCGTGCTTAGCGCGCATTGTACCACCCCCTCATTTCTTGAAAGGCAGGAACACGGGCGTATCGAAGAACATGGCGCCGCTCACTTTGCTTTGCACCATGAACACGATCGGCACGGGCAGCCCGCTGAAGTCGTTCGCCAGATTCCCGGGCGGTGTATACGTGTAGACGGGTTCGAAACCGTCGGGATAGATCAGCTCGCCGCAGGTCGGGGAGTTCGAAAAGACACAGCCCTTCATGCCCAGCTTCGCCGCCTGAAACGTGTTGGCGACGGCGTTCGCGGCGTCCTCGCCCGTGACGCCGCTCTCGAGCTTTTGCTTGAACTCCATCAGATCGTGATAAATCTCGCTGCCGTTCTTGTAGCTGCCGTTGGCGGCCGTCATGCGGGACTTGATTTTTTCGACGGCCGGTTTCACCGGAGCGATCACATCGGGTCCGATCATGATCACCGTGTTGTTTTCGGGATTGTCGGCGTCGAGTTCGCCTTCGATCATCGTGAAGCTGGCTTTGAACACCCGGAACGACATCGAGGCGCCGGAGACGACGGCGGCGAGTTCCTGCCCCTGGACGAACGATCTCACGTGGGAGGCGAAGGCCACAGCCGCGGCGCCGAAGGCCGCCTGCTTCATAATGTCGCCCGCGAATTCCCTGGCGTTCTTGTACGACGGGACGAGCGCATCGGTGGCCTTGTCCACAAGGAACTTCACGGCGATGACGGTCAACTGTTCGCCCAGGGTGGACATTGGCGCCACGGCCCGGCCGCGGGATCCGGCCGCCACCCGGGCGGATTGCGGAGGCATCCCCACAACACGCCCGAGATCGTCCATCAAAGCCGAGTACAAGTCGGGAATGCGGTTACATAGGATGATCGAGTAGAGAGATTGCGCCTTGATGGTGCCGGCTTCGGATATCGCCAGCCCGTTCAGGCGTGCGGCTCTCGCCCCGAACTGGTCCCACAATTGGCGCAATTGTGCCACCGGCGTGCTCGGCGCGCGGTGCGCCTCGATCATCAGCTCGAGATCGGCCGCGGCTTCCTTGAGGATTTTCAGATTGAGTTCGTCCGCCGCGGTGGCCGTCAGGCCAAACTGGCTTAACTGGGATGGCAGCGGCGGAAACCCGGTTTCCAGGCTGAAGGGAATCGCCATCCGCACGGCGGTCCTGTCAACCTGGCGCCAGCGCGTCACCATCAGGCGCAGCAGGTTCTGCATGGCGGGGACGTCATTCAGCGCCAGAGCCTGCCGCGCCTGCCGGATGAGGCCGCCAATGTCATCCATCGCCGCTGAGAGGTTGGCGAACGTCTCCATCATCGACACCTCCCCTGAGGTGCGGGGGAAGGTGACAGAGAAGTCGGCATAGACACTGCGGCCGGTCGCCGTATCGGTGGCGGTGAGGCGAAACGCGCCTCGGGTGTTCATCGCCGGCACGATGGCGGAGCCGGCCACTGAAGGCAACGCGCCATTGAAGGGCGGCGGCGCCGGGGTGACGGTGAATTGAAGCGGCGGAGCCGGCCCCTCGACCCCGTTGACGTCCTGCGACAGGACGGTGAACGCAATCGGCGCGTCCGCAGTCGTGAAACTGCGCGCCAGTTGGAGAATGAGGCCCGTTCCCGCCGAAACCACCATCTGCACCGCCCCGGGCGCCAGCAGCGTCGAAGGCGGCGGGTTTTGCGAAATCACATAGCCGATCGGCACGGTGTTGGAGAACGCGCGGCTCACCGAGGCTGTGAAACCTGCCTGTGCGAGCAGGGTTTGAGCGTCGCCCTCAGGCTTGCCAACCAGCGCCGGGACGGGAACCGCCGCGGGCCCCGTGGAGATGACGAGGTTCACCGCCGACCCCGCGGCAACCAGCGCGCCCGCAGCGGGTTCGTGGCTGATCACCTGCCCGGCAGGCCGCGTGCCGCTGGGCGCGTTGACGATGGTTCCCACCCCCAGCCCGGCCGCGGCAAGCTGCGTCTTCGCCGCCTGCTCCGTTTGTCCGGCGACGTAGGGAACCTGAGTCGGCGGACCGGCGGCGATCATGGCGCCCTCGTAGTCGGTGAATCCCTGGAGGTCGGTCACCTTCACTGCAATGACGTGCAGGCCCGTCTGTGCGGCGCCGGGAATCCAGCGAATGAGACCTGTGCCGGCATCGATGGTCATTCCGGGGGCCGCTTTGGCCAGGGAGAAAGTCAGAATATCGCCGGGGTCCGGATCTTCAGCGCGGACGCCGTACAGGTATTCGACGTTCGGCGTCGCCGCGGCGGGCGCGCGGGACAGGATGCGCGGGGCGGTGTTCGGCGGAAGGATGTCGATGTCGGCCACGGCGGCGTTTGAATCCGCGGCGCCATCGTTGGCCACGTAGGTGAACCGGTCTTGCTCATTGGCGCGCTCACCGGGCGGCGGTGTGTACACGCGGTAGTTGTTCAGTCCAGGGGTGAGCCAGTTCGGCGCTGGCGCGGCAGGGATGGTTCCGTCCGTGTTGACGTTGGTGACGAAGTAGTGCGGCTGATGGGCGATGGGGCGCGCCGGCGCCCAGTGGCCGGACTTCGCCTCGAAAACACGCAACAAAACCCGGTCATCCCAGGAGGAAACCACGATCTCCGCCGCGCCGTCGCCATCCACGTCCGCGATGACCGGGCTGACGTCCGTGCCGGGAAACGAGTGATGCCGCGTCGCCGGCAGGGAGTGCAGCAGCGTCCCGCTCGGGCCATCGAAGATCATCAGGGCGCCCCGCATGGACCCGCTATCGAACGGCCCGCGGCCGGAGTGATAGACGATCTCGGGTTTGCCGTCGGAGTTCAGATCGAATACCGTCGGATTGCCGCCGACCCCGTCGAATGGCAGCGGGATGGACCGCTGGATGGCGCCGTTGGCGCCGAGGATGAAGATGCTTGTGTCGCGCGCCACCAGAATCTCGCTGCGCCCGTCGCCATCGGCGTCGCCGACGGTGAGCAGGCTGCTGCCGGAAGCGGAGGCGACCGGGGGCGTGGTGGGGCCCCATTTTGGGGCCCCTGCATGCTCTACGCAGCGAATCCCCACATAGCGGTCCATGTAGATGAGTTCGGGAAAGGGGTCGTCGTCGAGGTTGGCCGCCGCCATATCCCAAACACTGTCGAAACCAGCCCGCCACAGAATCTGGCCGGTTGAAGAGGCGGCGACGTTGGCGAACAGGATTTCCGGCGTCCCATCCAGATCGAGGTCGGCTACGAGGGCGTTGCCCGGGTCCGGCGACAGCCAGAAACGGGTCCGGCTGCGGACCGTGAACAGCGCCTGGCCAAGATGGTTCATCACAGTCAGCAGGACCTCGGAAGACTCGCCTGGCAGGAAATCCGATGTCTTCCCAACGTGGACGAAGATAATCTCGGGCTTCGCATCGCCCGTCACGTTGGCAAGAATGATCTTCCGGGGGCCCGCGGATTCGACGACCCGCGCGCCGTCGACGATGTCCGCGCTGGTCCAGAGGCGGTTTCCGTTACGGTCAAAAGCGATGATATGACGGCGAACCAGCAATCCCACGCCAGATACTGTCTTGTCGGAGATGGCAAGGACTTCCGGAAAACCGTCGCCGTCAAGGTCGCCGCTGGCGAGTTCGGTATAGAGACTGAGCTCCAGGAAACTCGCGGGGACATAGGTGTCGACGGCCCACTTGAGAGCGCCGGTGGCGCCGTTCAAAGCGAACAGGCGCCGTGAGGTGGACGGCCCCTGGCAATGAAAGACGATTTCTGAAACGCCATCCCGGTCGAGATCCACCACCAGCGGAGTAATGCCGGTCGAATTGAGGACGTCGGGATGGGTGAATGCGTGTTTCAGCGCCGGTTCCGTGGAGCCAGCGGCCGGCGGCGTGGGCGTGTAGGTGAACGATCCGTTCGCCGTGAGATCCAACGTGCCGCGCGACGGTGGCGCAATCAGGCGGGCGGTCAGAGGGTCGAAGTTGGGATCTGTGTCGTTTCCAAGCACGCCCGGCGCCGTCACACGGAGCGTAGTGCCCCGGCGCACCGAATACCTGTTGTTCACCGCCGCCGGCGGGAAATTCGGAACCGGTCCGACGGCTTCGATGGCGAAGGCGGCCACGTCGAACAGACCTCCCTGATCGGTGACCTGCACTCTCACCGGGTTCGGCCCGTACTGGCTCAACGCGGGAACCCAGGAGAGTTGGCCTCCGGCGCCGACGGTGAGCCCGGCCGGGCCTGATACCAATGAAAACCGCAGCGAGTCGCCGGGATTCGGGTCTGTCGCCGTCAGCATGCGAGAAAACAGCGCTCCCGCCTGAACCGTGGCGTCCGCCTGAGGCGCGAAGACCGGAGGAACGTTGTTGTTGGTCACCGTCACTTGAAACGGCTTCATGTCCGACAGGCCGGCGGCATCCTCAACGCGTGCGGCGAACGCCTGGATTCCGATGTGCTGGCCGCCGGGAGTCCACTGAAGCAGAGGCGGCGGAGTCAGCATTGCGCCGGACGGAGCCTGTGGCAGGGAGAAGCGGAGGGCGTCGTTGTGATTCGGGTCGCTGGCTGCAAGCCGAATCCCCAAGGTCTCGCCGACGTTGACCGTGCGATTCGCGATCGGCGCAAGCACGGGAGGTCCGTTTGGAGGCGCCGTCACATTGACCGTGAATGACTGCGCCGCTTCGCCTCCCTTGCCGTCAATCACGCGCACTGCGGCCATCGAGGCGCCTGTGCCCGGCGGCGTCCAGGAGATGACGCCCGTGGCCGGATCAATCATCATGCCAGGCGGGTAGGTCGTTAGCGAGTAGGCCAGCGTGTCGCCGTCCGGATCGGTGGCGCTGACCGCGTAAGAGTATGGCTGCAGCCAGACTCCGGAAACCACCGGGGCCGAGGTGATCGACGGCGGCGCGTTGCCCGCCGCCGTGATGGCGAAGGTCGCCGAAGCTTGCTGAACGCCGGTGGCGATCTTCACCTCCCTGGGTCCGGGCGCAAGTCCGGCGCCGGTGACGATCTGGACGGTTGCCGTGGTGGGCGAGGTCACCGTCACCGGGCCGAACGTGTTCGGGGCCGCTCCGCCAACCGTGATGCCAGGCCCGAAGTTCGCCCGTGTTGAACCGGAAAGGAAGTTGGTGAACTGTCCCGAAATCGCAACCGTCAGCGTTCGCCCAGCCTGCGACGACGCCGGATTGAGCGTGACCGAGGCCGGTGGATTCACGATCATCGACGCCGTGTTCACGCTTGTCCAATTGGGTCCGAGAAGCCGCATCCGGTAAGTCGCTGGCGCCGTGACGTTCGGGCCGGTGAAACGGAACGAAATCCTTGTGGACGAACCCGTGAGTTTCGTCACCGATGTGATGGTGGCGGTCATTGCCGGTCCGGTCGCGGCTGGAGTCAACGAAAGCGTCAACTGGCTTGTTGTGACGCTTGAGGGGATCCCGGCCGCCGTGACGCTCATCGTCGTGACGCCAGGCTGCCCGGCCGCGGGTGAAGTGGCTTGCGAGAGAGTAACCGGCGGCTGCTGCGCCCATGCCGGCGCCGTGCACACAAAGACGGCGAGCGCCAACCTGCTCCTCCTTCGTCCGACGGCAAGGACGAGCGCGCCCAGCGCCATCAGCCCCATGGTGCGAGGTTCGGGAACCTCAGCCGGGGTCGCCTCGACGTAGATCGCCGCAAAGTCGAGCCCAGGGACGAGGACCGATCCGGACGCGGGCAGCAGCAGCACTTCGATGGCGTTTGAATTCGCCGCCATCGCGGCGCCGCCCGCAGTGAAGTGGGTTTGCGAGAGCGAGGCAGTGAAACGGGCCGACGTGAACGCGACGTCGCCCGGCGCCTGAACAAGAGGATCGCCGAATGTATCGACGAGCGGCCCCGGCCCGGCGTCGCCAAGCGGGAATACGCCCCAGAGCCCCGTCTCCTGATAGAGCTCCAGCACGGCGGATTCGAAGATCAACTCCTCCGCGACAGGAAAGTCGGGCGGCAGAGCGAACGGTCCCGTGAGATTGAGCACATCGAAGCTGACAACGCCAGGCACGTCTGGCGTGCCTGGAATGAACTCGGAAACCTGCAGAACGCCGAGCGCGATCGGAGCCCCGCCTGCCGAGGCGGCCAGGATGCCAATCAGGATCGTCTGCCACACAATTCTTGTTATTGCTAAGCGCATTTCCAGCCCCTCATCCTGGTAAACGGCAAGAAGAGATGAAAACCCTCAGCGGAGCGAATGGATTGGTACTAGTCCGGCCTTCCCGGCACGCGCCTTGCCGGCCCGGGCTTCCCGCCGCGGGCTTATGGCATTGCAACCGTTTTCGGCTGCAGCCCCGCCTTCGCGCACAGCGCATACACCAGGAAGCCGGCGATGAAGCTGTAAAGCGCCGCGGGCTGGATCGTCTCCTTCAGTCCGTCAAAGATGGACATGAACGGCATGACGCCGACGAAAAACCCCGCCGCCCAGGCGATGTAGCCCGCCCAGTTGACGCCCTCTCTCGGTCCCGCCCACTTGCGCCCGCTCAGCAGATAATCCGCGGCGATAGCGCCGCAGATGGGGCCGAACGAAGCTCCGATGATACTGAAGAATCCAATCAGGTCCTCGGCCGCTCCCGTGACTGCGAGCACGATGGCTACCGTCACCGCCGCCATCGTCGACGTCATGCGCGGGATGCCCGGCATCATCGTCGCGAAACTGTTGCTCGCGATGAACGCGCAGACGCAGGTGGCCGGAATCGACGCGATGGCGAACAGGAAGAACATAGCCGCGGCCAGCGCGCCGCCCATCGAGGGAATCACCGCGTCGTAATTCAGACTCGCCAGCGCCGGGTTCAGCGCCTTGGCCCCGGCTACCGAGAGCAGTGGCAGCCCCCCCGCCACCACCACGGCCAGCGCGATCCCCACCAACCCGCCCAACTTTACGTCGCTCGCATTGCGGCTGTTGACGCCGAAATCCGCCCCCGCCGCGCCTGCCGTGGCAAAGAAGCCGATCACGATCTGCAGAATTAAAGTGAACGCCCCGTAGGAGTTGTGCGCTGGCGGCTCGTACTGTGCAATCCCATCATAGGTCCTGAAGAAGACGATCAGGATCATGATCAGCGGAATGAAATTCAGATACGTCGCAACTCGCGACACATAGCCGATGCCCTTGACTCCGACGAACGCCATCACGTAGCCCCAGCCGATGCCCGCCGCGATAAACGGCGCGCTCTTCGGCGCTGCGTCCATTCCCAGCCCCGACAGGATAAACTTCGCCGCGAAGAATGTCGCGACGGCGAACCAGCCCACCTGCAGAAGGCCCATTAAAAGCCCCGGCATCAGGTAGCCGCCGGTCGTGCCAAACGTCGAACTCCCCACGACATACAGCGGATAGCCCGTCTTCATTCCCAGCATTGCTGGTGCCAGATAATAAAGGCCATAGCTCAGTAGGCCGGCAACCACAAGCGCGATCAGACAGACCCCCAGCCCTGCTTGCGTGATCGTGTTGGCGGCGATTGCGTTATAAAACGCGATCCAAAGGAAGATCCCTGCGTAACTGGGTGCTGTGTTCGTGTACCACGGCGCGCGGTTGGCCGCCGGATTGGAAACTGCTTTGGCAAGATAGGGGGGAAGCGTCATCGGACCGAGTATATAACTGGTGGGGCTCAAGTTGTCCTCAATGAAAAAAGACTCATCGTTTTTACGCAACCAAACGCCTCCAGGAATCCTCAGATGAAGTGAACTGCAATTGATTCGCAGGTTCCGGACTCGTAGAATGAAGAGGAACCAGTACCTGATCATCCAGCATTGAGGCATCAGGATCAGTTGGGACCAAGGACACGCGTGAAGCTCGACAATACAAATCAAAACCTGCCGGCCAATTCTGCGGTCGCGGCCGAGGCGTCCGCCTCGCCCTATCGCTTTTCGAACATTAACTGGGTGACGACGACCGCTCTCATCCTCTTTCATGTCGGGGCTGTGGCCTCGTTGTTTGTCTTCAACTGGAAATCGGTGCTGGTCGCCTCGGCGCTCTACTGGCTCTGTATCGGCTGCGGCATCGGGATGGGCTATCACCGGCTGCTGACCCATCGTGGCTACAAGGTGCCGAAGTGGTTTGAGTACTTCCTGGCCGTCTGTGGAACGATGACGCTGGAAGGCGGTCCGATCTTCTGGGTCGCCACTCACCGCGTGCATCATCAGCGGTCCGATCAGCCGGGCGATCCCCACAGCCCTAAGGACGGTCCCTGGTGGTCGCACATGGGCTGGATCATGTTCGGCGAGGCCAAGCACAACGCCACGGCGATGCTGGCCAAGTACGCTCCGGACCTCGGCCGCGATCCCTTCTACCGCTGGCTGAACACCTACCACTACGTGCCGCTGGTCTTCCTCGGCCTGATCCTGCTTGGCTTTGGCGGGCTCTCCATGCTGCTTTGGGGAGTCTGTACCCGCGTCGTCGTCGGGCTGCACTCCACCTGGCTTGTCAACTCCGCCGCTCACATCTGGGGCGGCCGGCGCTTCAAGACCCGCGACGACTCCCGCAATAACTGGTGGGTCGCGCTGCTGACCTTCGGCGAAGGCTGGCACAATAACCACCATGCGTTCCCAAGTTCTGCCCGCCACGGTCTTGCCTGGTTCGAGTTCGACATGACGTGGCTGCAGATCTGGTTCCTGTCCAAGATCGGCTTCGCGAAGAATCTGCAAGTCGCCAAGGTCACCGCGCGAGAAACCGAAGAGGAACAGGCGGCGGCCTGACCCATCGGCGTCAGACGCCGGCCAGGCGAATGATGTCGTCGTAGTGATGGATGTGGCGGCCCGCGCCGCCTCGTTCGCCCGACGCCGCCATGGCGGAAGCCAGCAGCGGGGCGGGCATCGGCCTGTACTTTCTCAACGGCCCGAGCATCAGCCATTCGAAACCGCGAGCGAGCGCCGCGCCGAGTTGTTCACCCGGCCGGCGCTCTTCGCGCTTTCCAAGCAGAATCCCCGGTCTGAAGACGTGCAGCTCATCAAAGTCGAGCCCCGCGAGCGCCTGCTCGATCTCGCCCTTCACGCGCAGATAGAAGCTCGCCGCGCGCGGGTCCGCGCCCACGCTCGAGATCATGGCGAAATGCCGCGCCCCGGCCCGCCGCGCCGCCCGGGCGAAAGCCAGCACGTAATCGTGGTCCACTCGCCGAAACGCCGCCCGCGACCCGGCCTTCCTCATCGTTGTGCCCAGGCAGCAGAAGGCGTGCGTCGCGCCGGAAAGATTCATCTCCTCCAGCCGCTCGAAATCGGCGAAGACGTTTTCCGTCTTCGTCAGAGTCTCCGGCGGGCTGATCGGGCGGCGCGTCAGTACCACGACGCGGTCATAAAATGCGTCCTCGGCAAGCACGTTCATTAAGTAATTGCCGACCAGGCCTGTGGCGCCTACCACGACGGCGGTGTTGCGCGTCATCTCTGCTAGGATAACGGCCAAGGACTGGTTGACTGGGAGGCTCTCATGACAGCGATGAACCGGCGCGAGATGATTGTGGCCATGGCTGCGGCGGACTGGCCGCAGTTTCGCGGTCCGCATCGCGACGGAATCTCCCCCGAAAAAGGACTCCTCCGCCGCTGGGCCGGCGGCCAGCCCCGCCAGGAGTGGAAGACCGACGGGCTCGGCGAGGGCTACGGCTCACTCGCCGTCTCCGGCGGCAGAATCTACGTCCAAGGTGCGCTCAGCGGACGCAGCGGCGTCCACTGCCTCGACGCGGCCACGGGCAGGAAGATCTGGTTCACTCCGCTGGGTTCCCAATCGGACAATGATCGCGGCAACGGACCGCGCTCCACCCCCACCGTCGAGGGCGAACGGCTCTGGGCGCTCACCGAGTCCGGCGACCTCGCCATGCTGGAGGCCGGTTCGGGCAAGGTCGTTTGGGCCAAGAACATCTTAGGCAAGGACTTCAGAGGAAAACAACCCTATTGGCTGATGAGCGAATCCCCTTTGGTGGATGGCGACAAACTGATCGTCACACCCGGCGCCCCTGGGGCGACGCTCGTGGCCCTCGACAAGTCCAGCGGCAAGTGGCTCTGGTCCACCAGGGAACTCAGCGATCCCCCGGGCTACTCCTCGGTCATCGCCTTTAATGTCGGCCCTGTCCGCTGCCTCGCCACGCTCACCGCCAAGGCGGGCGTGGGCGTCCGGGCGTCGGATGGCAAACTCATGTGGAGTTGGGACAAGCCTGCCAACAGGACGGCGAACTGCGCCGCGCCGGTCTTTGCCGGCGACAAGGTGTTCTACACCTCGGCATACGGCACCGGCGGCGGCGCGATGCAGTTGACCGCCAGGGGCGACGTCGTAGAGGCCAGCGAACTCTACTTCACCCGCGAAATGATGAACCACCACGGCGGCGTCGTCCACCATGAGGGGTATCTCTACGGATTCTCCAACGCGATTCTTACCTGCATCAAACTCGCCGACGGCCAGGTGGCCTGGCGCGACCGCTCCGTCGGCAAAGGCTCTGTGACTCTGGCCGACGGCATGCTCTTCCTGCTCGGCGAATCAAACGTCATGGGACTCGCCGAAGCCTCCCCCTCCGGCTACAAGGAACTCGGCCGCTTCACCATCCCCGACCAGGGCCGCCCAAGCTGGGCCTACCCGGTCGTCTCAGGCGGCAAGCTCTTCATCCGCCACCAGGGACTGCTGATGTGCTTCAACGTGACGG
>CAYWST010000143.1:0-12493 GCA_964461075.1 uncultured Solibacteraceae bacterium | reverse complement strand
AGAACAATTCGCTTCCAGTCGCGCGATGGCGTTGGTCATCCAGCGGCGGTCGTCCTGGCGGTTATCGAAGCCCGGCGGGAGGACGGAGTCGAGGACGACAGACCGGATTCCGGCAGGGAACATCTTCATGGCAACAAGGGCGAGGTGGGTTCCATAGGATTCGCCGACGATGTTCCATTGGCGGATTCGGAGCGCTTTGCGCAGGTCTTCGAGATCGGCGGCGAACTCGGAGCTGTTGTAGCAGGAGATGCCGGTTCCAGCGGCCTTGAGTGTCTGATAACAAGCGCGGTCCTGGTTCCCGCAAACAAGGGAGGGCTTGCTGTGACCGACGCCGCGCGGGTCGAAGACGATGAAGTCGCGTTCCGCGAGGTAGGGTTTGACGACCTGGTCGAACAGTGCGGTGGAGAGTGTGTGGCCCTCGCCGCCGGGCCCTCCGACGAGCCAGACGATGGGGTCCGGCGCCGGCGTTGCGGCGAGACTGCGGTATCGGGCGACGTGAAGCTCAATGGTTCTGGCATGCCGATTCCCTCTGCACTCGGGGACGGTCAGCCAACCGCACTGGACAACGGCGCCCTGTGGGGTTTCGAACGCGCATGGAGCGAGGCGGTAGGCCGCCGGTGCGGACGGGGCGAGAAGCGCCAGATAGAAAAGGAGTCTCACGTCTGAATACGACGAGCGAGGACGGCGCGGGGTTCCGTGAACTATAAAGGACCAAGATGCTGATAGCGGACGCGAGCGACAACGTAGGTGTGGTTCTCGAGCCGGTGGCGCACAAGGTGGCGGCGGTCTCGATCGTGGAGGGCGAGGCTGTGCGGCGGTATGGGCAGGTGATCGGGTATGCAGCCCGGGGGATCGCCGAGGGCGAGAGAATCGGCGAAGGCGATCTGGCAATGCCGGCGGCGCCGCGGCTGGAGGATCTTCCGCTCGACGGGCCTGAGCCGGCGGCGCTGGAGCCGCTGGCGGGCGTCGTGTTCGATGGGTTCGAAAACGCGGACGGCACGGCGGGCACGCGAAACATTCTCGGGATCACGACGACGGTGCAGTGCGTCGCTCCGACGGTGGAGCATGCAGTCAGGCGGCTCCGCGAAGAGATGCTGCCGCGGTTTCCGAATGTGGATGGCGTGGTGGCGCTGACGCATCCTTACGGGTGCGGCGTGGCGATCGAGGCGCCAGGAGCGGAGATCCCGATTCGGACCCTGAGAAACCTGGCGTTGAATCCGAACCTCGGCGGAGAGGTGATGGCGGTTTCGTTGGGGTGCGAGAAGCTCCAGCCCGCGCGGTTGTTTCCGCTGATGGAGGGCGAGCCTTGGGTGGTGCGTTTGCAGGACGAGGAATACCGCGGGTTCGGCGACATGGTCGCGGCGATCATGCAGTTCGCCGAGAGGCGTCTGGAGCGGCTGAACCGGCGCAGGAGGTCGCAGTGTCCGGCGTCGAAGCTGAGCGTCGGGTTGCAGTGCGGGGGCAGCGACGCGTTTTCCGGGGTGACCGCGAATCCGGCGGTGGGCGCGGCGGCGGACCTGCTTGTGCGGGCGGGGGCGACGGTGTACTTCTCGGAGGTCACCGAGGTGAGGGATGCCGTTCACCTGCTCGTGCCGCGATGCGCGACGCCCAAGGTGGCGCGAGCGCTGGTTCGCGAGATGGCCTGGTATGACGAGTATCTGGCGCGGGGCGGCGTGGACCGCAGCGCGAACACGACGCCGGGAAACAAGCGGGGCGGGCTGGCGAACATTGTGGAGAAGGCGTTGGGGTCGGTGGTGAAGTCGGGCTCGGCGCCAATCGTTGGCGTAGTGGCGCCGGGGGAGAGAGCCGTGACACCAGGGTTGAATTTCGTGGCGACGCCGGCTTCGGATTTCATCTGCGGCACGCTGCAGCTTGCGGCGGGGATGAACGTGGAGGTGTTCACGACCGGAGAAGGAACGCCCTACGGGTTGGCGATGTGCCCGGTGATCAAGGTGAGCTCGAGGAGCGCGCTGGCGCAGAAATGGCCTGACCTGATCGATGTGGACGCGGGGCGCGTGGCGACGGGGGCGGCGTCGATCGAGGAAGTGGGGCGGCAGATCTTTGAGAGGATTTTAGAGGCGGCGAGCGGGCGTTTTCGACCGGGGGCGGAGCGGCTGGGGTTGCACAATCATTTGGCGTTATTCAATCCGGCGCCGGTGACGTAAGGGAGAGACCACTACAACCAAGCCTGGTCAGAGCAGTCGGCAAAACTGCTCTGGTGTGAGTCCCGCATCGCATACCACGCCGCCCATTGTGTGCGGATCGATAGGATCGTGCCGCGGAATAGTTACGGTGCGGATCCCGCCGGTCATCACAATGGGCTTGCCCTGCTGGGGGATTCTGAACCCGGCCTTCTCCAGCGCCGAGACAGCGCTCAGGTGGGGCACACCCGAGATCTTGCTCCCGGATGCGCCGGGATTTCGACTTCACGGAGATCGCGCTCACCGGCGAGTTGCCGAGCGACGGCCAGATCCTCCTGGATGGCGTCCCTGATGTTGAAGAGGGCCTCCTCTTCCGGCTTGCCCTGCGGCCAGCAACCGCGCAAGCCAGGGCAGGACACACTGAAACCGTCTTCGGTCCGGGTCAGGGCGACGGGCGTGACTCAGGTTGATGCGCCGTCAGCCTGCCAGGACGGCCAGGACAATGGATTTGGGGGCCAACGACGTCGATGAGGTAATGGAGAACGTCCACGGGCGAGAGCCTCTTTAGCCCGCTGCCGGGAGTGCGGCGCTCGCCTTCATCCATGAAGGACTGGATCAGAGCCACGACTCTCCCTTCTTCGGCGACCGGGCAGACAGTCATGCTCATCGTCCGGTTCGATTACCGGGGACCAGGAGGTCCGCCCCACATGACATAATCCATCAATGCCTGCCGGACCGCAGTTGCTCTATCTGACGTTGGGAGCGGTGGCCCTCCTGCTTGTTCTGATTCTTTGGGTGAGGCTGCACGCCTTTCTAGCGCTGCTGCTGACCAGCATGGCGCTGGGGTTGGCGTGCGGGATGGCGCCGGCGAAGCTGTTGAAGTCGATCCAGAACGGGTTCGGGGAAGCGCTCGGGTTCATTGCGGTGGTGGTGGCGCTGGGGGCGATGATCGGCCGGTTCATTGAGCACTCGGGCGGGGGCAGGGCGCTAGCGGAGAGGCTGCTCGCGGCGTTTGGGGAGAAGCAGGCGGTGTGGGCGGTGTTGTGCGCGTCGTTTCTCATCGGGCTGCCGCTTTTTTTTGAGGTGGGCTTCGTCATTCTCGCGCCGCTGGCGATCAGCCTGGCGCGGACGACGGGGCGATCGCTGTTGTATTACGGCCTGCCGATCGCGTGCGCGCTGACGGTCACACACGCGATGGTGCCGCCGCATCCGGCGCCGGCGGCCGCGGCGCAATTGTTCAATGCAGACCTGGGAAAGGTGATCCTTTACGGAATCGCGTTCTCGATTCCGATGACGCTGGCAGGCGTTGTCTATGCGGGATGGATCTCGAAGAGGATCTTCGTCGGGATTCCGGAAAACGCGCCGGCGCCCGTGAAGGTGGACAACCCGCCATCGCCTTGGCTGGTCGGCCTGCTACTGGTTTTGCCGGTGATCCTGATCTTCGGAGGGACGCTCTATCCGGCCACGGGGTTCTTCGGACACCCGTTTACGGCGTTGACGGTGACGACGCTGGCGGCGATGTACGTTTTCGGGGTCCGGCGAGGGCTGACGCGGGATCAGATGGGAAAACTGGCCAATGACTGCCTGGGGCCGATGGGGGCCCTGCTGGCGATCATGGGCGGCGGCGGCGCCTTCAAGCAGGTGATTGTGGACACCGGGGTGGGCCCCTATGCGGGGCGGCTGTTGATCGACGCCAACATCAGCCCGATTGTGCTTGCTTATTTCGTGGCCTGCGCGATGCGGATCGCGCAAGGGTCGGCGACGGTGGCGATCATCACGGCGGCGGGGATCGTGGCGCCGCTTGTGAAGGAGATCCCGGGCTACACGCCGGAGATCCTGGTGCTGGCTATCTGCGCGGGAGGAACGGTTTTATCCCACGTCAACGACGCCGGCTTCTGGATTGTCAACCAGATGTACGGGATGACGGTCCCGCAGTCGCTGCGGACGTGGACTGTCATGAAAGTCATTACATCAGGAGTGGGCATTTTGCTGATCCTGATGTATCACAGCCTGACCACAAGATGAACCCTCATTCAGATTCTTGACTCTGAATCTACCTTACGATAGGGTAATCTCAGCGTGAATTCTCTCTTGGGGTGAGGTCTATGCGGTCATTATCATCCATCTTCGGCGCGCTTCTCGTTATGGGGACGCCTGCCTTTGCTCAGGGAGGAATGGGTTCGATCACGGGAACCGTGGTGGACGCCTCGGACGCGCCGATTCCAGGCGTGTCGATCAAGATCGTTCAGTTGTCGACGAATTCGGAGCGGACGGTCACAACAAACGAGGTGGGGATCTTCTCTCTACCGTCGCTTGTGGCGAGCAAGTATGATCTGACGATCTCGGCGGCGGGTTTCCGGACAAAATCGATCAAGGACCTTACTCTCAATGCATTCCAGAATCTTGCTCTGGGGCGCATTCAACTGGAGTTGGGAACAACGCAGACCACGGTGGAGGTCCTGGCAGAGATCCCGAAGATCATCACCGAAAACGCCGTCAGAAACGACGTCATCCAGGCTAAGCAGGTGACCGAAATGCCGCTGCAGGGCCGGAACTGGTCGACCCTGCTCAAAGTGATCCCCGGGTCCTCGCCCAACAACGTGAACGCCATCAATGGGCGGGACGCGGGCTATGACGGGTACGGGGATTTCCGCATCAACGGCAAAGCGTCGAACCAGACGCAGGTGAACCTGGACGGCGGGTCAAACGTGGACCATGGGTCGGACACGAAGACGACGGTGACGCCGAGTCTGGAGGCGATTCAGGAAGTGGCGGTGCTGGCGAACAACTTCCAGGCGGAGTACGGCAATCGCGCCGGCGTGGTCATCAACATCGTGACGAAGTCCGGTTCGAATCAGTGGCACGGGACGGCGTGGGATTACCTGCGGAACGAAGCGCTGAACGCCGCACCATGGAGCAACAACTTCTTCGGGTTGGGCAGACCGCGGTACCGCTACAACTACTTTGGCGGCAACCTCAGCGGGCCGATCAAGAAGGACAAGCTGTTTTTCTTCTATAACTACGAGAACCTGAAACAGGATACGCCGACGCTGACCAACCAGATTCGCGTTCCAACGGAACTGGAGCGGAAAGGGGACTTTTCGCAGACGGTGAACGCCAACGGCACGCGCCCGACCATCTACTATCCCGGCTCGCAGGCCTCTGGAACGCCCATCCTGATTCCCAACAACATCATTCCGCAAAACCTGATTACGGACCTTGGCCGGGCGATCCTGAACATCTATCCGCTACCGAACCTGAAGAACGAAACCAACAACAATTACCTGAACCAGTATGCGAGGGTGAATAACCGGCACCTGAACGTTGTGAAGGTGGACTACAACATCAGCGAGTCCATGCGGGCGTTTGTGCGCTTCAACTATGACAGTCAGCACTACCGGGACATGGTGACCTGGGCGGCGGGAAGCAACCTGCCGTTCGTGATCACGGGGTGGGACCGGCCGGACAAGGCCCTGACGGCCAATCTGACGAAGACCATGTCGGCGAGCATGGTGGTGGAAACCCTGTTCAACTGGCAAAAGGACTTCGTGAACGCGCCGATTGAGGTCTCCGGCGATCCGGACAAGATCGACCGCACCAAGATGGGGCTGTCGGGGTTGCCGGTGGCATTCCCAACGAAAACCAACATTCTGCCGCAGATTCAGAACACCGGCTATCAGGACTTCCAATTCAACCGGTTCCCCTGGTACGCCAAGGCGCCGGAATATCAGATCGCGCAAACGTGGTCATGGACAAGGGGTACGCACCTGATCAAGTGGGGCGGGCAGTTCATGCGGAACGAGAAGGACGAGATCAACCAGGCGACCGACAAGGGCAACTACAATTTCGGGGTCAACACGTCGAGCAACTTCGACATGGGATACAGCCCGGCGAACGTCCTGACGGGGGCGCTCACTCAGTTCACGCAGGTTTCGAATCCCTCGCGCAAGCTGTCGATGTTCCAGGACGTCCACCTCTTTATCCAGGACACCTGGAAGGTGAACTCCAGGGTGACGCTGGATTTCGGCATGCGCGTGTACCACATCCCAACTGAGCACAACACGGATTTCGATATCACCATGGACGCGGCGTTCGTGCCCGGCAAATGGGATCCGGCGAAGGCGCCGAGGTACTACATCGTGAATCCGAAGAATACGAAGACGCTGATCGATCCGGCGTATCCGGACAATCCGCTGCCGCCCAACGTGTTCAGCGCCCTTTTGTACTCGCTGGTGCCAGGCTCGGGCGACCCATTGAACGGCGTGGTTCCGCTGCGGAAAGACACCATCGGAGAGGCGGGGATCCGGAATCCAAACTACCTGCTGTTTGCCCCGAGAGGCGGCGTCGCATGGCGGTTTGCGGACAAGACCGTGCTGAGGGCCGGGTTCGGATGGTCGTATAACCGGCCGACGATCGGGCAGGCGACGGGCACCTTCCAGAACGGGATGGCCAATCAGGCGGATTACCGGCAGACTTCCCTGGCGACGCTGACGAGTTCGACGGTGAAGAGGCTTTCGCCGCGGGCTTTCGGCGCGATGGACGAATCCAGCAACGCCGCGCCGACCGTCTACGACTACTCGATCTCCATCCAGCGGGAACTGCCGTTCAACATGGTGCTCGACGTGGCCTTTGTCGGAAACATCCAGCGTCACCAGGTGCTGCAGTTCAACATCAACCAGGTTCTGCCGGGGACGTCCTACCAGACGAAGTACATCGACCCGCGGCTTGCGGGGAATAACTTCTACGGGCCGGTTTCGGCGTCGAATCCGGGGCCGCTTCCAGGCACGCGGGCCGTGGACTCGAACCTGATGAGGCCGTACCAGGGATTCGGCGCGCTGAACCTGATCACCAACGTGGGCAACGCGCACTACGACTCGCTCCAGTGGAGCGTCAACAAGCGGTTGAGCCACGGTTTGTCATTCATGGTTTCCCACACGTGGAGCAAGCTGATAACGCGCACGGAGAGCTTTGGTCCGTTCTTCTATAACTGGAAGGACTACACGGGCTACGTCGCCAACGAGCACCGGCCGCAGGTTTGGGGCGTCACCTACAATTACGACGTTCCCAGCCTGCGCGCGAAGATGGGCTGGAGCAACATGTTCGCCAGGCAGCTTTTCGACGGGTGGTCGCTGGCGCACATGATGAATTTCTACAGCGGACGCGCGCTCACGCCGGATTACAACCTGCAATACGCGGGGAATACGCAGGGCGTGGCGAACTTCAATTCGATGTTCACGGGCAGCCCGGACGTGGGCCCGCGGATTCTGTCCAACGGAAAGAACGCGAACAACGGGCTGGCGGACACGGCGCACATGTTCGACACGAGCGCGTTTGTGATTCCCGAGCTTGGCGGCGTCGGGATGGGTTCGAGAAACTATCTGTGGTCGCGCGGAACGTTTTCGAACGACATCAACGTCTCCAAGCAATTCCCGATCAAGGAGCGGTTCGGGCTCGAATTGCGCGCTTCGTTCTTCAACCCCTTCAACCAGGTTCGCCGGCAGAATCAGAACAACAGCCTGCAATTCAAGATGAAGGGGCGGACGCTGGCGGACGGTTACTATCTCTACAACTCGCCGGAGCAGTTGGTGACCAATCTCGTGGAGCGGCTGCCGAATTCGACCGAGGCGGAGAAGTACAACCAGTACCGCAATGGCGTCGGCCACGAGAACGTGACCAGCGTGATGGACATGCGGAGGATCGAAATCGGCTTGCGGCTGCGCTTCTAGCCCTCGCTGCGGCCGAAAACGATCACTCCGATCTCTTCGCCTTCGACGCGAACGCGTAAGACCCAATCATCGTTAGCCAGTTTGTCGATTGGCTCACGGCCGCTAACAGCACTCAAGCCCAGACAAAGGGGGTGGTTGCTGGAAGCGGCCTTCTTGCTGACGCCGAGGATTTCGGGGAATGATAGGTTCTGATCGATTCGGGTATCGGCGCGGAGGTCTGTGAGAACGAGGAAATCGCGCTGGGGAGCGACGTAATAGTGATTCGGTTCGTTGGGGTAGAGGGTATACCGCAGCCCGTAGACACCCTCGGGGACGGTGTAGCCGCGGCGGTCGTTGAACTTGCCGGTGACCCGGATCACGCCGATCAGAGCGCCATGCGGGATCTTCTCGAACGCCACGTCGGGCCCCTCGGGCGCAACGCCGGAGGGGACGAGATCCCGAATCCAAAACTCGACGGTGGCGCCGTTTGGGGCGGTTACTTTGACACCCTTGCCGTCGAACTTGAAGTTCCTCGCCCGGGCTTCCTCGGGGACTGCGCCGGCCGCGCTTGACCTGAGAACGGTTTCGGCGGGCAGAACCTGAGCCAGGAAGGCTGCCAAGGCCAGAGTCGCGAACACGATTTGTTTGGTCATCCTGCAGATCTCCTCTGAGGCCGGCTGGCTGGTAGAACAGATTTTCGTTTGCCATTTCCGGCGTTCCAGGTAAGATATTCGAGACTCGGCGCGAGCCCCTTGTGGAACAGTGGATTTCCGCTTGAGTTTTTTCTCGGCTCAGAGCATGTCCTTTGTGATCTATCGTTTCGGACCTTGTCAGCTTGTGCCTTCAGAGCGGCGGTTGTTACGCCGCGGAGACGTATGTAACGTGCCGCCAAAGGTGTTTGACCTGCTGGTTCACCTGGTGGAGCGGCGTGGATCGCTGGTCTCCAAACAAGAATTAATGGAGGCGGTATGGGCGGGTGTCTTCGTGGAGGAGGCGACGCTGGCCCGAGCGATTTCCGACCTGAGGAAGCTCTTGAGGGATGGAGAGGAGGGGACGAAGTACATTGAGACAGTCCCCAAATTTGGATACCGGTTTGTGCATACGGTTGAAGAGGAGATTGCGGATCCAGGGCGGGTGGAGGATTCTCCAGGCCGGGCAGTCTGGACGAGGCGTCCCGTCCTGGTCGCGGCGGCCTGTTTCGCGGCGGCGGCAGGGCTGGCGGGACTTGTTCATTGTCGGGCCGCGGATGGGACGCTTCGTTCGATCGCCGTTTTGCCCTTCCGCCTTGAAGGCGAGGGAGTAGGCGATTTCAGAAGCGGAGTCGCGATAGCCGATACGCTGATTACCAACCTGAGCCGGGGGACGACGCTGGAAGTGCGGTCGATAAATGCGGTTCGCAAGTACGCGAACCAGGCGGCAGATCCCGTTCAGGTGGGGCGGACACTGCAGGTTGATGCGGTCTTGGAAGGGTCGATGCAGTGGTTGGGGCAGAGACTCAGGCTCAACGCGCGGCTTATTCGAACTCAGGATGGGCAGACGCTCTGGTCGGGAGTCATCGAAGAACAGGCAGTCGAGAGTTTCGCATTGCAGGACCGGCTGGCGATGGAGGTCGCCTCGTCGATCGGCTCGCGGCTAACGGAGGCGCAGCGGAAGGACTTGTTGGACCACGGAACGAACGATGTGCTTGCGCATCAGGCGGCGATGCGGGGAAGGCAGTCTTTTGCGCTCAGGTCGGGCGAGAGTTTCCGGCGGGCGATTGAGTGTTTCGAGGAGGCGGTCAGGAGAGATCCGGAGTACGCCGAGGCGCATTCCTACCTGGCGGAGGCGCTGTTTCTATACAGCGGTTACAGGTACATGCCTCAAGAGCAGGTGATCGGCCGAGTACGGCAGGAAGCGCGGAAGGCGATCGACCTCAATCCGCGGTTGGCTGATCCCCACAGAGTGCTCGCTCTGGTCGCTGAGAATTACGACTACGATCGCAGCGCTTCTGAGCGGGAGTATGAAATCGCGCTGTCGCTGAATCCGAGAGATGGCACGACGCGCCACTACTACGCGGAGTTACTGGGCATGTTGGGCCGCTTCGACGAGGCGGCGAAGGAGTTCGAGATTGCGAGCAGGCTTGAACCGACATCGCTGATCCTTCAGCTCGATTGGGCCAAGCTCGAGTGTTTTGAGCGGAGACTCGATGCCGCTCTGCAACGATTGCAGCGGGTGCTGACAACAGATCCAGGCTACCCGCAAGCATTTCTGCATTTGAATCTGATCCATCTTGCTCGGGGAGAGTTCGAACAAATGATGGAGTCGAACCGGTCGGCCATGCGCCTGCTTGGCCTTCCGCCTGACAAGCCCTGGGATGCGATCAGCCTTGCCGCACAAGGCCGGCGTCAGGAAGCTCTTCGCGTGTTGGCCGAGTGGGACAAAGAACAACAGAGAACCGTACCGAACCACTTTGACCGCGCAAAGATGCTCGCCTGGACAGGCCAACCCGCAGCAGCGGTGGCCGAACTCGAAATGCAGATTGCCGGGCATGACACGCCCGGGATTATCGGACTCGAAGTGGATCCCTCATTTGACCCGCTTCGGGCGCACGCCGGATTTCAGTCACTGCTGCGGCGGATGGGCGCGGTGGAACCGGGGGTGGTGCAGCGGAGCGCGCGGGAGACCCTGGCGCGATTGCGGAGGCCGTCCAACGATCCTGTATCTTAATAGGGATGCGGATTCCAGCACTTCTACTTCTCACATCGATCCTATTGACTCCGGCGAGCGCGGCTTCGCGCAAGGCGAAGAACGTGATCATCTTTCTTGCGGACGCAGGCGGCGTCCCGACGGTCAACGCGGCAAGCATTCACGGCTACGATGCCGCCCAAAAGCTCTACGTCCAGAGCATGCCGTTCATCGCGCTCAGCGATACTTCTACGGCCTCGGCGTGGGTGAGCGATTCGGCGGCTGGGATGACGGCGATCGTGACGGGCGTGAAGACGCACAACGGTGTGATCAGCATGGGGCCGGACGCGGTGCGGGGCAAGCAGGACGGGAAGGTGTTGAAGACGCTGCTGGAGGAGGCGGAGGAGCGCGGGCTTTCGACCGGAGTCGTCACGAACATGAATATCGCGGATGCCACTCCAGCGGCCTGCTATGCCCACACCAACGACCGTCGCAAGTTCGGAGAGATTTTCCTGCAGGTTTTCAATCCGAAGCATGGCGATGGGGTGGACGTGGTGATCGGCGGCGGCAGGGCGGCGGTCTACAAGGGAGTGAAGGAGTTGGGCAAGGATCTGGACGCAGTGGCGGCGGAGAAGAAGAGGCCGGTGCGCGCGGCGCTGGCGGATGTGCCGGCGGAGGATCAACGTCCGGTGGTGGTGATGGAGAAGGAGCCGGACGTGGCGGCGGCGGCGTGGCTGGCGATCGACCGGCTCGCAAGGAACAAGAAGGGCTATTTCCTGATGATCGAGTGGGACGCGCACACCGACGATTTGAGGAAAGGTCTGGACAACGTAGTGAACCTCGACAAGCTGATCCGCGAGATCGCCGGGAAGGTGAACCTGAAGGAGACGCTGCTGATCTTCACGGCGGATCACTCGTTCGATCTGCGAGTCCGGAGCGGAAAGCCGGGCGAGCCGCTGCTCAAGGGATGGGACGAATGGAAGCAGGCGAACGCGGGGAAAAAGCCCGCCTACATCGACGTTCCGGCGATCCGGCAGTTCGGGTCGCACACGGCCGAAGAGGTGATTGTGGCGGCACAGGGGGCGGGGGCGGAGCAGGTTCGCGGGTTCATGCCGAACACTCGAATCCACGACATCGTGATGGCGGCGTGGGGCTGGAAGCCGGGTTCGAAGGACTGAGGCGCGTTATCCTTCCGTCCGCTCTTCGTGCCAAGCCATCTGGATGGCTTCGAGCTTGGCTTCGTTGGAGCGCATGGGGTCGTCTTCGAAATCCTCGAGTTCGGTGATCATGCGGTGCAGATCGGTAAACCGGACGGTGAGCGGATCGATGTCGGGGAACTTCTCGTGCAGTGCGATGCCGATGTCCTCGGCCATCTCCCAGGTGAGCTTCATTGGCTGTTTCTCCTAAATCTTGGTTCCCTTGAGGGCGTCGCGGACGGCGGTGTTCATCATGCTTTCGGCGAGAGTGCGGGTGGCGGCGTCCAGCTTCTCGATGGCGGCGCGGATCAGCAGGTGGTCGTCGCCGTGATAGACCATCTGGAGCTGGTTGAGGGCGAGGTCGACGGCGGCCCGCTCGTCTTCGGAGAGCGTGTCCCAGGCCGGATTGGCCCTGGCCTTATCGACGGCGGCAAGGATGGTATCGGCCTCGACGCGCGCTTCGCGGACCTGGCGGGCCTTGAAGTCCTCCTCCGCCTTCTCGTAGGACTCGAGGATCATGGCCTCCACCTGCTGGTCCGTGAGGCCGTAGCTGGGTTTGACCTCGACGCTTTGCTCAAGGCCGCCGCGAAGGTCGCGCGCGGTGACCTGCAGGATGCCGTTGGCGTCGATGAGAAAGCGGACCTCGATCCGGGCCATGCCGGCGGGGCTCGGCGCGATCCCTTTGAGGTCGAAACGCGCCAATGAGCGGCAATCCTTCACGAGTTCTCTCTCGCCCTGCAGAACATGGATGAGGACGTTGGCCTGGCCGTCGACGGAGGTGGTGAAG
>CAYWST010000142.1:0-12545 GCA_964461075.1 uncultured Solibacteraceae bacterium | reverse complement strand
GTCAAGAGGAACGTTCTACTTTGCCCATATAGGAACTTCTCACTTTGCCGCGACAAGCTTTGCGGCGATGCCGAGCTCGGCCTCCAATCATGCTAAGATCGCGCCTGACCGCATGAGCAAAACACGGGCTATCGTCCGGGCTCTTCGCCCGCACCAATGGGCCAAGAACCTTCTCGTTTTCATGCCGATCCTGCTGGCGCACAAGACTGACGATCTGGGCGCCTGGCGCGCGGCAGGAATTCTGTTCGGAGCGTTGAGTCTCTGCGCCTCCGCCACGTACGTCTTCAACGACCTGCTCGACCGCGAGGCCGACCGCGCCAATCCCGCCAAGCGCCATCGTCCCTTCGCCAGCGGAACTCTCTCCGCCGCCGCCGGCGCCGCGATGATCGCCGCCCTGCTGGTTCTCTCCGTCTCCGTCATCGCCGTTACCGGCGGCAAAGCCCTGGATTGGGTCAGCGCCTACATCGTCTTCTCTTGCAGCTATTCACTTGCGCTGAAAAAGGTCCCCATCGTCGATGTCGTTCTTCTGGCGCTGCTCTATTGCTTCCGGATTTTCGCGGGCGGCGCCGTGACGTCGATCACGATCTCGCCCTGGACGCTCGCCTTCTCCCTGTTCCTCTTTACGAGCCTCGCGTTCCTGAAGCGCTACTCCGAACTCAAAGCCAACGGAACCGCGACAGCCCCTTCCGGCCGCGGCTATCGGCCTGAGGACATCACGGTCGTCGGCTCGGTCGGCGTCGGCAGCGGTCTCGTCGCCGTTCTGGTCGTCGCGCTCTACATCCACAGCCCGGAGATGGCGCACTACTATTCAAAGCCGATGATGCTCTGGTTTCTGTTGCCCGTGATTCTCACCTGGGTCAGCCGCCTCTGGCTTGTCGCGGGCCGCGGGCAGATGCTGCAGGACCCTGTCCTGTTCGCCCTCCGCGACCGCTGGAGCCTGCTCGCCGGCGCCGCCTGCCTGCTGGTCGCCCGAATGGCTGTGTGAGATCCAATTAGGATAAAGGCATGGCCTTTATCCACGACGATTTCCTGCTCTCCACCGCCGCCGCCCGCCGCCTCTATCACGGCTACGCCGCCGCCGAGCCCATTCTCGACTACCACTGCCACCTTCCGCCCCAGGACATCGCGCGGAACCGCCGGTTCGCCAACCTGTTCGAAATCGCCCTCGAAGGCGACCATTACAAGTGGCGCGCCATGCGCGCCAACGGCGTCCCCGAACGCTTCTGCACCGGCGACGCCTCCCCCTATGAGAAGTTCCTCGCCTTCGCGCGCACCGTGCCCGCCACGCTACGCAATCCCCTCTACCACTGGACTCATCTCGAACTCGCGCGTTACTTCGGCATCACCGATCTGCTCGACGAAACCACCGCCCCTTCCATCTGGGAGCGCGCCAACGAGCAGCTTGCCACGCCCGCCCTCAGCGCCTGGGGCATCCTAGAGAAATTCAAGGTGAAAGCCCTCTGCACCACCGACGACCCCGCCGACGATCTCGCCGCTCATAAGGCGATCGCCGCCTCCAAGTGCCCCGCGCGCGTCTATCCCACCTTCCGCCCCGACCGCGCATTCCTCGTCGACCAGCCCGAGCACTTCAACGCCTGGATCGGCCGCCTCGGCGCAACTTCCGGCATCGACATCGCCGATTTCCGCTCCTTCTGCGACGCGCTCTCCAAGCGCCACGACGATTTTCACGCCATCGGCTGCCGGCTCTCCGATCACGGCCTCAACCACGCCTTCGCCTCGCCCTGCACGGACTCCGAAGCCGAAGAGATCTTCGAAGCCGTACGCGCCTTCCAACCCGCGTCTCCGGAACAGAGAGCGGCCTTCGCCTCCTGGCTGATGCTCTTCTTCGGCCGCCTCGACGCCGCCAAAGGGTGGACCAAGCAGATCCACCTGGGCGCTTACCGCAGCGCCAACACACGCGCTCTGGCGCAGCTCGGGCCCGACACCGGCTTCGACTCCATCGGCGACTGGCCGCAGGTCGAGTCGCTCGGCCGCTACCTCGACACGCTCGAACAGGAAGGAGCGCTGCCCAAGACGATCATCTACAACCTCAACCCGGCGTGGAACTATGCGTTCGCCACGATGATCGGAAACTTCCAGGACGGCGTCACGCCCGGCAAGATCCAATTCGGCAGCGGCTGGTGGTTCCTCGATCAGAAGGAAGCCATGGAGTGGCAGATGAACGCGCTCTCCAACTGCGGCCTGCTCTCCCGCTTCGTCGGCATGCTCACCGATTCGCGCAGCTTCATGAGCTACCCCCGCCACGAGTACTTCAGAAGGACGCTCTGTAACCTGCTCGGCCGCGACATCGAATCCGGCGAGTTGCCGCCGAACGAAGAGATGGTCGGCCAAATGGCGCGCACCATCTGCTTCGCCAACGCCCGCGATTACTTCGGCCTCGACGTGGCCTGAAAACTACCGGCGGTCCTGAATCAGCGCCACGATGGTCCCGAACACCTCTCTCGGTTCCCGCGTGCCGATCACCGTCCAGACATCCAACTCCGGATAGTAGGAACGGGCCAGCTCCATCTCTTCGTGATAGACGGCAAGCTGCTTCTCAAGCTCCGCCGGGTCGAGCTTGCCCTTCATGCGCCGATGCACTTCGTCGTCGGGCACGTTCAACTGAATCACGGCCGGCGCCGGAAGCCGCGCCTCCTTCACCAGCTTTTCGAGGAACTCGGCCTCGGCGCGCGTTCTGGGATAGCCGTCGATGACAAAGCCCTTCGCCGCGTCTGCCCCCAACACCTGCTCCCGCAGCATCGCGTTCAACTTCTCCGCCGAGCCCGCTGCCTTCCGTCGCATGTCGTCCACGTTCAGCGCCGCAATCGTGTACTTCCTCCGCAGAAACTCCGCCTGCGTCGACTTCCCTCCCCCCGGCGGTCCAATGAGCACGATCACGAGCCCTTGACCCGGGGGTTGCGCACGCAGCGGCATCAACGGCGCGAACAAAACAACGAGAAACGCGAACCGGCCCAGCATGATCCTATTCTGCCCGAACCATCAGCACCCGGGAGATTCTGGCGATCGTGCGGTCCGGCAGCATCGGTTCTTGGCATCCCCACCACCGGCAATGTCAAATGCCATATTGGAACGGCATGACACTGAAGATCGATGGGGCGGGACGAGTCGTATTACCCAAGCCCATCTGTGACCGCTTCGGGATGAAGGCGGGGACGGATCCGGAGATCGAGGAAACATCCGAAGGCGTGATGCTCAGGCCCGTTCGACGCCGTCCCTCTCTGGTCACGCGCAATGTTTGCTGATTCATCGCGGAAAGCTTCCCAAGGGCTTCAACTGGAACCGGCTGATTGAGAATGAGCGCGAAGACCGGGCGCGCAAGCTGCCGGACAATCAGAGTCCGCCTCGGTAGGTCCGTCCTTGTCGGGCGCTTCACACCCGGCCGCTGCCGGCCGCGTCAGGCGGCTTCCAGAACCCGCAGTTCGATGCGCAGGCCCGCGGCTGTCGCCATGTTCACAAGCGCATCCAGGGTAAACAGGGAAATCTTGCCGCGCATCAGGTCGGAGACGCGTGGCTGCATCACGCCGAAAAGCCGCGCCGCTTCCGCCTGGCTCATCCCGGCGCGGGTGATGTCAGCCTTCAACAACGCGCGGTAACGCTTTGCGTCAAGCTCCACGTCCGCGTGAAAGCGTGAAGCCGTCGTCTCAGGCGGATCCGTTGCGAGCGCCCCCCTTACCGCCCCGCCTTCCGCAGCCGGTAACTCACTAATGCGAAGTGCTTCGAGTCCGGCGACCACGACGGCACGTTCATCGTCCCCTGCCCGCCGACCCGCGTCACCAGCGTCCTCGGCGGGCCGCCCGCAGCGGGCGCGAGCCGCAGCGTCACGTCCTTGTTCGCCGGATGGCCTTCGACGCTCGCGTCATACGAAATGTAAGCCAGCCACTTGCCGTCCGGAGACGGGTGCGCGAACCAGTCCGCCGACGGCGGCCCCTGCGACACCAACTCCTGATCCGAGCCATCGGGCTTCATCCGCCAGATCCGCATCACGCCCGAGCGCACGCTGTTGAAGTAGATGAACCGGCCGTCGGGCGAATACTCGGGACCGTCGTCGAGCCCCTTGGCCGTCGTCAGCCGCGTCTCTTCGCCGCCCTCCACCGGAATCGTGTAGATGTCGTACTCGCCCTCGCGGCTCGCGCAGTAGGCCAAGGTCTTTCCGTCCGGAGACCAGCCATGCCAGTACGAAGGCGCCTTGGGCGTTACAAGCCGCATCGGCCCGCCGAGAGCGGGCATGACGTAGATCTGCGATTGCCCGCGCGCGACGCTGCCGCTCACCGCCATCCATTGCCCGTCGGGCGAAAGCCCATGGTCGTTGTTCACGCGCACGTCGCCGGTCGGGATGTGAACCGGCTCACCGCCCGCGGCCGGAATCCGCCAGATCCTGCCGCCGCCGTTGTACACCAGCGTCTTTCCGTCGTTGGTCCAATTGGGCGCCTCGAAGTGCTCCACCGCGCGCCGCACAATCCGCCGCCGCCCCGTGGCGGCCTCGACAATCTCCAGCGTGCTCTCGACAACACGCTCCTTGAGCGACGCTGTTCCGGCTTCCTTCAACTCGAAGCCTTTGAACACCGCCGTCTGCACGTCATTGTCGTCGTGCGAACAGACGGCCAGCCCGGCTTCAACCGTCTCCCCGAGCGCCACCGTCAAAGCGGCGGAGGGCTCGAAGACGCCGCCCGCGGGCGCGACTTCCATCGTCACCACATCCCCGTCCCGCATCAGCCGCACGCGCTCCGCGCCCTTGAGCGCCGAGCGAACCTCCTCGGTCGGTCCGCCCTTCACGCGCCTGAACTGCAACGACACGAGACCGTCGGCGTGCACCATCACGCTCGCGTGCGGCGCATCGGCTTCGAGCCCAGCCCGCAGCATGAGTCCCGCCTTCTTGTGCTCATGTCCGCCTGGAGTGGCCCACCCGATCGCAGTCTCCATCTCCACGTCGCCAGTCACAGTTCGCGACGCGAAATGGAAACTGTCTTTCGCGCCCCAGATGTTCGCCCCCGAAGCCGAGATTCGAATCTCGCCGCCTTGTTCGCCATACGAAGCTGCGCCGGCTTTCGCGGGCGCGCCGATGTCAGCGCTCTGGCTGAACCGCCCGATCGCGAACAGGTGCTTCTGTCCGCGAACGTACATCACCCCGCCCGAAATCGCGGGCGTCGCCATCAGCGGTTCGCCCATCGCGTGACGGCCCAGCACCTTGAACTGCCGGCCCGCCTGCAAGACGAAGATGTCGCCGTCTTCCGAAGAGAGATAGATCTTGCCGCCGGCAGCCACCGGCGAGGCGCTGAATCCCGACCCCGCGTGGGGAATCCGCTCGCGATAGATCTCCTGCCCTGTCGCCGCGTCGTAGCAGTCGAAGATGCCGGCGTTGCCCAGGACATACAGCTCACTTCCATGAAGCAGAGGCGTCGGCATGTAAGAGCCGCGCTGCTGTTTGCTCCATGCGACGGAGGTATTGGAAGCCTGCCCAGACGGCAACGTGATTGTGCCCAACGCGCCCGGCCGCACGGCAAAGATCGGCGCTTCGGGCCTCCGGCCGCTGGCGACGTAGATCAACTCCTTCGAGAAAACCGGCGTCGGCGCCGTGATCTTCGAACTCCCGCCAAGCCGCCAGAGTTCCTTGCCGGTCTTTGGATCGTAGCCGCGAATGAAGTTCGGCGCGTTCGTGATCAACTCCTGGCGCGCGCCCAGCGTGTAGACCGCCGGCGTCGCCCACGAAGGCAGTTCATCCCGCTCCGTCTTCCAGCGCGTCTCCCCCGTCGCGGCGTCCACGGCGATCAGGTACGAGCCCTTCTGCTGGTCCACCTGCGCGTAGACCATGCTGTCGTGAATGATCGGCGAGCTCGCCGTGCCCCACTCATAGTCGGGCGCGTCATAAGCCCCGGCGTCGATCCTGCCGAGGTCCTTCTTCCACAGGAGCTTGCCATCAAAGTTGAATGCGTAGAGCCCCTGCGAACCGAAGAAGGCCACCACGCGCTTGCCGTCCGTCGCCGGCGTCGCGCTGGCATAGGTCGACTTGATGTGCCGTTTCTCCTTCGGCTGGCCTTCAAACGCGGTCGCGGTCCAGAGCGTCTTGCCCGTCTTCCGGTCCAGACAGATCACCTGCCACTTGTGAATCGACGTGTCTTCCGAGGCCGTCCCGTCGCCATAGAGGCCGGGCTTGAAGGTTGCGCCGGCTTGACTACTGACGGCGGTCGCAATGAAGATGCGATCCTGCCAGACGATCGGGCTCGCATGAGCCAGACCGGGGATCGGCTGCTTCCACAGCACGTTAACGCGCTTGTCGACATCCCATGAGTCGGGAAGCCGCGCCCCCTCGGCGACGCCCCGCGCCGCCTCGCCGCGGAACTGCGGCCAGTCCGCGCACGCCGCCGCACAGGCCGCCAACAGCAGGCAAACAACTTTCATCTTCGACTACTTTCTCTTAACTGCGGCGGCCACCTGCTTGGCGAACGCATTGGCGATCGCATCCAGCCCCGCCGCGTCCGCGACCAGTTTGAAGTGATACGAAGCGACCACCTTCTTCTTCTCCACGTCATAGAGCTCGAGCACGTGATCCTCGTTCCGGCCGTACTTCTCCCGGTATAGGATCTCGGCGTAGAAGTTGCTGTTCTTCTGCTTGAGCGTCGCCTTCAGTTCCGGGTTCTTCGCCTCTTCAACAAACTCGAAGGGCAGTTCCGCCGCTTTGAGCGCTTGCTCCACTCGGGCCTCCAGGCCGAACATCTTGTCGACATAGACGCGCTTTGCGGCGGCGGCCTGCGGCTGGGCGTTCAGGATCGAGGAGAGTCCTGCCAACGCGACGGGAAGAGCGAGAAATGAGTGTCGGGTCATAGGTCAATCCAGGTTGTAGTCTTAGTTTACCTGGAGGCGCCGCGGAGCTTCGCGCGGATCGCCGCCGCGCGCTCCAGGTCGCCCAGCTTCTCCGCGAGTTGAAGCGCCTTGCGCGCCGTGGCTGCCGCGTCGGCCTTGCGCCCCGACGCCTCATACGCCCCCGCGAGCATGTCGAGAATCTCCGGATCGCTGTTGGACGAGAGCCTTGCCGCCTCTTCCCAACAACGCAGCGCCCCAGCGAAATCGCCCATGCTCCACCGCGCCGCGCCGAGATTGTAGTGCGCGCTCGTGTATCGCGGGTCCAGTTCAATCGCCCGCCGGTATGACTCGAGGGCCTCCCGCTGCCTCCCCAGCCGCGTCAGCGTCACCCCGAGATTGTTGTGCGGCCGCGCATCGCTCGGCTCCAGCCGCAGCGCCTCACGCCAGACTTCCAGCGCCCGCGCGTGCTCCCCGATGCGGTTCAACTCCGCGGCGCGGTCATAAAGCCGGTAGAAATCCGCCGCCGGCGCCTCGATCATTTGCAATCCATCCGCCGGGATGTTGACGAACTCCGGAATGTTCACCGCGCGATCGCCCGCGGTCGCGTTCTCGATCAGAATCGCCGGCGTGTCGTTGCCCTCCTCGTCGATGTGGGTCAAAAACATCTGCGTATAAGGCGACCGGCTCTTGGACGAGAATACCAGCCACCGGCCGTTTGGCGAGAAGCTGTGCCAGGAGTTCATCAGCGGCGTGTTGCAGTTCATCCGGCGGGCCTTCCCGCCCGACGAGGGAACGATGTAGAGTTCGCTGTCCGGCCTCATCAACTGCCCGTTCCGGCATCGCACGAAGACGATCCACTTGCCATCCGGCGAGACCTTCGGGAAAGTGTTGCTCCAGCCGTTGGATGATGCGCCCGCCACCGGCCGCGGCTTCCCTCCGCGGCCGCCGTTGAACGCGATCCGGTAGAGGTCATAGCGGACCGGCAGTTCTTCAGGGCCGTTCGCGGCCTTTGGCAGCGGCCGGCCCTCCGGGTAGGGATCTCTTGCCGCGGCCCGCGAAAAGATCAGTTCCCCGCCGTCCGGCGTCCACGAGGCCCCGGTGTGCACGAAGTCCGGATCGTCAGCCCCCGGTAGAGCCTGAATCAGTCCCTTGGCCCGGTCGTAAACCGCCAGGATGCCCCGCGTCGGGTAGAACACTTGCAGGAATCGGTAATCGAGGAAGTTCACCGAGTAAACCGCCTCGTTCACCGTGCTGACGGCGAATCGCCCGTCCGGCGAAACCTGCGACATGAACCCGATCGTTCGCTGGCCCGGCGCCTTGCCCGGGAACGAGTTCCACGTCATCACGTCGCTCGACCGGATGGCCGTCCGCGGCGCGATCTCCGCGATGGCGTACGTCCCCTTGTCGCTGTCCGGCCCGTCCACGTCGATTCCCATCGTGCGGCCGTCTCGCGAGAATGAATGGCAGTTGGCGCAGGTCGGCAGCCCTTCGAGCAGCAGCCGGCTTGATGGCTGGCTCACGTCGCGAAGCCGCCACTGGACCAGCCGGATGGCGTCCGGCGCCAGCGGGCTGATGGTCCCGAGTTTGGTTCGTGACGGCATCAGCGGCACATCCCGATAGAAGATCGGAGCCCCTACCGGCTCGCGGGCCGTCCTGATCCGGACCCGCCCCTCCGACACCGCGGCCCCCGCCTCGTCAAGACCGGTGAGCGTCAACTCCGCCCATTCCGCCGCCACCCGCTTCATCGCTTCCCACTGTTCCGGCGTGGGCCTCCACCCGCGCGCCCCAGGTGGGCCAAGCCGCGGCGCATCGCCGTCCGTCTCGACCTCCAGCGGAGAGGCGCCCGGCCGGGCCAGCTGCGCCCGCCACGTCCGGGCGCCCGACGAATCGCTTCAAACCACTGTCGGTGCAGTGATTTCCGGCGGAAACACGGAGCGGTCGGACGGGTAGTGAATCGTCACCGCCGGGGCGGCCAGCATCAGGAGAGCGGGCAGAACGAACAAGTACGCGATCCTTTATTTTACTTCATGATCAAGATAATCAGACTCGCTGATCTTGTCCGAAGGATAGGTCCGTTGATATACTCAGGGCAGATCCGCGAAAGCGGGCTTCAGGAGGTCTGATCGATGAAGGGATTCCTTTCGTCCGTTGTATTGCTTGCCCTCTCCCTACCCGGATGGGCGCAACTGAACCGGGGCACCATCTCCGGGCTCGTCACCGATGCTACAGGAGCGGCGGTGCCCGGCGCCGCGGTGACACTGCGCCATATCGCGACAAACACGACAACAAAGTCTGTGACCAACGATGTGGGACAGTACAACATCCCCAATTTGGCGACCGGCGCCTACGACGTGACCATCGAGGCCAATGGCTTCAAGAAGTTCGTCCTCACGAACCTCGAACTGCGCGTGACCGACGTCCTCCGTGTGGACGCCAAGCTCGACATCGGGTCCATGGTGGAGACCGTCGAAGTCGCCGCCACGGTGGAACGCGTCCAGACCGACACGCCGCAGGTCGGAACCTCGCTTTCCAACCAGGGACTGATCGATCTTCCCCTCAGCTTCTCCGGCGCTCGCAACCCCGAGAACTTCGCCTATAAGCTGACGCCCGGCGTCACCGGCTCCTCCTGGACCTCTCACATTAACGGATCGACCACGGCGTCCAAGGAAGTGCTGCTTGACGGCGCGAGCACCATCACCAATCGAGGCGGCCACAACGGCGAGTCGGCCGTATCTCTGGAGGCCATTTCAGAGTTCAAGGTTCAGACCTCCGGCATGTCCGCCGAGTTCGGCCGCTTCCAGGCGGGCATCTTCAACTTCGTCATGAAGTCGGGGACAAACGATTATCACGGGACGGTCTATGGCGCGCTGCGCAATGAGGCGCTCAACGCCAACACCTGGGTGAACAACTTCCGCGGCGTGCCCCGCCCGCAGGACAGGAAGCAAAACGTCGCAGTGAGCGGCGGCGGACCGGTCATCATCCCCAAGGTCTACAACGGCAAGGACAAATCCTTCTTCTACGTCACCTACGAACGCTACCGCGACCGGACTGGCGGATTCGGCGCCCCAAACCGCAACGTCCCCATCGAGGATTTCTACGACGGCAACTTCTCCCGCCTGCTCGGGCCCGCTCTCTCGGCCCGCGACGCGTTGGGGCGCACCGTTTATCAGGGCGCCATCTATGACCCCGCCACATTCCGGCAGATTGAAGGCGGCCGCTGGATCGGAGAGATGTTCCCCGGCAACATCATTCCGAAGGCGCGCTTTAGCACCGTGTCCAACAATCTGAACAAACTCGCCCGTCCGGCCTATCTGCCCACAGTGCGCGACGCCAACGGCGTCGTGCCCCTGGTCAACAACGCCGTCTTTCCCGTGGCGACGACGCCGGAGTTCGACCAGCACCAGTTTTCGGTCAAAGGCGACCAGATCATCGGCTCCAACCACCGCCTCTCGGGCTCATATAGCTCCGCCAAACGGCCGAGGCTGCTGCTCGACGCCGGCGGCATGTGGGACATGAACGAGCGGTTCGGCGGCGAACTGTCCAAGGCGCGCCTCCAGAACACTTACTCCAAGCTCAGCCGACTGGCGTGGGACTGGACCGTGAGCCCCACGACGCTCCTGAACGTCAACACCTACTTCAACCGGTTCCCCAACCCCAACAACAGCGTCCACGTGGATGTGAACGGCGCCGCCGCGCTGGGAATCAAGAATATGAAGACCTTCGGCTACCCCACCGTCAACTGGGGCGGTGGTCCTTATGTTTCCCTGCAAACCCCCGGCGATCCGCAGAAGAGCTTCGACGCCTACAACACCGGCGGCGTGCTCGTCACGCTCTCGATGACCAAGGGCCGCCACTTCATCAAAGTCGGCTTCGATCATCGCCGCAATCAGTTCAACACCCAGCCCGGCCCGGGCGGCAGCTTCAACTTCGCCGCGCGCGCAACGGCGATCCCCAATGAGACCTTCTCCGGCTCGCAGACCGGTTATTCGTTCGCCAGCTACCTTCTCGGTGTTGTCGATTCCGCCGGATTGAGCGAGCCCGTCGGCCGCGGCGGCCGTCGGCACTACTATGCCGGGTTCATCCAGGACGACTTCAAGATGACCCGCACGCTGACCCTGAACGTCGGCCTGCGCTGGGATCTGCAGCTTCCCTACTTCGAAGTCGCCGACCGCATGGCAAGCTGGAATATCAGCAAGACCGACCCACAGAGCGGCCTCAAAGGCGCTTACGATTTCGCCGGCAACTGCAGCGTCTGCATGGGCCGCCGCTACTTCGGCACGCGAAGCTATAACGACTTCGGCCCCCGGTTCGGGCTCGCCTGGCAGGCTTCCGACAAGTGGGTGGTGCGCAGCGCCTACGGCATCTTCTATGAGGGCGACAACAACAACTCCTACGGCGCGACCAACGGCGCCGCCAACTTCCCCTGGGCCGGCAGCTACATCCTGGCCGCCGACGCCGTCAATCCATGGGCCGGCATCTTCAATTGGGATAACGGCTTCCCCACGGACCGCTATGTCCCGCCGACCTTCGACGTCTCCTACGCCAACCGCGGCGGCAGCCCCGCCTATGTGGATCCCCGCTATGGACGCGTGGGCTACACCCAGCAGTGGAATCTCAACATCCAGCGCCGCCTGCCGGGCAAGTTCCTGCTCGATACCGGCTACGTCGGCAACAAGTCCAGCGGCTTGAAGAACACAGCACTTTCAAGGAACAACCAATTGCCCTGGGCTTACGTGCAGCAGTACGGGCGTAATCTCACCAATCCGGTCACCAATGAGGCGCAAGCTGCGGCCAACGGCATCAAATACCCCTACGCCGGTTACCGCGGCACCGTGGCCGGCGCGCTGCGCGACTTCCCGCAGATCCAGGGCATCAACACCTTCTCCGGCTATGCCGCGCCGCTCGGCTTCTCCACCTACCACTCTTTGCAGGTCACTCTGGACCGGCAGTTCTCCAACGGGATTTCGATGTACGCCAACTACGTCTGGTCCAAGACGCTGTCCAACATCGAGTCTTCGTTTGAGAACGAAAACAGCGGCCCCATCGATTACTACAACCTCCAAATCGAGAAGCGGCCCGCAAGCTACGATATCCCCCACATGTTCAAGGCTTACGCACAATACGATCTGCCCTTCGGCAAAGGCAAGGCGTTCGGCTCCAACGCGAGCGGATGGGTGAACGGGCTGATCGGAGGCTGGTCGATTTCCGGGATCGTCAACTACTTCTCCGGATCGCCCATTGGCTTTGGCGGCGCTACCGCCCCACTGCCTAACGGCTGGAACGGCGGCCAACGGCCCAACGTTGCAGCCGGCGATCTCAAGGCCAGCAGTTGGAATCCAGACAACTTCAATTTCGCCCAGATCACGGCCCCCGAGAACACATACGTCAACAAGAGCCTGGTCACCGATCCCGGGCCTCTCGTCCTCGGCAATTCGGCTCTGCGCTACACCTCCATCCGCGGCTTCGGCACGGTCATGGAAGACGCCGGCATCCTCAAGAACGTCCGCTTCAGCGAACGAATGAAGGCGCAGATTCGCGCTGAGCTTCTCAACATCTTCAACCGCCATCAGTTCGGCGGTATCCAGACCTCGGTCACCAACCCGCAGTTCGGCCAGGTGACCAGCGTCAGCGGCAACCGCAGCATCCAGATCGGCGCCCGGTTCGAGTTCTGAGGTCAGTTCCTCAGTTTCAGCTCCGGCTTCAGGACTACATGCCGGAAGGGCCGG
>CAYWST010000141.1:0-12580 GCA_964461075.1 uncultured Solibacteraceae bacterium | reverse complement strand
CTCGTGGAGATGCCAGCCATATGGATTCAAAAACGAAGCGGCGAAGCAGAGCGCCGCGCACAGCGCGTACCGCTGGCCGCCGCGCCAGGAGCCGCCGCGGACGGTCCTCTCGGCCGCAACCCCAATCGCGGTCAGCCCCAACAGAACCACCACCGCCAGCCATCCGCCGTGCAGATTCGTCCAAAGGACAGTCAGAAGCGGAAGAGACCACAGCCATCGGGTTTCCCGCCGCAGGTCTTTTTGAAGCAGGAATGCGGCGCCGGCGGTGAACACCATCGTCCAGAGGTGCGGTCGCGAAAGCAGATGGACCGTCGACGCGCCGAACACGATCAGCGAGAGCGTCAGAGCCACATACACGTTGGAGCCCCGCCAAACGAGATGGCGGAAGGTGATTCCGAAGTACAGAGTCCCGAGCACGATCCCGAAAAGCGCAAGCCCTTTCCACCCGGCCGCTTCGTTCAGATAGGAGAACAACACATCGCACAGCCATTCCCATGCGAACCAGGGCGCGCCGGGCCTGGAGATCGAAAAGGGATCCGTCCATATGAAGGAGCCGTGCTGCCGGATCCAGTCTCCCGTGCGGGTATGCCAGCCGGTGTCGCCGTCGATCAGCAGCCCGAGCAGACCGCCGTCGCCCATCGTGAAGTACCAGAACGGAAGGCTCACCACGATGACATCGAACAGGGACGGCAACCATCGCACGTTGGCGTCCGCCGTGCGGGCGCGGCCTGCGGCGAGGGTATCGGAATTGGAAGCCATAGAAGTCCCGGCTGGCTGACACCGCGGGCGCATGGGCCGGCGATGCTTCCGCCATCCCTTACTTCATCGGCCACGAACGGGCAAAGGATTAGGATCGATTCTGGGTTACCGGCTGAGCGGCCCGGGGATTCAACGCGGACAGCCGGGCGCGCGGGACCCGAGCTTCGATCGCCGCGCCGATCCGCAGCAGCAGCGCCTCCGACCACGCCGGCCCAATGATCTGCAGACCCATCGGAAGGCGCTCCCCGGTGAGGCCGGCGGGCACCGCCAGGGCGGGGAACCCGAGTGCGTTGACGCCGCGGACCAGACGAGTGGCGGCGAGGCGGATATCTTCGGCTGCGCCGGCGATGACGGTTTCCTTCTCCCCGATGCGCGGCGCGGGCGCCGGAGTACAGGGAACGAAGAGGCAGTCGACTCGTCGAAACACCGCATTGAAGGCGCCGATCATCCGGCGGCGCAGGCGCTGCGCCTGCAGGTAATCAGTCGCCGGAATCAGCCGCCCCATGTCCAGCAGCGCCCGCACATCGTCGCCATAGGCCTGACGCCGCTTCCTTACATACGGCTCATGCACGCTGGCCGCCTCGGCCAGCAGCGTTACGTGCGCGATGGCGTTCAATTGTTCCCCGTCAGGCACGCGAACCTCTTCGAGCCTGGCGCCGAGATCCTGCGCCGTGTAGGCCATGAAATGGATGGCGTTGTCGACCTGTCCGTCCACCCGGTCGAAGAAAAAGTTCCGCGGCAGGCCGATCCGGACCCCGCGCAGGTCCAATTCCGCGGGCGGCAGGTAATCCACTGGCGGATGCGGGCGCGAGGATGGATCGGATGGATCGTGGCCGGCCATGACGTTCAGCGCGGCGGCCGCGTCCCGGACGGTCAACGCCATTGGCCCCACCGTGTCAAGCGAGAAGCCCAGCGGGAGCGCGCCGCGTTTGCTCACCAGGCCGAACGTGGGCTTCAACCCAACGATTCCGCAGTAGCTCGCCGGGATCCGGATGGAGCCGCCCGTGTCGCTGCCGGTGGCCAGCATCGCCATGCCCGCCGCTACCGCCGCGGCGCTGCCGCCGCTCGACCCTCCCGGGATTCGCTCCGGATCCCAAGGGTTGCGGACCGGGCCGTAATGCGGATTAGTCGAGGTGATGCCGAAGGCGTGTTCATGCATCGCCGTCTTGCCGAGAAGGACAGCGCCGGCGTCGTGGAACCTGCGGACCACCGTCGCGTCGTGGTCCGGAACATACTCGGCGAAGACCTTCGATCCCGAAGTCGTCAGCAGGCCCTTCGTGCAGAGCAGATCTTTGTGCGCGATCGGGATCCCGTGGAAAAGGCCTCGATCCAGGCCTGAGGCAAGCTCGCGATCGGCGCGGCGCGCATCCTCCATGGCTCTTTCAGCGGTCACCGTCTGGAAGGCGTTCAACGACGGATTCAGGTCCTTGATCCGCTGAAGGCAGTTCAGCGTCAGGCCCGCGCTGGTGATCCGGCCCTCGCGGAGTGCGGCTGCCGCTTCGAGAACCGTCATTGCGCCGGCTCCTCGGGCGCTGCCGATGGCTCGAAGACCTGCACAGGTTCTTCGGTCCAATCGACCAGGCCGCGCAGACCCAGCATCGTCCGGCTGAGGGCTTCGAGACGCTCGCGCTGAACATCGCTGATTTCCAGGTTGTGCGCCTCGGCGATCTTTCGCCAGTCGGGCTTTGGTTGGATCGGCATGTTTCAATCATGGGCGTGCTGGAAGACCCGGCGCAAGTCGCGCCATAATCTAACCATGTTCCGCAGACAATTCCTCTCCGCCGCGGCTGCGGCGCCGGCGGTTCTTGCTCAGTCCAGACGCCCGCCGAACATCGTGTGGATCATGGCCGACGACATGGCCTACGCCGATGCCGGCTGCTACGGCCAGAAGGTCATCCGGACGCCGAACATCGACACCCTGGCGCGCGACGGCACGAAGTTCACCGACGCCTACGCCGGCTGCACCGTCTGCGCTCCCTCGCGCAGCGTGCTGATGACGGGCAAACATATGGGGCACACCTCCATCCGCTCGAACCCGGGCGGCGTCTTCATCCTCGATTCCGACGTGACCATCGGAGAGGTGCTGAAGCCCGCCGGGTATGCAAGCGGCTGCTTCGGAAAGTGGGGCCTTGGCGACATCGGCACCGAAGGCGTGCCGTGGAAGCAGGGCTTCGACCAGTTCTTCGGCTATCTCCACCAGGCGCACGCGCACTATTTCTATCCGCCATACCTGTACGACAACGACAAAGAGTACCCTCTGCCGGCCAACAAGGGAGTCAAGAAGGGAACCTTCTCGCACGACATCATCGTCGACAAGTCGCTCGAATTCATCCGAAAGAACCGCAACCGGCCATTCTTCATGTACGGCGCGTTCACGCTGCCGCACTGGGAGCCGCAAGTTCCCGAGGACTCCATCGCGCCATACCGCGGCAAATTCGTCGAGGACAAGCCGTTCGTCGACAAGGCCGGTCGGTTGAACGAACAAAAGGAAACATACGCCGCTTACTGCGGCATGATCAGCCGGCTGGACCGCGAAGTAGGCAGAGTTCTCTCGCTGCTGAAAGAGCTGAATCTGGCGGAGAACACGATGGTGTTCTTCACGTCGGACAACGGCGGGGCTTCTCGCGGATGGGACACCGGCAACAAGTTGAATAACTACGGACCTTTCCGCGGACAGAAGACGACAATGTATGAAGGCGGGCTTCGCGTTCCCATGCTGGCGCGCTGGCCGGGACGCATTCCGGCCGGGCGCGTCTCGGGTTTCCAGTGGATGTTTCAGGACGCAATGCCGACGTTCGCCGAAGCGGCGGGCGTTTCCTGCCCGAACGGCATTGACGGCATGAGCGTCATGCCCACTCTGATGGGGAAGACCCAAAAACCGCACGACTATCTTTACTGGGAGAATCCCTCCTTCAACTGGAAAGAGCTCAAGTACGCCGATGAGATTCCTCCGCAGGCGCTGCGGATGGGCGACTGGAAGGCGGTCCGGCCGAAGGCCAACGCACCGGTTGAGCTGTACGATCTTGCCGCGGACCCGGGCGAATCGAAAGATCTCGCAAAGTCCAGACCCGAGGTGCTGGCCAAGGCCGAAGGTCTTCTGAACAGCGTCCGAACCGCGCCGCGCCTGCAATCGCAGCCCGCGCACCGCTGGTTTGATAAACCTTGGTGGTAATGAGCGTTATGCGGCGCAGAGAGTTTCTCGTTTCAACGCTTGCCTCGGCCGGCGCCGGCGCGGCGCCGCTGCTTTCGGCGGGGCCTCCGCTGGCCCTCGGCTACGACACCTACTCCATCCGCGCCTTCGCGATGAAAGCGATGGCGCATCTTGAATTCGCGGCGGCGCATCAACTGGACGCGGTTCAGCTTTCCTCGCTGGGCGACTTCGAGTCGATCGACCCCGCACACCTGGCCAGGGTGAAGGAGCGTGCGAAAGAGCTCAACCTCCTGATCGACGGGGGCACTGGCTGCATCTGCCCGTCGGCCCGCGCGTGGCGTCCGGCCAATGGGGATCCGAACGAGAATCTCGCGAAGGCGATTCGCGTCGCCGCCGCCGTCGGAGCCAGGAGCCTGCGCTGTTATCTCGGCGATTCCGGAGACCGCCTTGGTCCCGACCCGATCGAGAAGCACATGGAGAACACGATCCGGGTCTTCAAGGCGAATCGTCAACTGGCGCTCGACAGTCAAGTGAAGATCGCGATTGAGAACCACTCCGGCGACCTGCAGGCCTGGGAGGTGAAGACGATCATCGAGGAATCGGGCAAGGACGCTGTGGGCGCATGTCTCGATACGGGCAATCCGATCTGGGCGGTTGAAGATCCGGCCGTGACCTTCGAAGTGTTAGGCCCGCTCACGGTGACAACCCACGTCCGCGACACTGCCATCTTCGAGCACCCCCGCGGCTGCGCGGCGCATTGGACGGCGCTCGGAGACGGATGCATCGACCTCAGACAGCTGGTTTCTCTCCACCGCCGGCTCTGCCCGGAGGCGCCGCTGCACCTGGAGATCATCACCGGACGCCCCCCGCGGATCGTACCTTACCTGGAGCCGGACTTCTGGAAAGCTTTCCCGAAGGCGAGGGCGCCGGAGTTCGCCCGCTTTGTGGCGCTGGTCAAGAAGGGGTCGCCGCTGATGAAGAACATGGTGATCGCCGATGGAGGCGGCAGGCAACCCGAGGAGTACCGGGCGGCGTTGAAGCGCCAGCAGATGGTCGACCTCGTAAACTCTCTGGAATATGCGAGGACGCAGCTCGGCGTGGGACGCGCCCGTTCCAGCGGCTGACCTTTCGCCTGTTCGCTGTCCTCAGTTTCGCCGCCGCGCTTCTATGACTTTCCGGTTGTGGCGCTTTCCGTTTGCTTCCCACGGCGGCGCCGGGTAGAATCGCTGCTGAATGCGAGTTCAGGACGGTCTGGTCTTCTTTGTCTGCCTGGCCGCCGTTGCCCAGGATCCGCGCGGGACGATCACCGGCCGCGTGACCGACAGCACGTCGGCCGTCGTCGCCGAGGTCGAAGTCCGGGCCGTCAATCGAGAAACCCGCGTCTCCGCCGCCAGCCGCTCCAACGCTTCCGGCCAGTTCAATATCCCATTTCTTCTGCCGGGCATCTATACCGTCACGGCGGAACTGCCCGGCTTCAAGAAGTTCTCGCGCGCCGGGATCGAGGTTCGCGTCGCTGAATTCACTGAAGTCAATGTCGCTCTCGAAGTCGGGGCCGTCTCCGAAACCATCCAGGTGACCGCCGAGACCCCGCTGCTGGCCACAACCGACGCCTCGCAAGGCACCGTCGTCGACTCCAAGGTGATCGAGGAACTGCCTCTGCTCGGCGGCAATCCTGTCGAACTCGCCCTCCTCGATCCGGCCATCACCAACGAAACCGACCTTCGCGAACGCCGCGCCTCGATGACCAACGCCAGTTCGCAGTGGTCCGCCATGGGCGGCGGCTCGTTCAATAACGAGTTCCAGATCGACGGCGTCTCCAACACCTTCAGCGAAGGCAACGCCCGCGCCCGCGTCGCCTTCAACCCGCCGCAGGCCGCCATTGGGCAGTTCAAGGTGATGACGAATCCCTTCGACGCGAGCGTCGGCAATACTCTTGGCGCGGTCGTCAACGTCAGCACCAAGGGCGGGACCAACCGCCTGCAGGGTGAGGCCCATTACTATGTTCGCAACCGCGCCTTCGACTGCACCGACTTCTTCAACAACAAGCGCGGCACCCCGCGCCCCGTTTACCAGGACAACCGATTCGGCGCCTCCCTTGGCGGGCCCATCTCCATCCCGCGTCTCTACAGCGGCCGCAACCGCACCTTCTTCTTCGCCACCTTCGAAAAGAACCCTTACACGGTGCCCTCCAGCTTCACCGGCACCGTTCCGACCGCCGAACAGCGCAGCGGCGATTTTTCCGCCCTCCTGCGGCTCGGCTCGCGCTATCAGATCTACGACCCCTTCAGCGGGAGGCTCAACGCCAATAACCGGATCGAGCGCGATCCGTACCCGAACAACATCGTTCCCGCCAGCCAGACGGACCCCGCCGGACGCTCGCTGGCGTCCCTTTATCCGCTTCCAAATCAGCCAGGCACCGCTGAAGGGATCGACAATTACTTTAACGGCTCTTCGTCGGCCAAAAACCTCGAGAACTACTGGGTCATGCTGACCCGCCTCGACCACGCCTTCAGCGAATCCCACCGCGTCTTCTTCCGGCTCCACTACGACTCCTGGTGGGAGAACAAGCTCCGCCAGTATGAGAACGGCATCCAGGGCGTCATCCTGACCCGCGTCAATCGAGGCGCAGCTTTCGACGACGTCCTCCTTTTGTCCCCCAATCTCGTGCTGAACCTGCGATACGGCATCACCCAGCAGGACTTTGCCGAGGAACGCGTCACCCGCGGGTACAACCTCTCCTCGCTGGGTTTTTCCTCCGCACTGACCGGCTTGATCGACCCCGAACGCGCGACCCTGCCCCGCGTGCAGCCCGGAGCTTACAGCAGTTACTCCACCTGGGAAAAAGGAGACGGTATCAACACCTCTCTCACCCATAACTTCAACTTCACAATCACCACCCAGCGCGGGAGTCACAGCCTCCGCTTCGGCGGCGACTTCAGAAGCTACCGGGCCTTCGAGGCCCGCTACCAGCTCGAAACCGCCCCCACCCTCTCCTTCTCCACCAACTACACGCGCGGCCCGCTGGATACTTCAGGGGCCTCGCCGATCGGGCAGGACCTTGCCGCCCTCCTGCTTGGCCTCGGCTCCGGCTCCATGGAACGCCCCGCAAGCTTCGCCCTCCAGAACCTCTACTTCGCCGGCTTCCTCCAGGACGACATCAAGCTCACCCGCAGGCTGACTGTGAATCTGGGGGTCCGCTATGAGTACGAGAGCCCGCTCACCGAACGCTACGACCGGCTGGTTGCCGGATACGCCTTCTCCACGCCCAACCCCATCGCCCCGCAGGCCCTCGCCAACTACGCGAAGAACCCCATTCCCGAGCTGCCCGTGGAGCAGTTCAAGACGATGGGCGGCATCCTCTTCGCGGGCCAAACCGAGGCCGGACGCAGCCCGTTCCGCAGCCAGAAGGATACGATCCTGCCTCGGATCGGCGTCGCCTGGCAGGCCTCGCCCAGAATGACCGTGCGTGCCGGATACGGCTTTTTCTACGGGACGATCGGCGTGAACGGGACCGACCCCATTCAGTATGGTTTCTCCCAGGCGACGCCCATCCAGACCACGCTCGACAACGGCCTCACCTTCAACGTCAGGACGTCGAACCCCTTCCCCGACGGGCTGCTGGAGCCAGCGGGTTCGGCGGGAGGATTGAGGACCTATCTCAGCCAGGCCATCAGCTATCACGACCTGGAGCGCATCAAGCCCTACGCGCAGCGCTGGACCCTCAGCCTCCAACAGATCCTGCCGGGCCAATTCATGATCGAAACCTCCTACGTCGGCAGCCGCGGCACGCGGGTGGGCGTCAACCGCGCGATGAGCCCCGTCCCTCGCGAACTTCTCAGCACCTCGCCCGTCCGCGACCAGGAGCGGATCAACTACCTTGGCCAGACCTTCCCCAATCCCTACTACGGTCTCGGCCCGTTCTACAGCCGGACCATCACCCGCGCCAATCTCCTCCGGCCCTACCCGCATTTCACCACCGTCGGCGTGAGCCAGCCGGTGGGCTACAACTGGTATCACGCCCTGCAGGTCCGCGTCGCCCGCCGGCTCTTCAGGGGCATGACCCTCCAGGGCGGCTACACCTTCGCCAAGCTCATGGAAGCGGTCTCCTTCCTGAACGAAACCGATCCGCTGCCCTACGAGACCCTCTCCGCGAGCGACCGCCCGCACCGCCTGAGCCTCAGCACCGTCTGGCAGATTCCCCTCGGCAAGGGACAGCCTTTTCTGCGCAAAGCGCCCGCCGCCGTTCAGGCCGCGCTCGGCCAGTGGCAGTTGAGCGGCGTGTGGTTCTATCAGTCCGGCGCGCCGCTGGGATGGGGCAACGTCATCTTTCAGGGCGATCCGGACGCCATCGCGCTCGCGCGGGAGCAACGCGACGTCGACCGCTGGTTCAACACCGAGGCCGGTTTCAACCGCATCGCCAACCAGCAGTTGGCCAGCAACATCCGCACCTTCCCCCTGCGCCTGTCCAGCGTGCGCGCCGACAACCAGCTCAAGTGGGATCTCTCGCTCACCAAGAGCTTCCGCCTCTACGAGCGCACCACACTGCGCTTCCGCGCCCAGTGCTTCAACGTGCTCAACAACGTCAATTTCAGCGCCCCGAACATGACCGTCACCAACACCGCCTTCGGCCGCATCACCGGCACGGCCGGCCCGCCCCGCACTTTCCAGTTCTCGCTCAACCTGCTCTTCTGACTCACTCGAGCAGGGCCAGATCCGCAAGATCCTGCGGCCGGCCGAGCGCTCCCTTGTTCTTCCGAAGCTGCTCACGGCCCAGGAACCAGACAGGCAAATCGCCGAGCGTTGCGCGAACGCGGCCCTGCAGGATCTCCTCACTGGGGACTCCGGTCAACCCGGTCAGCAGATCGACGCGCGACGGGGCGTGACCCAATTGGACCACCTGATCGGGATCGAGGAAATCCGCCTCGTTGAGGCCAAGGCTTCCGAAGCCGAACTTGCTTAGCGCGTCGAGAACGCGCGCGGCGTTTGCCGGTTCGGGGTGGACCCAGAGGTCGAGGTCGCCAGTGAAGCGAGGCTTGGCGTGGAACGCCAGCGCAAAGGCGCCCACGATGGCGTATTCAACGCCGCCTTCTTCGAACAGTGCGAGGAGGTCTCTCGAGTCCTTGGCGAGCTGCATGGGCGGGGTCCTCCCAGGAAAGCATCTCTAACAGAATCCGGATTCGCTCGTCGGGCGTGAGGCTGCGCCAGTATCGGCGGTCAGCGGCTTCCGCCTCTTCACGAGTCCTGAAACGCTGGACGGTCTTCTCCATGAGCCTGACTTTAGCTTACTCGCGGGCGTTCCGGACGGCGGCGAAGCGGCGAAGGTATACTCAACATCCATGGTGACCACGCTTCGCCTCTCGCTGCTGGCCGTCTCGATCGCCGCCGCGGCCCAACAACAGAACCCCCGGCTCAACTATCCGCCTGACTTGCCGGACGCGCGCGCCGAAGTCTACAAAACCGTTGGCGGCGCCGATCTCAAGCTCTGGATCTTCGAGCCCCAGGGACACAAGCCCACAGACAAGCGCCCGGCCATCGTTTTCTTCTTTGGCGGCGGCTGGAACAGCGGCTCGCCCAAGCAGTTCGAGCAGCAATCGAAGCATCTCGCCTCGCGCGGCATGGTCGCCATCACGGCCGACTACCGCGTCGCTTCGCGCCACCAGGTCAAGGTGGTCGACTGCGTCCGCGACGCCAAGTCGGCCATCCGCTGGGTGCGCACCCATGCCGCACGCCTCGGCATCGACCCCGGCAGGATCGCCGCCGGCGGCGGTTCGGCCGGAGGCCACCTCGCCGCCGCCACCGCGATTCTGCCAGGTTTCGACGAACCCGGAGAAAACACAAAGGTGAGTTCACGGCCCAACGCGATGATCCTCTTCAACCCGGCGCTCCTTCTCGCGCCCATCGAGGAGTCCAATACTTCCGATCTTGCCTCCAAATTCACCGCCGAACGCGCGGGAACCGACCCCAAGGCCGTCTCGCCCTACCATCAGCTCGCCAAAGGCGCGCCGCCCGCCCTCATCCTCCACGGTAAAGCCGACACCACCGTCCCTTACGCGACCGTTGGCGCATTCGCGAAGAAGTCAGTGTCGCTCGAAAACCGCTGCGACCTCGTCGGCTTCGAAGGCCAGCCCCACGGCTTCTTCAACTATGGCCGGGGCAACGGCGAGTATTACGAGAAAACGCTTCAACGAGCTGAGGAGTTCCTCGTCTCCATCGGCTACCTCAAAGCCCACTGAGCCCGGCCGCGAATTCAGCCCGACTTGAGTTCCGTCCAGAGACGGTCGCGAAGCCGCTGCGCCGCCGGCGGCAGCGTTTCGAACCACTCCGCCCGGGTCAGCGTCTCCGCCGAAGGGTAGAGCGCCGTCAGGGTGCGAACCTCCTCCGGCAGGAGAGCGCGCGCCGCGGCGTTGGCCGTCGCGCTCCGGCAGGCGAGCACGATCTCGGCCGCCACGTCCTCCCGCAGCAGAAAGTCGATGAAAGCCCGCGACTCGTCCCGGCGGCGGCTCTCCCGCAGCAGAACGGCACAGTCGGTATAGAGCGAGAAGCCCTCGCGCGGATAGGCGAACTTCAGATGCGGCGCGGCGTCGATGGCCTGCTGCGCCGTGGTGGCCCAGGCCTGGCAGACTGCCAGGTCGCCGGCGGCGATCTGGTCGCGCGCTTCGGCATTGAGATACGCCCGAAGCTGCGGCTTCTGCCTTCTGGCCGCCTCGAAGGCGCGGCGCAGCCCCTCGGCCGAAGACTCGTTCAAAGGCAGCCCCAGCATCTGTAAAGCGGCGCCGAAGACCTCGGCCGGGTCGTCGAGCATCGTCATCCGCCCGATGTATCGGCCGCTCCACAGGTCGGCCCATGCGGCGGGTTCCGGCTGCGCCAGCCGCGGGTTGTAGAGGATGCCGCAAGAGCCCCACATGTAGGGCGCGCACCACCCCAGATCGGGATCCCATGGCGGGCGCCGGTAGCGGTCCTCCAGATTGCCGGCGTGGGGCAGGGAAGCGGCGTCGAGCCGCGCCAGAAGATTCATCTCCCTCATCGGCCCGATGAAGTAGTGGCTTGGGAACACGATGTCCCAGCCCGAGTTGCCGCTCATCACGCGGGCCAGCATCTCCTCGTTGCTCTCGTAAATGGAGTAGCGGACGAGAACACCCGTCTCCCGATGGAACCGCTCGAGCGTTCCCGGCGCGATGTAGTTCGACCAGTTCATCACGTTCAGCCGCCGCCCTTCGCGCCGGCAGCCCGCCGCGCCGGCAACGCCCATCAGGAACCATGTGCGCCGCGTCATCTCGCGCGCAGCCTCTCCGATAACAGAATCAGCACACCCAGGCCGGTCACGATCACCGTCGAGATGGCGTTCACCACCGGATTCGCCCCGCGCCGCGCGATCGCGTACAGCGCCATCGGGAGCGTTTCGCTGTCCACGCCGGCCACCAGGCTCGTGATGACGTAGTCGTCGAAGCTGATCGTGAAAGCCAGCAGAGCCGCGCTGACGATTCCGGGCAGCAGGTTCGGCAGGGTCACCCGCGCGAAGGTCTGCCACTCGTTGGCGCCGAGATCGAGCGCAGCCTCCTCGAGCGAGCGGTCCATCGTTTTGAGCCGCGCGAGGACGACGATCACCACGTAGGAAAGGCAGAAGGAGACATGCGCCAGAATGACCGTGTGCAGGCCGAGCCGCAGATCCAGCCGTTGAAAGACCCACTGGAACAGCGCGAGCAGCGAGATGCCCATCACGATCTCCGGCGTCACCAGGGTCAGCGACAGAGTGAGCGTCGTGGCATGGGAGCGCTGCTGCCACAAGGCGTACGCGCAGAGCGTGCCGACCAAAGTGGAGATGAGCGTGGCTGCGAGCGCGATCGCGAGCGAGTTCACCGCAGCCTCCATGAGCTGCGCGTCGCCCCACGCCCGCGCGTACCAATCGAGCGTGAAGCCCTCCCAGACGCTCGCGCGGGATCGGTTGAAGCTGAAGGCGGCAAGCACGGCCAATGGCAGATGAAGAAAGGCGATGACCGCGGCCGCATAGAGCGCCAGAGCACGGTTCACAGCAGACTCTCCCGGTTTTCGCGGAGCTCGAGCACAAGCGCGGCCAGCACGATCCCCATGAGCGCCAGCGCCAGAGCCGAGCCGAAAGGCCAGTCACGCGCCGACGTGAACTGGTTCTGGATCAGCGTGCCGGCGAGGATCGTCTTTCCTCCGCCCAACAGGTCCGGCGTCAGATACGCGCCGAGGCACGGGATGAAGACCAGGATCACCCCGGCTCGAATCCCGGGCGCGGCCAGCGGCGCCACTACGCGCCACAGGCTTTGCCAAGGCCGGGCGCCGAGATCGGCGGCGGCTTCCACAATCGCCGGGTCCAGCCGCTCCAGCGCCGCGTACATCGGCAGCACCATGAAGGGCAGGTAGCTATAGACCAGGCCCAGGATCACCGCTCCGTAGTTGTACAGCAGCGGCAGCGGTTCGCCGGTCACGCCCAGGCTCATAAGGACGGAGTTGACGAGTCCGGTGTCACGCAGCAGGAACATCCAGGCGTAGGTCCGCACCAAGAAGCTCGTCCAGAACGGCAGCATCACGAGCGCAAGATAGAGATTCTTGCGGCGGCCGGCCCTGGCGATGAACCATGCCAGCGGGAAGCCAAGCACGAGGCACAGCAGCGTGATCGCCGCCGCGACCGCCACCGAGCGCAGG
>CAYWST010000140.1:4169-12711 GCA_964461075.1 uncultured Solibacteraceae bacterium | reverse complement strand
CGTACCGGCCGTCCGGGTCCAGGCCGGTGACCTTCAGCCTGACCGGCCCGCGCCCCGTCACCGTAGTCTTCGGCCCGGGCTGCCAAGGGATCGAGCGGTCGCTGGCGTCCAGCCCGACAACGCTGCGGTACTCGAATCCGGCTTCCAACTCGGCGGCGTCGCCCATGTCGAGAACTCTCCCCTCGAGCGTGGCCGTTCCGGTCGCGCGATCGAAACTCGTGCTGGAGGTTTCCGCCTTCGGCGGCTTGAAAGCGGGCTTGACCTTGGTGATCTTCAGCACGATGGGGTTGGGCCACCGGCTGTTGTCCTGGAGCCTGTGCGTGAACATGGCTCGAATGTGAAGGCCATCCTGCTCCTGCTTGAATGACGGCTGGGGGTTCACCTCCGGCCTGTATTCGAGCACACGGCCGTTCTGCCCGAGCACCGTCACCTGCGTCCCGGCCGAGGCGGCGACGCTCTTCAAGACGAATTCGCGCCACTGTCCCCGCACCCACCGCGGCTCCTGTTTCACAATGGCGTACAGCGTGTCCTCATTCTTCGCCTTGGTGAACCAGATGTTCTGCTCGTTGGTAATAGCCCACGGCCGCACCCCATAGACGGCCTCCTGGTTGACCTGCATCCAGAGCGCGACTTCGCGCAGCCGCTCCTCCTGCTCAATGGGCAACTCGCCATCCGGCTTCGGACCCACGTTCAAGAGGAGATTCCCGCCCTTTGCGCGGGTTTCAACCAGCAGATCGATCACCTGCCCGCCCGTCTTGTATTGCTCGTTCTGCGGCTGGTACTGCCAGGCGGTCCCCATGGTGAAGCAGGCCTCCCACGCCCCTTCGATCGCAATCCCCGGGACAAACAATTCCGGCGTTTCGATCGCGCCGCGCGTGACGACCGTCTCGGGCTGCAGCTTCCAGGCGAGTTCGCGCAACTGGTGGGGCTCGCCGTCGAAGAAGACGATATCAATGGGCCCATAGCCGGTCATGAGCTCGCGAATCTGGTCGAGATCCAGTTTCATCAGCCCTGGATTATTTCGCGGCTGCACCGAAGGGATATTGCGCTGAATATCGATCCCATTCTTCCAAAGCCACCAGAAATCGTCAGGCGAGAAATAGAGTCCCGGCTGGACGCCCTGCGCGCGAAAGGCGTCGAGCACCTCGCGCGTGACGTCGCGTTTGAAGGGCGTGTTCATGATTCCGAAATCGTTGGTCTTCGTGTCCCACATGGTGAAGCCCGAGTGGTGCTTGGCGGTGAAGACCACGTAACGGACTCCGGCGAGCTTCGCCAGCGCCGCCCAATCCCGCGGGTTGAACTTGCGAGGGTTGAAGGTCTTTGGCAGTTCGTTGAAGAAACGGCTGGTATACGCCTCGTCCGCGCCGGCGAGCGAGTGCGAGATCACCACGCCGGTCTGCGAGTCGACCGACCAATGGATGAAGAGGCCGAAGCCAAGGTCGCGGAACCACTCCAGCCTCTCCGGCTTGTTGAGCGAGCCCGGCGGCGGAGGCGCGAGCAGCAGTCCGAGAAGAAACAGCGAGTGCATCGTCAGTTCAACCTCGCGAGCGCGGAGCGAAGTCCGGCGATCAGTTCGGACGCGCTTTCTTCCGTCCAGGCCACATGCTGGTAACCGGGACAGACGCCAGTGAGCCGTAGTATTGCCAGCTTCAGCCGATCTCCATCCTTGCGGAAGAGCCAGCGGTAGTCGCAGGCGTCGTCGCGCCAATAGCATTCAGACGAAACACTGGAGTCGAGTTCCTGAATCGCCGCCATGAGTTCCGCCTGCGCGGAGGCCGATTCGCAGGAGGCGATCAGGTGAGCGCCGTCCGCGTCTTCCAGATGGCAGAGGAGCCGGCCGTCCGGGCCGGATTCAAAGTCGAACCTCATGCCAGAGCTTCCCTGCAGAATTGAACGCACTTCGCCATCTCGGCCATGACGGAGGAGCCCTCGGGAATGGCGTATTCGAGCTCGATGTTGGCTGCGAACTTGTACCGCTCCTTCTTCATCACCTGGAGGAGTTCCTTAAGGCGGGTTTCGCCCTGGCCCCAGGGTACGTTTCCTCCGCCGTTGCGTTTGAGCTTCTTGTCCTTGAGGTGGATGCTCGAAATGCGGGAGGCGTGCTTCTTCAGGAACTCGATGGGCGGCGCGTCGACGGCCTCTGAGAAGTGGCCGACGTCGAGGTTCAGCGAGTTGTACTTCGATTGGGCAAGCGCGGCGTCCCAACTGTGTTCGTTCACCTGCATGTGGTTGTGGTATCCGACGAAGATCTTGTGCCTGGAGGCGAACTCGCCGATGCGCTTCGTGAGCGCTTCGCTGGCGGGCAGCTCCATGGTGGTGTTGGTGGCCCCGAGCGCCTTGGTGACATTGAAAACGTAGTCGAACTCGTCGTCCGACATGGCCTGGGTGAGGCCGAGCTTGAAGGTGTCGATCTTCACGCCGGCGTCGCCGTACAGCTTCCGCAGAGACTTGTATTTGTCCATCGACGCGCCGAGGCGCCATTTCCTGCGGGCTTCGGCGGCCTGAGCCATCGCGGCTTTCTGTTCGGCGGAGGCGTTGCGGCCGGCGCGCGGGGGCGCTGGCGGAGCGCCGGCGTAGAGTTCAGCGGGCTCCGACATCAGCTCGACGGAACTCAGGCCCAGCTCGAGACAGTATTTGAGAATGTCTTCCGCTGAGCTGGGCAAGGTGCGGAAGCAGTAGGTAATCGCGCCGATCTGAACGCCGCCGAAATTGGAGTTCGGTTTGGCGTTCAAGCTGGAAGCGGCCACGGCGGCGAGGCCGAATTCGCGTCGAGTCATCATAGTTTGATCTCCCATCCTTTGCGATATACGGGCTTGACCCACTTGTTGGCGTCTTTGTTATTGGAGAACTCGCCTTTGGCGTGATCCCAGAGCAGCTTCCCTTCGTAGTGGACCGCGGCGGAGCCGAGGACAAGCCACTCGGTGTAGGGGGCGGCGATGGAAAAGTTGGAACAGGCGACGGCGCCGCCTTTGCAGGCGCGGATCCAGTCGCGGCAGTGGGCGGATCCGTTGTTGCCGGTGCTCGCGCCTGGAGAGCGCGTCAGGTAAGGCTGAGGCAGTTTGTATTCGGACCAGCGGGAACCTGGCAACAGGCCGACGCCCTCTCCGCGTCCTGAAGTGCCGAGGTAGCCCTTTGTGCCAGCCATGATGAGGTTGTAGCCGCTACGGCCCGAGGGTGGCGCAGTCGAAGGGGTCGCGCGCTGAACCTGCGGCGGGCCGACCTGCGGGCCTTGGCCCGGTATCTTCCGCGCCTGCTCGACAGTCATTCCGGGCGGAGTGTACGCGTCGGGGCCGCCCTGCTGATACCAGTAGACGGCGACAGGGGGCATGCCGGGGCGGGCGGCGAACTCGTACTTGAGAACAAGCTCCTCGGGGAAAGTGAACGGCGGCAGGTCCGACTTTCGGATGCACTCGACGCTGACGAGCGATTCGGGACTCAATTGCAACGCCCAATTGGCGGGCCCGAGGATATGCACGCCCCAGTCGCCGATGAGGCTGGAGCCGAAATCGTAGAAGCCGCGCCAGTTGAAGGGGAGGTAGAATCCGAATCCAGACTCTTCGCCGCCGCTTTTGCGGCCCGCGCGGATGTTGCGCTCGGAGACGAAGGCTTTGTAGTCCTCGTCGCCGCAGGTGAAGGGACGGGCGGCGGCAGTGCCGAGCCAAAGATCCCAGTCCAGAGTCTCGGGGACCGGGCACGGCTTCGGGATCGTCTTCATGCCCTGCGGCCAACTCGTGCGGCCGATCCAGGCGTGGACCTCGGTGACATCGCCGATTTCGCCGGACCAGACGATCTCGCAGGCGACGCGCGTCGCGTCGTGCGAGTAGCCCTGGTTACCCATCTGCGTGGCGACCCTGTAGCGTTCGGCCGCGGCGGACATGATTCGGCACTCGCCGGCGAGGCGAGTCAGCGGCTTCTCCACATAGACGTGCTTGCCGGCCTGCATGCAGAGGACTGCACAATAGGTGTGCATGTGATCGGGCGGACCGATGACGACGGCGTCAATCTCCTTGCTCTTGTCGAGTATTTCGCGGAAATCTTTGTATCTCGCCGCCTTGGGCCAGCGTTTGAAGCCCTCCGCGCCGCGGACCCAATCGACATCGGCGAGCGCGACGACGTTTTCGACGCCGGCGTGAGCCTGGGTGAGAACGGCAGCGGGCCGACCGCCCGCGCCGATGGCCGCCAAGTTCAGCTTTTCGTTCGGTGACTTGTACCCGAGGGACTTGAGAGATGGAACGGAGCCGAAGCCCGCAGTAGGGACGGCGCCGGCGAGGAGCGAGCCGCAAAAGAGGCGTCTGCGGCTGAAGTCGGAACCGGACACAGCGATTTCCTTTCAGGCTGATGATATCGGAGATATCCGGCGCAATGGAAGTCGCTGCGCCGCCTCGCCTGACTCTATGCGGCCGACATCTTCATGTCAGTTCCGCCAGGCTGCGCCTCCGACGGTCAACTGGCGTAGAGGAATTCGTCGCGAATGATCTTGCCGTTTTCGACGTTGTAGACGGCGGCTTCGGAGAATTGAACGCGCTGCCCGTCGTTCTTCCTCGTGTAGTCGAAGTTGAAGACGACGGCGAAGCGATCGGGGCCTACGAAGGGGCCGGTGACAGTGACGCCATGCACGTCGTTGTTCTCAAACCACCAGACGCTCTTGCCTCTGACGGCTTCCTTTCCATGGGTCTCCCTGCCAGAGCCCGGCCAGGGCTGCGCTTCAACGCTGGCGATGTTGTCGGCGTACAGGGTGTCGATGGCTTCGAGGAACTTACCGTCGCGGCAGAGGGCGACGAGCTTGTTTGCAACTTCGGCTGTGGTCATAGGGAATACGCTAACACGGGTCGGCTGTCACTGTGTAATTGTGCCTGCCACAATTTCCGGGCTCCGTAATTGTGCCTGCCACAATTTCAGGGGGTGGGGATGGAGAGGCGGGCGGCGGCGTCGAGGAGGTCGCGCCAGTTTCCGTCGGGAATAGGGATGCCGGCAGCGAGGCGATCGGCTTCGATGCGTCTTTCGGGGTCGCCGGCGACGAGGACTTCGTCGAAGCCCGAGGCGGGGGGAGTCTGGCGCATCATGCCGCAGAAGGCGTTCATGCGCGCGGTAAATTCGGGAACCGGCATGAAGCGGGCGACATCGATGGCGAGATAGGCGTGGCTCACGCGGACTGGGCGATCGGTGAAACGGATGCCGCCGAGATCGGGGCCGAAGACGCCGCCGCCGAGGATGGCGGATAGAATCTCGACCATCATCGCGAGGCCATATCCTTTGTAGCCGCCGAGCGGGGCGAGCAATCCGCCGTGATATGCGGCTTCTGTGCTCGTGGTGGGGATGCCATTGGAATCGAGCGCCCAGCCAGCCGGTATCTCAGGCTGATTGTTTATATGGGCGCGAAAGATCTTGTTGGCCGCGACGGCGGTGGTCGCCATGTCGAGGAGCCATGGCTCATCGCGCTCGCCCTCAAAAGGCGGGACAGCCATGCAGATGGGGTTGGTGCCGAAGCGCGGCTGTTTGCCCTGCCAGGGGGCGACGAGGTTGGAGGAGTTGCACAGCACGAGACCGATCATGCCGTGGCGGGCGATGGAGCGCGCCCAGTAGAAGCAGGCGCCGAAGTGGTTGGTCTCCCGCGCGGTGACGATGGAGATGCCATGTGTTCGCGCAAGGCGAACGGCGTGGCCGCAGCAATGCCGCGCCGTGACCTGGCCGAGGCCGTTCCGGCCGTCATAGGCGAGGCAGGCCGCGGACTCGCTGACGATGGTTCCTTCGGCCGTGGGGTGCAGCGTTCCGGCGGCGAGATGCTTGAGGTAATAGGCGAGGAGATGGATGCCGTGAGAGTCGATGCCGCGAAGGTTGGCGGCGACGAGCGTCTCAGCGACAAAGGTGGCGTTCGAGGCGGGGACGCCGGCGGCGGCCAGGAGGCGGGCGCCGAAGTCAGAGAGCGTGGGGGCGGGAAGAGTTGGCATCAGGCGGATTCATTATGGCATCAACCGGCGGATAGAGAGAGGGCCCCGCCGGAGAGGCGGGGCCCTGAGTTGAGCGGGATTCGGCGAAGGCTAGAAGCTATACCGGAGACTCAACTGAATCTCGCGGTTGGACGACTTGCTGGTGACCTTGCCGAACGTACCCGAAGTCGGGTTGGTATCCACGCCGCCCCAGTTCGGGTGGTTCGGGAAGTTGAAGAACTCCGAACGGAACTGGACCTGGTGGTTTTCGGCGATGCGGAAGCTCTTGAACAGCGCCAGGTTCCAGTTCTGGAAGCCGACGTTGTTGAAGGCGATGCTGTTGCGGTTCTGGTTGGAGAATGTGCCCGCAGCGGGCCGGGTGAAGACCGGCTGGCCGTTGAGGGTCGGGCTGAACCAGAAGTTGGTGTCAGCGGCGCCCTGCGAGAACTGCTTGGGAAGATCGGGAGTCCCGCTCTGGTTCCAGAGCTGGGTGTCGGAAACGCCGATTCCCGCGAAGTCTTCACCGGTGCCGACCTGGAGCGGCGTGCCGGTCTGGAACTGGACGACGCCAGTCACCTGCCAGCCGCCGCCGACCTTCTTGTACCAGTTGTTCTGGTCCTTCCAGAAGGGCAGCTCATAGATCCAGTTGATGACCGCGACGTGGCGTGTGTCGAATTCCGACTTGCCCCAGAAGTTCTTGTCGTCGAACGGATTGATGAGCCGGTTCCGGCGCTGCGAGGCGTTGTCCATGCTCTTGGCGAAAGTGTAAGCGAAGCCGTAGCTGAAGCCGCGCGCGAAGCGGCGGTTGGCTTCAATCTGAAGGCCGTTGTATTCGGACCTGGCGGCGTTTTCGTTCATGCGGATGAGCGAGAACCCGCGATAGGGCCGGAACGAGTTCTGGTTCAGGCCTTGCGCGGCGAGCTGCTGAGCAGTGCCGGGGCGGAGAGCGTTGAGCTCTTTCTCGCGTTCCATGTGAATGCCGACATTGCCGACATAGGAAACTTCGAGCGTGGTGTTGAAGCCGACGTCGCGCTGCATTCCGATGCTCCACTTCCAGGCGTTGGGGATCTTGAAAACAGGATCCTGCGTCTGGAACAGGAACGGGAGGCGAGCCGCGGCAGTGGCCCCGCCGGGCTGGTCGACGATTCCGTTCTGCACCGAGATCATGGGTTGGAACGGCGCGTTGCCGCCGAGGAAGATGTTGTCCGCGACTCCGGGGCGGGCGAAGAACGAACCGCCGCCGGCGCGAAGAACGGTTTTGGAGTCGATCTGATAAGCCAAGCCGAAGCGAGGCTGCCAGTTGTTCTTCTGCCACTGGCCATAGGTCTTGCTGCCTGCGAACAGGCGATCGAACTCGCCGGTGTCAGCGATGGGAATACGGCCCTTCGCTGCGTCGGGCCAGCCGTCGCCAGGGATAATGACGCCGTTGTACTGGTCGCCGCTCAAGATGACGCCTGTGCGGGGATCCATCACGACGGCCTTGGCCGGGTCGTAACGGCTGGGATCGAAGACGGACATGTTGCGCCACAGGCTGTAGTAGTACGGGGTCATAATCGTGTAGCGGATGCCGTACTCGATCTTCAGCTTCTGGTTCACACGCCAGGAATCCTGGGCGAAGAACTCCCAGGTGTAGCCGCGGTAGGGCGTGTAGTTGCGGGGGCCAAGTTCGCCATAGTCGTTGAACGTGCCGAGTGCGACGTTAGCGACCGCAACGCCGGTGCCGCCGGCGCGGGTATCGTTGAATACGAAACGTCCGTTCTGGTTGTTGGTGGCGCCCGGAATCGAGTTGTCGACGTTGATCTGGTCAAAGTCGTTCTGCCCGAGGTGTTCGTAGAAGACGCCGAACTTGATGGTGTGGTTGCCCTTCATCTTCGACATGTTGTTGCCGAAGGTGTAGATGGGACCTGCCGAGGAGGCGGGGTAGGGGCCGCCGTCCATGGTGGCGAAGTTCTGAATGTTCACCGTGGGGATCTTGTTGAAGATCTCCTTGCCCTGCGGGTAGATGTAGTTGTAGTTGATCCCGAACTTGGCGCGGTCGTAGCGTTCGCCGGTCCGGTCGATGCCGATCTTGACCACGTCGTTGGAGGCGGTAGCCGTGAACTCATTCACGAGCGTAGGACTCAACGTATAGATGTGGTTGAGCGACGCGGTCATGTTGGGACGGTCCCAATCGGTGACGGCGCGATCGAAACCGCTGCGGAAGGCGTCGACCGAAGTCCAGTTGTAGTTCTGCCACCGGATGCGGAAGGTCTGCTTCTCGGTGGGCATGACGTCGACCGAGACAGTGTCCTTGCGCTGGTTCTCAGGTTGAGGACGGGTCTGGATAAAGTTGGCCGTTCCCTGCTGGAAGCCGGCGACCGGGAGCGGGTAGCTGTTCAGCAGGCCCTTGCCGTTCGGGCTCACGCGACCGGCGGGAATGACATTGCCGGGGAAGGGATTGCCGGTGGTGGGATCGGTGATGGTCCTCACACGGCTAAAAAACGTATTCGCTGGATTCAGCAGTTCGCTGAAATCGCCGTTGCGCATGGCGGCGGACGGAACGGTCTGGATGGAGGTGACGTCGCGGCGGCGTTTCACCCACTCCTGGCTCCACAGGAAGAACAGCTTGTTCTTCT
>CAYWST010000140.1:0-4069 GCA_964461075.1 uncultured Solibacteraceae bacterium | reverse complement strand
TCGCGGCGGCGTTTCACCCACTCCTGGCTCCACAGGAAGAACAGCTTGTTCTTCTCGGTGTTGAACTTGCCGGGGATGAAAACGGGCCCGCTGAAGTTGTAGCCGAACTGGTTGAAGTTGTTCTTCTCGCGGCTGGCCTTACAGTCGGGATTCACCGAAGCCGCCGGGCAATCCGTGCGGGCGCGGTTGCGGGCCCAGGTGTTGGCGTCCAGGGAACGGTTCCGGAGGTAGTCATAAGCTGTGCCGTGGAACTGGCTGCTGCCGCTCTTGGTGACGAAGCGGATCTGACCGCCGGAAGAGCGTCCGTACTCGGCGTTGTAGTTGGCAGTGAGGATCTGGACTTCCTGAACGGTCTCCAAGTCAGCGGTGCCGACCGAAGTGCCGTTGGAACGGGTTCGGATGCCGACGGCGCCGTCGTAGGTGATCTGCAGATCCTGAGTGCGGGCGCCGTTAATGGCCAGGCCGCCAGAGGTCAGGCCAAAGCTGAAGCCGGAAAGCGCGCCGCCGCGGACGCCTGGCTTCAAAAGGGCGAGGAACAGCGGGTTCCTGCCGTTGAGCATCAGCTCCTTGATTTGCTTTTCTTCAACGGTCTTGCCAACCGTGGCGGTTTCGGTCTGCAGCTTTTCGGCGGTGGCGACGACTTCCACCGATTCGGTGAGCTGGCCGACAGTGAGGTCGGCGTTTACGGCGATGGCGACGTTAGCGTCGAGTTTGTTGTTCGTTGAAGTGAACTTCTTGAAGCCGGCGACTTCAATGGTGACGGAGTAGAACCCTGGAGGAAGATTGGCGACGGAATAGTAGCCGGACTCGCTGGTGGTTGCCTGGCGTTCCAGCCTGGTTCCTTCGTTCAGGATGGTCACTTTAGCGTTGGCGATGACGGCGCCGCTGGCGTCCTTCACATATCCGGCGACAGTGCCGGTGTCGGACTGGCCGAACGCTGACATCGCGCTGAGCAGGAGCATCAGACAGATGACCTTCGTTCGACTGAGAGCCTGAAGCATACTCGTTATGTCTCCTTAGTCGAGGCGAACCGATAGCCGTTGGCTAAACAGGTTTCGGTCCCCCCTTATTTGTCCTGAAGAGATTTTAGCAGGAACGCAGGGAAGAGCTTGCGCCGGAGAATTGCGTTTGGATGACTACACGGGCGATTGCCTTCTTCGGCTGGCGGGAGCGCCTTCGCGGAGCATCTTCAGGGTGAACTCCTGGTCGAGGAAGGGGTCGTCAGTCTGCTTGCGCCAGGCGAGGAGGGCGTCTTTGAGGCGGCGTTCGGCGGAGGCGTGAGCGGGATGGCCGGCGACGTTGACGAACTCGATGGGATCGCTCGAAAGGTCGTAGAGTTCGAACTCGGGCGGGTCGGCGAAGGTGTCGAAGGCGCGGCGTACAGGCGAGCCGTCATAGCGGGGGTCGCGGGAGAAGCGCATGGCCTGATCGCCGTCGATGCCGGTGGAGGGTTTGGCCCGGCCGGCGAGGAGGTTGTGGATGAGTTGATAGCGCGAGTCGCGGATGGCGCGCCGGGGGTAGAAGGCATTGGCGCCGTGGAAGTGGAACTCGGCGGCAAGGAATTCGCGCCAGGGGCCGCCGGTGACCGCTTTGCGGAGGGAGTCGCCGTGGAGTTTGCCGGGCGCGGAGAGGCCCGCCGCATCAAGAATGGTGGGCAGGATATCGACGGTGGAGACCATGCGGGGGCTGACGGTGTTGGGTTTGGTCACTCCGGGCCAGCGGAGGAAGAACGGGATGCGGACGCCGGATTCGTAGACTGTTGTCTTGCCGCGGGCGAAGGGAGGGCCGTGATCGCCGCAGAAGACAACAACGGTGTTCCCGGCGTTGCCGGATTTCTCGAGGGCGTCCATGAGCAGGCCAATGCCCGTGTCCAACCGCTGGATGGCGTTGAAGTAGCCGGCGGTGCGAATGCGCTGCTCGGGTGTATCGATTCCCTGCCAGTCGAAGAGGGTGTCCGGGCCGGGAGGAACAGGTTTTTCGGGGAGGCCGTCGATTTGTGGGGGGAAATCCCATCCGGTTGGATCTTTCTCGTTGCGAAACGCGTGGGGATCGCTGAAGTTGACCATCAGGAAGAATGGATCTTTGCCGGAGGCGCGCATGAACTCGGCGGCCTCGAGGGCGACGGTGCGGACCTGTCGCGTGGTGTTGGCCTTCCGGCGGTGATCCCAGGGGAAGGAAGCTTCGGGCTCGACGTGGAGTTTTCCAATGATGCCGGTGCGATAGCCGGCAGGCTTGAGGAGCGCGGGAATGGTCTTGTCGCGGAGATTCTCGTGGAGCTGATAGCCGGTGTTGGCGAGTCCGTACTGGCCGTTCGAGTGCGGGTAAAGCCCGGTGAACATTCCGCTGCGAGAAGGGCTGCAGGAAGCCTGGACGACATAAGCGGTGGTGAAGCGCGCGCCGGAGCCGGCGAGGCGGTCGATGTTGGGAGTAGAGAAGCGCTTCTCGCCGTAGCAGGAGAGGTTCAGGCCGAGGTCGTCGGCGGTGATGAAGAGGAAGTTCGGCCGCCTGGATCTGGGCTGCAGCGCGGCGACTGCCGGAGAAGAGAGGAAGGTTCGGCGGAGCATGGTTTGCTGGAAATCGTATCAGGTCGCGGAGCGCATGGCTTCGAGGCAGAGGCGGCAGTCCTCGGCGGCTTGCTCTTTGTTTTTTGGGAACATGCCGACGACGATGGCGTCGTTGGGCTTTGCGGACTTGAAGGCGAGGTTGAGGGCAGCGAGCATGGTGCCCGGCGACTGGCAATTGCGGCTGGCGCCGTAGACCTTGAAGCTGAGGCGCGAGACCAGGTGCGGGCCGAACGGGACGGTGCGAATGGAGGCGGCCGGTGCGGCGGCGAGTGCGGCGTAGGAGAGGGTCTGGCGGCGGGATGGAGGCATGAGAGGATCTCCTGGCAAACCAGCATATCCGTCAGCCGGCAGGGACTGATATTGTGGGCGGTTGATGCAAGACGGCGGGATCCGGTCGCGATATGTGGACGACGTGAACGGTCTAAGGATGCACATCCTCGAAGCCGGCCATGAAAGCCCGGGCCGCGAGTGCGTGTTGCTGCTGCATGGATTTCCGGAACTCGCCTACAGTTGGCGGAAGGTGATGCCGGCGCTGGCGGCGGCCGGATATCACGTCGTGGCGCCGGACCAGCGGGGGTATGGCCGGACGACCGGGTGGGACGGCGATTACGACGGCGACCTCTGGCCATTCAGGATGCTGAACCTCGTACGCGACGCCCTGGGGCTGGTGTGGCGGCTCGGATACAAAAGCGCGGCGGCGGTTGCGGGGCACGACTTCGGTTCGCCCGTGGCGGCGTGGTGCGCACTGATCCGGCCCGACGTGTTCAAGCGGGTGGCGATGATGAGCGCGCCGTTTGCCGGTCCTCCCGCGCCGGCGGCGGGAGGAGGTTCGCGGATTCAGGGAGAACTGGCCGCGTTGCCACGGCCGCGGAAGCATTATCAGTGGTATTACTCGACGCGCGAAGCGAACCGGGAGATGTGGAAATGCCCGCAGGGCGTGCATGCCTTTTTGCGCGCTTACTTCCACATGAAGAGCGCCGATTGGAAAGAGAACCGGCCGTTCCCCCTGAAGGCGTGGAGCGCGGCGGAACTGGCGCGGATGCCCGAGTATTACATCATGGACCTCAAGAAAGGGATGGCTGAGACAGTGGCGTCTGAGATGCCGCCGGAGAGCGAGGTTGCGGCATGCAAGTGGCTCACCGATGAAGAACTGCGCGTCTACAGCGCCGAGTATGAGCGGCTCGGTTTTCAAGGCGGGCTGCAGTGGTACAGGTGTGCGACGGACCCGCGATACAACGCCGAGCTGGAGGTGTTCGCGGGGCGCGCGATCGATGTTCCCTCGTGTTTCATCGCCGGCGCGAGCGACTGGGGCGTCTACCAGCGGCCGGGCGCTGTGGAAAGGATGCGAACCTCGGCCTGCACCAGGATGGTGGGCTTTCACCTCGTGGAGGGGGCGGGGCATTGGGTGCAGCAGGAGCGGGCGGCGGAAACCGCGAAGCTACTCATAGAGTTCCTGCGCTACGTTTGACGCACCCCTGAAGTCCGATTTCGGACCAAGGCGGGAG
>CAYWST010000139.1:0-12946 GCA_964461075.1 uncultured Solibacteraceae bacterium | reverse complement strand
GGGGATCGGCCTTGCGGCGGCGGAGAGGTTCCGCCGGAGCGGCGCGACGGTGATCGGAGTCGATCTCGAAGCGGCCGGTGGCGTCGAATCGGTCGATGTGAGGAACGCCGCGGCGGTGGGCGAACTTGCCTCCTCGATCGGGAAGCGGTACGGGCGGCTGGACGTTCTGGTGGCCAACGCGGGCAAGCTGTTCGGCAAGACGACGCTTTCGGCGACCGAAGAAGACTGGGCAGAGTGTCTCGATGCGAATCTGAAATCGGTGTGGCTCTGCGCAAGGGCGTTTCACGCGCTGCTGAAGCAAAGCGCCGCGCCGGCAATCGTGACTGTCGCGAGCGCGCAGGGCCAGCGGGCGACGCCGCGCAGCTTTCCTTACTCCGCGGCGAAAGGCGGGCTGCTGGCGCTCACGCGCTCGATGGCGATCGAGTACGCGCCGCGGATTCGCGTGAACGCGGTGATTCCGGGCCAGGTGGAGTCGGTCAGAACCGGCGACTACTTCAACTCCTTCGCCGACCCCGCGGAGGCCAAGCGCAGAACGCTGGCCACGTTCCCGCTCGGGCGGCTCGGGCGGCCCGAGGACATCGCGAATGCGATTTATTTCCTGTCGTCGGAAGAAGCCGCGTGGATCACCGGAACATTCCTGATGGTGGATGGCGGGCGCGAAGCGGCGTTGCCCGGCCCGCACGATCTGGAGCGAAGAGGCTGACGGGATGCGGACGTCGGTGTGGTTGGGCCCGTGGGACTGGGTGGAGGGCGGGGTAGATCGCCTCCTCGACCAACTTCAGTCCATGGGGCTCGACCGGCTGCGCATCGCCTGCGCCTACCATGGCGGGCGGCTGCTGCTGCCGCGCAGCCCGCGCGGGCGCGTGTTCGAACTGCCGCAGAGCGGCTGCTATTTCGAGGCGGGCGGCTTCGGCGCGATCAAGCCGGAGATGGCGCCCGCGGACTTGCGGGTGGAGGAGTTCGCGGCGCGGGCCGCGAGGCGCGGCTTCGAGGTCGCGGCATGGCTGGTCTGCTGCCACAACGACGTGCTGCCTTCGAAGTATCCGCAAGCAGCGATGCGCAACGCATTCGGGGAAGCGTCAAAGCACGGGCTCTGCCCTTCTCAGCCGGACGTGCGGGAGTATGTCGTGGCCCTGGCCTCGGCAGCGCAGCGCATCGAAGGAGTGTCGAGCCTGGATCTGGAGGCGGTGGGGTTTCTTGGATACGGACATGGCTCGCTGCATGACAAATGCGGGGTGGAACTGAGCGCCGCTGGGCAGGAGGCGCTTTCGGTCTGTTTCTGCGAGAGTTGCAGGGGGTTGATGGGCGGCGAGGCTGAACGCTCGGCGCGATGGTGCAGGGAAGCCGTTGACCGCGCCGTGAACGGAGGCGAGGTTTGCTGGCCCAAGGCGCTGCGAGGCATGGTCGAGGAGTTGCGGCGCGGCGTGCTGACGAGGTTGCTCGACTCGATCCCCGCCGCGCGCGACGTGCGCTTCGCGCCGGACCTCTGGCACACGGGCGGCAAGACCGGTCTGGAGCGGAAGGACCTCGGCGGCCGCGCGGAAATGGTGACTGTCACCTTTTTCGGCGCCAGGGAAGAGACGATGGGCGCCGCCCGGTTTGCGGGGTTGGCGGCCGGTTTTATGTTTCATGCGCCCGACTGCAGGGACCGGGACGCGGTTCTGCGGCGGACGGCCATCGCGCGGCGCGGGGGCGCGAGTGAAGTGAGCTTTTATTCCTGGAGCCTGGCCTGTGAACACCAGCTCGCCTGGCTCAAAGAAGCAGTTTCGTTTGCAAAGGAGCCATTATGAACCGGAGAGATTTTCTGGCATCAAGCGCCTGGGCCGGTACGGTCGTGCAGCCGGGCGGAGAACGCAAACTGAAGACGAAGCACTCGCGGGAGATCAAGTCCTCGCCCATTTCGATCGGCTTCGAGACGTTGGATCGCAAAATGTTCGATCCCGAGCGCACCTGGGAGTGGATGGGAAAAAGCGGAGTGAAGTGGGCCCGCTGCCAGACCGGCTGGGCGCGCACGGAGACCAGGCCCGGCGTCTACGATTTCGCGTGGCTCGACAGGGTGGTGGATCAACTGTTGGCGGAGGGCGTCCAGCCTTGGTTCAACGTCGGGTACGGCAACCGGCTGTACACGCCGGACGCGCCGCACGAAACGGCCGTCGGGTGGGCGCCTCTCAATTCTCCGCAGGCGCTGGAGGCCTGGAAGAAATATATCGACAAACTGGCCGTGCATTTCAAGGGACGCGTTCGGCATTTCGAGATCTGGAACGAGCCCAATATCCCGGCATACTGGCAGCCGACCAAGCCCTCCGGCAAGGAGTATGCGCGGCTGGCCGAGATCACCGGCGGCATTTTTCGCAAACGGATCAGCGACGCGGTGATCATCGGCGGCGCGTACGCCGGGTTCGGGAGCATCATGCCGTACGCCGAGGAGTGCATGGAGGCGGGGCTGGGCAAGGTGGCGGACAGGATCAGCTTCCATCCCTATCAACCTTCGCCGGAGACCAATTACGAGCTCGCCTATCGCGCCTTCGATTCGATGCTGCGCAGTTATAATCCGCGGCTTCGCACGTGGCAGGGAGAGAACGGCGCGCCGTCGGACGCCAAGACGTTCGGAGCGCTTTCGGGTTTGCCCTGGAACGAGGCGTCGCAGGCGAAGTGGCTGCTGCGGCGGCTGCTGATCGATCTCGCGGTGGGCGTCGAGGTGACGAGCTATTTTCTGATCGTCGACCTGGCGAACTACGTGACCGCAAAGGGGCTCGACGGCCGCACGAACTTCAAGGGCGTGCTCAAAGCGACCGATTACCAGCCGAAGCCGGCGTACTTCGCGCTGCAGAATCTGTGCACGCTGTTCGACGGCGACACGGTCCTGGCCAACGATTTGCTGCGGCCGCAGAATGTCGAAGGCGCGAAGGTGGAGGAGGTTCAGACGGCCTCGTTCCGCCGGATGGGCAAGCCGCTGATGGCGGTGTGGTTGAAGTCAGCGCTGCCTACGGACTCGGATCGCACGGCGAAGATGAACCTGAGCGCGTGGTTCGCCAAGGGCGCAAAGCTCGAGCAGCCCGTGACGGTGTGTCTGCGGACGGGTTCGGTGAAGCCGTGCGCGATGAAGGGCAGCGGGATGATTGAGTTCCCGGGCTTGACAGTGCCGGACTGGCCCGTGGTGATCACGGACGCAAGCGTCGTCCCGGTCTAGCAGCCTGTGGCTCACTTGAAAACAGCCGGCGCCAGGATCGCCTGTTCGTAATGGAAGCTGGCAAAATGCAGGCCCGGCGCGTCGAACCGGCTCACGTTCGACAATGGAAAGGTTACGAGACCCAGGAGCCCCCCAGGCGACGGTAGTCCGTCGGAGGGGGCCGTCGCAGGCAGGCTCGAGAGGATCCACGAAGGCACAGTAAACTTGCCCGCGGAGACCTTTTCCGTGCACATGAACAGGGCGACAGCCTTGCGGTTCCACGAGAGTCCGACGACGCCGACGAGTTCCTTGTCGGGGACACCGCCGGTCCAGGTGAGAGTCAGATCCTGAGAACGGTCCGGAGTTGCAGTCTCGCCCTGATTGGTCCATGTGATCATCGGGGGGACTGCGAGACCTGCCTTGAAAGCGCGAATATCCGGACCGCCGGTCCCGTTGTCGACCGTGTAATCGCCGGGGGTTACTCCAGGACTGTCGATTTCCGCGGAATAGCTCGGGGCAGGCAACCGAAGAGAGTTTGCCGGCGTGGAGAGGTTCAGCGCCGGGCCAGGATTCAAGAACTGCCCCGGCGCCCCACCAAAACTGTCGAACTCGAGTGGGTCGTTTGGATTGGCGATGAACCCTGGCGTCACCGTACAAGTTCCCGGAGGAGGCACGGCGACAATGTCGAGGACTCCCGCTTCGATGGAGGCGGGAGAGGAGAGTTCCCGCAATGATCTGAGATCGAAGCCGACAAATCTGGAAGCCGCCGCGCCAAACACACCCAACTGCGGGATTTCGATGCGTGTGACCGCGATTCTGCCCATCCTCAACTGGCCCGAGTTCCTCGCCGTATCGATATCGGCTGAGGAAAGCCCTACTTCGGTCGAGCAGGAGCCGCCGCCGGCCGCGATGGAGATGCTCGCGACGTTACTCGTCAAGCCGCCGGCACGGACCGCGACAGGGACATAGCACCCCTGCTCCACGTCGTCCGGCAGCTTGATCACGAGGTAGTCCCCGCCCCAGACCGATCTGGCCTTAGCCAGGACAGTTGCCTGTTTACTGCCAGCGATCACCTCGGCCGGAACGTCCAGTTCCTGGATAAACTGCTGCGTTTCGTCCACGGAGACGGCTCCGAGGCCGGTCGCCCCGACCACAATGGTCTGTCCCGGCTTGGCCGAGTTGTCGATCGTGTTGCGAATCTGAACGAGGGACTCATCCAGTTTGATCGGCAGGTCGGGCGGGACGTTCCACGCCTCCGCCGGACCCTGGCCGGACGAACTGCGGGTGAAGACTCCGGGGGATGCCGGCACGACCGTGATTGGAACCGGCCCGGCGGTGCGGCCCTTGTAGGTCAGAGTGACAGTCGCGTCTCCCAATGGCGTGCCCGACGGGACAAGGCACTCCACTGACTCATGATCGACATCGAGCATCAGCGCGTCAGTTGTGACATCGCCCGATTGAATCCGGACCGAAACTCCATTCAACTCGGTGGTGAGCGGGAAATCGCTCTCCTCCCCGGAGAATGGGCCGATGTTCTTTCCGGTGAGGAAGAGATTGGAACCCTGGGCGATGCCCGCATTCGGCATCCCCGCCGGCGATCTGCTCGCCCCGTTCAGTGCCGAGGTCAGCATCATGGGCGGCAGGACGGGCGGCGAAAAGATCACGGCCGCCCCGCGCTGCGGGCCCGCGCCTGCCGGAACAGTAAACTCGAAGTTGAGCGCGCCGGTTTCAGAGTGGATGGAATAGGCGGAAACATTGGCTGACTGGGGACTGGGAACGTAGACGAACTTGCCCGAAGGATCCACAATCACCCCGTTTGTCGTGCCTGGCCCGGCGATGTTCGCAATCCGGGTGAGGGCGCCCGAGGCAGCGATTCGAAAGGCGCTGACAGTCCCGCCATTCGCCGTGTACAGGTATTTCCCGGACGGGTCGACGGCTACTCCGGCGACGCCCGCGGCGGCGAAGAAGGGCGAACCGGCGACGGGGGTTAGCGCGCCCGTTTCTGCGTCGATCGAATAGGCCAGGACGGCGGAATCCTGGCGCTCGGTCGCATACAGGGTTTTGCCGGCGGGGTCGATGGCCATCCACTGAAGACCGTTCCGCGCCGCAAAGGGCGATCCGGCCACCGGCGACAATGCCCCATTCGCGCCGATGGAGAACGCGACGATCTGGCTGGCGCCCTGTGCACTCACGTAAACGAACTTGCCGCTCGGGTGAACCATGACACTGTTCGGATTCGCAGGCGTCTCGAAGGGCGAACCCGGAACGGCGGTCAACGCGCCGGTCTCTTGATTGATCGAGAAGGAAGAGATGCTGGGAATGCCCGGATGAGCGACAAATGCGAACTTGCCCGATGGGTCGATGGCGACGGCCTGAGGGTTGGTCCCATTGGCGAAGGTCGTGTTGCTCGACTGCCTCACGACTCCGGTCAGCGGGTCGATGGAGTAGACGGTGACGCTGGGCGAACCCGAGTTGGCTGTGTAAAGAAACTTCCCGTTCGGATGAGCGGTCACCCCGCTGGGATTGCCCGGGACTCCAACGCGCGGGAGAACTTCCGTGAGGAAGCCGCTGTCCAAATCGAAGATATACGTTGAGATGGTGCGTTCGAAGTTGTTTGAGATGTAGAGCACCTGCCCAAACACCTCCGACGACGAGCCCACAAACAAAAGGATCCCGCAAAGCAAAAGATTCCGGGCACAGGACCGGACATGCGCCGTCATGACAGCCTTGTTGCAGAGGGCCCGCCGGCGTAAACCCGCCACCGCGCAGAGCCCAGCCAGAAGCAGCGCGCCCGAAGCCGGCTCCGGTACGACCTGGATGGTGAACTGAGTGATTGTGCCAGCGGCTTCAACCTCGCCGGTCAGGTCCCCCAAGTATCCGGCCAATCCAGCCATCGAGCCGCCCGGAGGAAAAGTGAAGAACTGCGCATCCAGCTCGCCGTACCCTGACCACCCGACGATATGAGCGTCGAACAAAAGGCGTCCTTTGGTGGGGTCATACAGAAAGGGGGTGTCCAGAGTGAAGATCAGGTCGAAGGGGCAGACGCCGGGGCCGGCACAACCCGGGCTGCTCACGTCTACGGGGCCGGAAAAGACGAGCGTGTTGTCCGGACCAAGGTTGGCCGCGAAGGTATCGGTAATGAAAAGAGCCGGGCCGCCGTTGGTGTTGGGATAGAAAGGAGTTGTGGAGAAGTATAAGTTCAGCGAAGTGATGGTTATGCTCACGGGGCCTGTCCCCGGCACGGCCCGCCAGGCGAATTCAGAAATCAAGAGCGGCCCCGGGAATCCAGCGAACTGGCCGGATGCGAATATTTGCTGACCGCGGAAATCGATGGGGCCGGCTTCGACGTCATCGTCAGTGTTGCCAGGCGTGGATGTGTTCGCGTAGGGCACGACCAGGGTAATGGGCCCTGCCAGGGCAGGCGCGAGAATCACGAACGCAAAGACCAGCGTTTTCAGGATCTGCATGATTTCCTCCAGCTTCTTTCTCCAGAGGAACTTACTGTACGAAGTAGTATGGTGCGCTTGGAAGTCTCTCTGCGGAAGTGTAACCGTTGCATTGAGACTCCGCGAGTCATGTAGCGAGACGTAACGTATCGCCAATCAGCGTTGGAGATCGCCGACCCAGATGTTACTGGAGATCTCGGTCAGACTTAGTACCAGATGGCCCGGCGCAACAGAAAGGCCAACGTACTGGGGTGAGCGCCATATGAACGATAGGGGCGTGAGTCTGGCCTGATGGAAGTGGTGAATGGCGAGAGGAGGGCCAATCGGCTTGCGCGACTTAGAATCAAGCTCTTGGGCCCAGATGCAACGCCAGCCTTCGTGGTCGGAGAGGTAATAGACGTACCGTCCATTGGGGGACCACCAGGCCTCCTGGCTGACGGCTCCGGCCTCGGTGACCGGAATCCACTCGGACTCCCGGATGGGAGCGGCGTCGTGAAACGGCGCGACGAAGATCTGCTTGCCGTCCCAACCGCGATCAAGGTGGAAAGCCATCCAGCGCCCGTCGGGAGAGACTCTCGCCGAGTTCAGGCTATGGTGCGGGTGGCTGGCAAACTCCCATTTTTGGCCTGTGTCCACCTTGACGGCGGCGAGTCGTGTGGGAGTGGAGCCGGTTTCGAAGATGACCAACCGTCCGTCCGGGGAAACATGAGTGGGAGCGCCGCAGTCAGGACAGACGCGAGTCGAGCGGCCTGTGGCCAGGTCCGCCGAATAGATGGCCTGGAGTTGCGGCTCAGGACCTTCAAGAACGCGGTAGTAGGCAGTACGGCCATCGGCCGAAATCTTCAACCGGTTTGTGGTTTGGCCGGGAGCGCTGAGAATCGTCTCGCTTGCACCGGAGAGATCCTTCTTTGCGGCCAGCAGCCGCGGGCCATGCCTGGCCGAGAGGAAAACAAGCGTTTCGCCGCCGAGGGAAATCGAAGGGCTCAAGTGATCGAATGCTCCGTCAATGAGCCGGCGGGGTTCTCCGGTGGCCCTCGCCTCATCGGCCGCCAATGGCACGCTCCAGACGTTGGTCATCACGCTGGCGATCGTGAACGCGAGCGTGCCACCCAGCAATGAAGGGTGCACCTGTTGATCCGTGGTCAAGGCGAGGGAGACAGGATCGCCGCCCGCCCGCCAGGATCTGGTGGATAGGGGCAGCCACCAGAGGCCGACCCGCCCGTTGGAAGAACCTGGGAAGACCAGCCCTTCGTCGAGCCAGTGGAACGAACTCCTTCCCATCAGGTTGGCGTGGGGATTCACCCCGGCTCTGGCCAGCGTCGCGAGGGCGCCTGTCCTGATGGCCCCTCTGCCTGTTAAGGGAACGAACCAGATGTCATGCTCTTCAGCGGGTCCGCCTCTTGTCTGGCGTGTGCCGCAGATCAGCAGCCCCCGGCCATCGGGCGCCCACACTGGGGCGTGTGCGTCATCGAACTCGCGGGCGATCCCAATCGGCTCGCCGGCGCTTCCTACCGGAGCGACAAACACCTTGCCGAACGTGGAGTGCGGATCGACGACCCAATACGCTAACCACTTTCCGTCCGGTGAAAAGCGCGGCCCCATGCCTGATGGCGCCACACGGCGCTGATCTCCGCCGGCCGAGGGAATCAAGTAAATGCCCGCCGGCTTCCGAGTCGACTCGAAGGCGATCCACTTCCCGTCCGGGCTGACAGCCGGGGCGGTATCGTTTTGAGGCCCGGACGTCAACTGCAACGGTTCGCCACCCTCGATCGGATACCTCCAGAGGTGAAGGTGCTGGGCGTCCCCTCGATCCGATGCGCAGACGATCCATTTTGAGCCAGGCCCCAGCGCTCCGTAGGCCGTAATTCCGGAGTAGGCGGTCAGCCGATGGCCGTTCAAAACGCGGATCTCCTTGGGCGGACCTAATCGCCCGGCAAAGACCCAGAAGCCCGCCAGAACAAGCCCGACGGCAATTGCCGATGCTGCCAGCCAAAGCCGGAGAGGGCTGGACGCCGCCTTCGCCGATTGCTGGGCAAGCTCGTTCTGGGCGAGATCGGTCCCTGGCTTGACGAAGACCGGGGCGTAGCCTCCGGGGTGGAGTTCGATTCGGACACCGCCGGGGCTTGATTCCTCGTAGTAGGCCTTCAAGCGCGACCGAAGCCTGGACACCTCCACTCGCACCAACGAATCGATGCGAGGATCGAAGGTCTGGTCCCGGTCGAGAGCCTCTACTGCGATCACGAACTCTTTCAGCGATTCGGCTTGCCCTTCAAGCGTCCGCTCGACGAGGAATCGCAGCAGACGGGCGGATCGCTTCGACCGAGAGAATATCGAGCTGGCCAGAATACGGGCGACTTCTGATCGCACCGCGGCGCGAAGCAGGTCGCCGACTTCGCCGTTGCCGGTGTTCCCGAATTCGCCCTGGCTCGGGAATTCTCCGGACTGCTGGCCCATTTCCCGTAGTGCCCCTTCCCCAGATCGATTGCGCCGGTAGAGAAGAGCCCTCCATTCCCCAGAGACTTTGAGGACCTTCCATCGAACATGCCACAGTGTATTCAATCTGATCTTGAGTGACAAGGCAGCAGGTTCAGAAGTTCATTCGATTCACGCTGCGTTTCAGACACTGTGCCGGGTCTCTTGAGGTCGATTTGAGGAGCGAGGGGCTGAAGGCCCGAGCTATGGGCAATTTGCGCGCGCCTTCCGGCACTGCACTCGCCGACTGCCGGTTGGTGTGGCTGAAGCCGGCTCTGCCCGCGGATTCGGGTCGCACGGCGAAACTGAACCTCAGTATGTGGTTTGCGAAGGGTGCGAAACTGGAGCAACCGGTGACGGTGTGTTTGCGGACGGGTGCGGTAAAGCCTTGCACGATAAAGGGTAGCGGGATGGTGGAAGACCCGGGCTTGACGGCGCCGGACTGGCCGGTGGTCGTCACCGACGCCAGCGTCCTCGAGGGGACAGTCCCCCTTTAGGCCGCTGGATGGATAGGTGTATTCCCTGGACTAAAGGGGGACTGTCCCCTTTTGCCCCGTTTGCTGGTTTCCTTCCGGGTTATGCCACACGGAGAACCGGGCGAACGCCAGGGGATCGGATGAGATTTGCCTGAACAGATTAGTCAGTAGCCTTCAGGCCGGATGCGGAAGACCTCCTGCCAGGCCTCGCCCGGCGGAATCGACTGCAGGTCTTTGTACCAGCCTTCGTGAGCCGCGTTGAACGCGTTGGTGATGCCCGTCATCGGCTCGAAGCAGATCAGGTCCCGGCCCTTGGGCGCATAGACGACCGCCGTTGAGTATTTCGGCCCGTACTCCACGGTGATCTTCTGTTTCTTTCCTTCGACCGAGAAGCGAGCGAAGCCGTCGGCGTCGCGGATGAGGCCCGTGTAGACGTCATCAAGCAGACGATCGGCGAGAGCGAAGGGTTCCGTGCTGGCGACGGGTTCGCGCTCGCCGGTCGGGATGAGCCGCGGACTCAACTTCATCTTCTCGCGGACGGGCAATCGGACCTTCCACTCGGCTCGCGGCGCGTCCGTGATGTGGAAGTAAGGGTGGTAGCCGAGGCAGAGCGGCAGCGGCTCCGCGCTGAGGTTCTCCACCCGCGTGATCACTTCGAGAGCGCCCGCCCTGAGAGCGTACGTCATTTCGACGGTATGCGCGAACGGGAACTGCGCCATCCAATCGGGGTAGCGATGGAATTCGATTCTGCTGGTGACGACGGCTTCACCCCGCGCGTCGGCTGCGCGCATAACCTTCCAGCGGTTGGTATAGGTGAGCAGCCCGTGGATGGGCGTGTTGTTCGGTCCGGGACGCACGTTGCCGAGATCGGGATTCAGCGCGTATTTCTTTCCGTTGGCCCAGTAGGCCATGCCGTCGATGCGATTGGCCCACGGCCAGAGAAACGGATTGCCGAGATGCGCGGGCCGGGCGGCGAACTCGCGCAGGCTTTTATAAGGCGACCAGAACACGCGTTGGCCGCCCGCTGTCATTTCGTAGGAGTTGTTGCCGAGCGACGGCGCAACCAGGACCTCGATTCCGCGTTCGGCGTCGGTGAGGCGGACGATCTCCACGTCGTCGACGGTTTCGCGGCGGACCTTCGGGGCGGACTCCTGGATGAGCAGACTGCCTGAGGCAAGCATGGGTAGTATCGTTTCGCGCCGGGTCACGGACGCTATTGTGTCCTATTTTTCAGACGCTGTGGCGGGGCCGCCGGTTCCGGGCTCGCGAAGGTCGAGTGCGGTTTCTTCCTGACAGCACATGCAAATCCCCGGCGAATACGTCCGAATGGAACAGACTTCGCACCAATATGTAACCACCAGCGGCTTTCCGTCACGGAGTATGAACAATCCGCTCTGGTGGATGGGTTCGATCCGGAATCGCCCTTCGCCGGACCACTCGCCGACGGCCTCTACGCTGGAGCCGAAGAGGCGCTTGTCTCGAAGCACGGCGGACGTTTCGGTGTCGCCTTCGAGCCGAATCCGCTTGCCGTCGCCGGTTTCGAGATCCGCAGCCTGCCGGAGGACGCCGCGAAGGCGCACGGAAGCGGCCCGTAGCGGTAACGCTGCGGCGGCGATCCAGGCGAAGAGGGCTCGTCGGCAGACCATCAATTGGTTGGATGCCGCGAGGGGCGGAGGAGTCGCAGGCCATTCAAGGTGACGACGAGCGTCGCTCCCATATCGGCGGCGATGGCCATCCACAAGGTCGCTGAACCGGTCAGCGCCGCGGCCAGGAAGAGGAACTTGGCGCCGACGGCGATCCAAACGTTTTGTTGGATGACGCGGAGGGTAGCGCGGGCGTGGGCGATGAGGAAGCCGAGCCTGTCGAGGTCCTGCGGCAGGATGATGACGCCGGCGTTTTCGCGGGTCAGGTCGGCGGCGTTGGGGCCCATGGCGATGCCGACGGTGGCGGCCGCCATCGCTTCGGCGTCGTGGACGCTATCGCCGACGAAGGCGACGCCGCCACGGCCCATGAGGGCGACGATTCGGGCAGTCTTGTCGACGGGACCGAGGCCCGCGTGGACCTCCCGGATTCCGGCTGCGTGCGCGGCCGCGCGGGCGCTCTCGGGCAGATCCCCGGTCAGGAGCACCACTCGGTCCACGCCCTGGCGGGCAAGCGCCTGCAACTGCGCTGCGGTCTCTTCGCGGACCGGCTGCGACAAGGCGACCAGGCCCCAGACCTCGACTTCCAATTCGCGGCTGGCTCCGAAGGCGACCACCGTCAAGCCGCGCGCAGCGAGCTTGGCGGATTCCTCCAACGCCTCACCGGCTCCAGCGGCGCGAGGGTCCAGCCGTGCAGGACTGCCGGCCCAGAGTTCCCACTCCGCGCCGCGGCGTGAAACGACTCCGAGACCGGGAATCGCCTCAAAGCCGGCCGCCGGAAGGCCGTGAATTCCGCGCGCCTCGGCTTCACGCAGGATCGCCTTGGCGATCGGATGTTCGCTGCTGCGCTCCAGCCCGGCGATCGCTTCCAGAACATCCCGTTCCTCGCGGCCTCCGAGCGGCACAATGCGCTCCACGCGCGGCGTTCCGCCGAGCAAGGCGGCGGTTTTGTCGAGGGCCAGCGTCCCGATGCGCGCCGCGGCTTCCAGCACCGCGCCGCCCTTGATCAGCACCTGGCGGCGGGCCGCCGCGGTGATGCCGGCCACCACGCAGACCGGCGTCGAAATCACCAGCGCGCAAGGGCAGGCGATCAGCAGGATCACCATCCCCTGATAAACGGCTTCATGCCATCCGCCCCCGCGCAACAAGGGCGGCACGAGCGTCACCAGGATGGCCAGAAGGAAGACGAGCGGCGTGTAGACGCGAGTGAACTGCTCGACGAATCGCTCGCTCGGCGCGCGGCGCGTCGACGATTCGCCCGCCATCCGCACCATCCGGGCCAGCATCGTATCGGAGGCGGCCCGCGTGGTGCGAACGTCGATCGCCCCGCTGATGTTGACAGTGCCGGCGTACACCTCCTGGCCCGCCGCCTTCTCCACGGGAACCGACTCCCCGGTCACGAACGCCTGATTGACCATGGAGCGGCCGCTGACAACGAGGCCGTCGAAGGCGATCCTCTCGCCCGGGCGCACGCGCACCACCGACCCCGGCGGGACGCCGGCCGCATCTACCATATGCTCGTGCTCGCCCGCCTCATGGGAACCATGATGCGGGCCGCCATGCAGCACCGAGACGCGCGCCGGCAAGCCGGCGACGAGTTCCGAGATCGCTTCGCGCGCCCGCCGCAGGCTCCACTGCTCGAGCGCGCCGGCGCGCGCGAAGAGGAAGCTCAACGTGGCCGCCTCCGCCCCTTCGCCCAGCCCCAGCGCCACTGCGGTGCCCAGGCTGACACAGCTTGGCTCT
>CAYWST010000138.1:7518-13088 GCA_964461075.1 uncultured Solibacteraceae bacterium | reverse complement strand
GGACCGGAGGAGAGCAGCGGGAGGGCGACGACCTCGACGCCGGACTGGCGGAGGGAGTCGATGTCGTTCGTGACCTGCATGGCGCGGTGTCGGGCGTACGAAATCAGGAGATGGTCGGCGATGGGTTCGGTGTTGACGACGGCGTAATCGAGAAATGGCTTGGGGGAAGCGCCCGCATGAGCGAGGATCTGGCGAATGTGATCGGAGGCGCTGAAGCCGGTGGTTTCGCCGGGCTGCCACATGAGGTTGACGAGGCATGCTGTGATGCCCTTGGATTTGCGAATCGCTTCCGGGATTCCCTTCACGAGGAGGTTGGGGATGATGCTGGTGAAGAGGCTGCCGGGGCCGAGAGTGATGAGGTCGGCCTGGCGGATGGCGTCGAGGGTTTCGCGCATCGGGCTGGGGGAGGAGGGGACGAGTTCGATGCGCTCGATCGGGTCGGAGCTGCGGCTGATGCGGGATTCGCCGTCGACGGTGCGGCCTCCGGCAAGGTGAGCGCGAAGGCTGACGTTGGCGCTGGTGGAGGGATAGATACGGCCGGAGATGGCGAGGATCTCGCTGGAGAGGCGAACGGCGTGGGCGAAGTCTCCGGTGATGCGCGTCAGGGCGGTAAGAAACAGGTTGCCGAAGCTGTGACCCTTGAGGCCGCGGCCGAGTTCGAAGCGGTAATTGAAGACCTGGGAAAGGAGGGACTCGTCCTCGGAGAGGGCGACCATGCAGTTGCGGATGTCGCCAGGAGCGAGGATGTCGAATTCGCGGCGGAGGCGTCCGCTGGAGCCGCCGTCGTCGGTGACGGTGACGACGGCGGTGATGTCAAGGATGGCGGGGTGGCGGCGGGAAAGACCGGCGGCGCCGATGGAATAGCGCTTGAGGCCTTTGAGCAGAGTGGAGAGGCCGGTGCCGCCGCCGATGGCGACGATGCGGAGCGGATCTCCGGGCTTTCGGAGGCTGGGCGAGCTGCGGGCCGGACGCGCGACGGGCACGGAATCAGGCGGAGCCGCCGCCGTCGCCGGCGACCAGTTCGCGGAGCGAAGGGTGCTCAAGCAGGGGCTGGAAGTCGGAATCGGATCGCGCGATGGCGCGGATGGAGGAGTCCTGAGAGAGGGCTCGGCGAAGATGATCGGCGGCGGCGCCGACCGAACCGCTGCGGCCGAGGCAAAGGGCGAGGGCGTATAGATAATGGGACTGGCCGCTGGAGGCGACGGCCTTTTCGAGGTGAGGAACGGCGTCGCGGAACTTTTCTGCGTTCATCAGGCTGATCGCGTAAGTGTAGAGTTCTTCGGGAGTCTTGAGTTCGAGCTTTGGTTTGTCGAGCCGTTGGGTGCACATGCGGGAATACATGAGCGCAGACTCGTTGATGGAGAGGACGGGACCGCGGGCGGCGAGTTCAAAGGCTTCGCGCGCGGCGGCGTAATCGCCGGCCGAAAAGCGTTTCATCGCCTCGGCGAACAAGGCGGTATGGGCCTTCGGGTCGGCGGGTGCGCCGGAGGCTTGCTTGGATTCAGTAGCTTTCGTCGGCTTCTTCATGGTGTCCGCGTGGAGGTTCTCCGATCCGGCAGGGATCGAAAGAGCTGTCCTTCGGGCAGGATTCTTTCACTAACTAACAGATCGCGGCCTCCGGACGCAACGTGAGGCGCCGCCGTGCCGGTCAAGCCAGCGTAGCCTGTTCGTCATCTTCCTCGGAGGAGCGAAGCAATTCCAGGTCTTCAGCCTCGAACACGCGCTCGCAATCGAGGCAGCGTAAATAGTCGATTCCATCGCGGCGGGCGAGGAACTCGGTTCGAAGATGGGAACATCTCCCCTGCGGCGCTCCCGGCATTTGGGTATTGTAACTGGGAGGGCAGAGGTGTCAAGGGCGGACTTGGCTGATATCAGTTTCGTGGCGGCAACAAAATGCTGAAGGGGGCAATGACGCCGGCGGGAGCGGCGCGATTGGCGGCGCGTCACGAGGCGGAGGGCGCCGGCGGCTTTTATCGGAGGGTGCGAGGATTGGCGGTTTCCTCGATCGGGCTTGGCACCTACCTTGGAGGGATGGACGAAGCGGCGAGCCGCAACTATCGGGAGGCGATCAAGGCGGCGGCGCGCGGCGGGATCAACGTCTTCGACACGGCGATCAACTACCGTGTGCAGACTTCGGAGCGGGATCTTGGGGAGGCGATCGGCGATCTGACGCTGGTGGGAACCGTGCTGCGCGATGAATTGCTCGTGTGCACGAAGGCTGGCTTTCTCACTCCCGGCGCGGTAAGTGAAGGGCTGTTGGGGGAGGGAGAGATCGCGGGCGGCGTACATTCGATGGCGCCGGATTTTCTGGAGGATCAGCTCCGGCGGAGCCGCGAGAACCTTGGGATGGAATGCGTGGACGTCTTCTATTTGCACAACCCCGAGACGCAACTGCGCTTTGTGAGTGGCGGGGAGTTCGAGGCGCGGATCGCGGCGGCGTTCAGGCGGTGCGAGGAACTGTGCGATCGCGGCTGGGCGATGAACTACGGCATTGCCACATGGAGCGGGCTGCGTCTGAAGGAGGGGCAGGCGGAGCGGCTGGCGCTGCCGCGCCTGGTGGAGCTTGCGAGGCAGGCGGGCGGAGAGGACCATCACTTCCGGTTCGTCCAATTGCCGGTGAATCTGGCGATGCCTGAAGCGTTCACACTGCCACACGCCAGACTGGGCGGAGAGAACGTCAACGTGCTGGAGTGCGCGGTGCGGGCGGGGTTGACGGTTGTCTCGAGCGCGCCGCTGCTGCAGGGCAGATTGACGTCGGGGATGCCGCAAGAGGTCCGCGGCAAGTGGCCGCCGCTGAAGAGCGACGCACAGTTCGCATTACAGTTCGCGCGATCGACGCCGGGCGTGACGGTCGCGCTGGCGGGGATGGGCCGGGTGGAACACGTTCGGGAAAATCTGGAGTTGAAGCGCGCTGCGCCGTTGGCGGCGGAAGAGTATGTGCGGCTGTTCGAGCGGAGGACGTAGTTGAGACCGGCCGAAATCCTGAAGGCTCCGTTTCCGCTGGAAACGGTCCCGGCCCGGCCGGCGGTGTTTCTGATTCACGCGGCTGAAGGCGCGCCGTACATGGCGAGGACGGCTTCACTCAAGCGGCGGCTGGGGCGGCTGCTGTTCGCTTCCGAGAAGTCGAACAGGAGGCTCATGTTGGGCGGGGTGGCGGCGCGAGTAGAGTATTGGGCGCTGGAGTCGCGGCTGGAATCGAGCCTGCTCATGTACGAGCTGGCCCAGCGATACTATCCGGACGATTACGCGAAAAGGCTGCGTCTCCGCCCTGCCGCATTCGTGCGGCTGGTGATGGGCAACGAGTATCCGAGGACGCAGGTCACGACGCGCGTCGCGGGCGGCTCGTCGAGGTATTACGGCCCGTTTCGCAGCCGGGCGTCGGCCGAAGAGTTCGAGCAGGAAGCCCTGGATCTGTTTCAGGTCCGCAGGTGTCAGGAAGACCTTGCGCCCAGTCCCGAACATCCGGGCTGCATCTATGGGGAGATGATGAAATGCCTGCGGCCTTGCCAGCAGGTGGTGGGCGCGGACGAGTACCGCGGCGAGGCGGAGAGACTGGCGGAATTTCTACACAGCAACGGGCGGAGCATGCTGGAGGCGGCGGCGGCCGCACGAGACAGGCTGAGTGAAGAGATGAACTTCGAAGAGGCGCAGCGGCAGCACCATCGCTATTTGAGGATTGAGCAGGCGTTGAAAAAACGCGACGATCTTTCGGCTGAGTTGAGCCGCCTCAATGGGGTCGCGGTGTGCCCGGGCGCTGAGCCCGGGAGAGTCGATTTGCTGTTCCTGATCCAAGGGATCTGGGCCGCGCCGATTGAATTCAGCGTTGCGGCAAGCGGAGAGATGACGCCCATGGACCGGCGGCTTCGGGAGGCGGTGGCGGGCCTGAGCGTGCCGAAGTTGCGGATTGCGGAGCGCAACGATCATCTGTCGATTCTGGCGAAGTGGTATTACTCGTCGGCGCGAACGGAGGAATGGATCGGCTTCGAAGCGCTTGAGGAGTTGCCCTACAGGAGGCTCGTTCGTGCGATCTCGAAGACGGCGCGCGGCGGACAGATGGAGCTTTTCGCGGGTTGATCTGATAGTCTCCGTGGCATGAGGATTCTATTGGTTTTGGCTTGGATGGCTCCGCTGGCGGTGGGGCAGGGAATGGCGCGGATGTCAAACCGGAAGCTCGATCCGCCGCCGGTGTACGCGGCTCCGCGGACGGCCGTACCGCCGCGGGTGGACGGAAAGGGGACGGAGCCCGCGTGGAGCAAGGCTCCGGCCGTCGAGTTGCAGTTCCCATGGGAGTCGCAGACGGGGGCGAAGCAGAAGACGACGGTGAGGCTGATGTGGGACGAAACGTTCCTTTACGCGCTGTTCGAGTGCGAGGACGCCGAGATCACCGTGCGGCATTTTCAGCGGGACGATCCGACGTATCAGGATGACGCGGTGGAGATCTACCTGAATCCGAATCCCAGGCAGGAAACGGCCTACTTCGGTTTCGAGATGAACGCCAACGGAGTCATGTACGACTACCTCATGATTTACGGGAATGCTGGAACGATAAAGAAATGGAATTTGACGGGTTATGAGTTGAAGACGGCACGGACAGAGAAAGGCTGGTCGCTGGAGTTGGCCTTTCCGTGGGACGACTTTTCCGATCTTGGGCGGAGGCCGGTCGCGGGGTCTGAGTGGAAGATGCAGTTAGTGCGCTGGGACGGGAAGGAGCCGTCGAGGAGGCTCTCGATCTGGTCGGATTCAGGGCTGGAGCGGCCTCACCCGCACAATCCGGCGCGGTTCGGGACATTGAGGCTGGTGGAGTAAAGGGTTCAGTCGTATGCAGCTTGATGTTATTCCCTTCGGTTGACATCAAAAGCCTGACAAGACATCATAGAATCAGGATGCGAACGACATTGGACATTGAGCTTGACGTGCTTCAGGCGGCGCGGGCGCTGGCCGAAGCCCGCGGAGTGTCCGTGGGGGCTGCGCTGTCTGAGTTGGCGCGCCGAGGTGTGGCGGCAAGGACGCCTCTGCGTAAGCGCAACGGCTTCCCGGTGTTTGAAGTTCCTGCGGGAACGCCAGTCTTCGGGCCGGATGATGTCGCCGCGGCGAGCGCGTCTGAAGATGCGGCGGCAGCTCGTCATTTCCTTGAGCCGGACCGGAAACCGTGAGCGAGTTCCTGTTGGACGTGAACGTCCTGCTGGCCTTGGCCTGGCCGACTCATGTCCATCACCAGGCTGCTCACGAGTGGTTCGCGGACAATCAGCAAGCGGGGTGGGCCACGTGTCCGCTGACACAGATCGCGTTTGTGCGCTTGTCGCTGCAGCCTGCTGTCGTGAAATCGCCGATGCACTTTGGCGATGTGATGGATGCGTTGGAGCAAATCACCTCGCACGCATCGCACCGTTTCTGGCGGATGGAGAGTGGTCTTGCCGGCATTCGTGAAGAGATACGCGGCCGCATCGCCGGACACCAGCAGGTGAGCGACGCCGTGTTGCTGGATCTGGCTCTTCGGAACAGGGGCCGTCTCGCGACGTTCGACCGGAAGTTGCTTGGACTCCTGCCAGCGGGCTCGGCGTTGCGAGATG
>CAYWST010000138.1:0-7418 GCA_964461075.1 uncultured Solibacteraceae bacterium | reverse complement strand
ATCGCTCTCCTTGCGGGGCCGCCTGACGTGGCGCGAGACTCCGGCAGAGAGTTCAGGGTGGTCGTCCTGCGCCCAATCGCCACTGGCGCGATCGAGCGCGAGGAGTTGGCGGCGGCGATCAATTGGCTGCGCCCTCTTTTCCCAACCAGCTTGTCGACGCTGGCAAGGAGATCCGCAGGTATGACTACGTGCGTTCTTATGCCGGGCATAATGATCCCACACCGAGTGTACGACCCAGTGGGGGTTTTGCCCGCGGCGGGCGTTTATACGTTCTGCCAGTCGCGGAGCCACTCGTAGCCGGGGCGTAAGCGCGCCCACATGCCGCGGGTGGCGTTTTCGAGTTCCGAGCGCTGCTGGCGGCTGAGTCGGCCTTCGCGTTTGCGTTCGGCGATAGCCTGAGCGACGTTTTCCACCTGCTGCACGGTGATGAGACCGGGGATGGGGGCGGTGACGGCTGGATTCTCTAGAACGTAGCGGATGGCGAGGCGGGCGCGCTTATTGTCCTCATCGAATTGCGGGCTCGACGGGGCGCTGTTGCCGGAGAAGAGGGAGTTATCGGCGAAGGGCTTGATGCCGAGCGCGCCAGTGTTGGCCTTCTTCAGGGCGTCGAAGAGGCTGTCGTCGGGCAGGACTTTCGAGTCGGCGGTGTAGGGGAAGAGCACGACTTCGATTTCGTTGGGGTAGGTTTCGACGAGGTACTTGAGCCACTGGCGGTTGTGGCTGGAAACGCCGGTGTGGCGAGCGAGGCCGAGCTTGCGGGCGCGGCGGAGGGCTTCGATGGTGGACTCCTCGACCTGGTTGAGCACGCCCATGTCGGAGATGGCGTTCATGGGCAGCGAGATGCGCCAGAGGTCGACGTAGTCGAGCTTGGCTTCCTTGAGGCTCATCTTGAAGCCATCGATGAGACGGTCGGCGGTGCGCCACTCATCGTAGCGGGGCTCGCGAGTGTGCCAGGAGAAGCCGAAGTACATCTTGTCGCGGCGCCCCTGAAGGACGGCGGAGTAGGCGAGGATCTCCTGCGGAGAGCAGGCGTCGACGTAGTTGATGCCGAGCTCGATGCAGCGGGTGACGACGTCGGAGCGGTTCTTGAGGAAGACAGGATCTTTGACGTTGCGGTCGTCTTCGGCGTTGTAGCCCTCGCCTTTGAAGCCGACGGGCATGACGGTCTTGAGACGCTTCCAATGGCCGCCGAGGCAGACGGCGGAGACCATGAGGCCGGTCCGACCGAGGCGGCGGTACTCCATGTCGGGGTTGTAGTTGAGGATCTTTGGCGCGGGGGGAGTGAGTTTGGCCCTAGTCGGAGCGGCGCGGGGCGCGACTACGGCGGCGGCGCTCATGGTGACGAAATCGCGGCGTTGGATGTTGAGCTTGCTCATGAAAGACCTCATAACAGGTTTGCGGACCTGGAACTCTACACTTTGGTCTGAAAATACTATACATCTGAACCGGCTGAATCTGGCCGGGTAACGCTGTCCTGCAATCGCGAGAATAGCGAGGCGGGGAGTTGTGGAGTTTCACGCGAAGGCGGAAACCGCTGGGCGCGGGATGAAGCGGAGACGCAGAATCCGGCGGACGGCCAGGCAGACGCGTGGGTGTGGGCGGATCTACCGGAGTATCCCGAGAAATGCGCGACACCGGTGAAGCGGACCAGGCGGTCTTGAATCAGCTAGACTGAGTTCATATGCGAACTCCTCTCATGGCCGGCAATTGGAAGATGTACAAAACGCCGGCGGATACGGCTGCTTTCTTCGAAAAGTTTCTCCCGCTGGTCGCGCAGTCGACGCACGCGGACATCGCCATCTGCCCGCCTTACGTGAGCATCGCGGCCGCCGTGGAAGCGGCGAAAGGTTCGCGCGTGACGGTTGGGGCGCAAAACTGCTATTGGCAGAACAAAGAAGGCGCCTTCACGGGCGAAGTGACGCCTGCGATGCTGAAGGCGGCTGGCTGCACGTGGGTGATCATCGGCCACTCGGAACGCCGGCAGTATTTCGGCGAGACCGACGAGACGGTCTGCAAGCGGACCAAGGCGGCGGTTGAAGCCGGAGTGAAACCGATCGTCTGCGTCGGCGAGCTTCTGGCCGAACGCGAAGCGGGGAACACGGAAAAGGTTCTGAAGGCGCAGTTCGACAGCGGGCTGGCTCCGCTGACAGCGGAAGAGTTCGCACAAGTGGTGATCGCGTACGAACCTGTGTGGGCGATCGGCACGGGCAAGGTGGCGACGCCCGAGATGGCCGAGGACGCGCACAAAGCAATCCGCGCGATGGTGGAGGGGAAGTTCAGCAAGGAGGCTGCGGCCTCGGTTCGGATCCTCTACGGCGGCAGCGTCAAACCTGATAATGTAAAGGGCTTGATGGCTCAGCCCGACATCGACGGCGCGCTGGTTGGAGGAGCATCGCTCGAGGCTGTGAGTTTCGCCGGCGTCGTCAATTTCTGACGCCGGCAGCAGGTTCCGCTGTCCTCACGCGGGGGGTTATGGCTCCCGCGCCGCCTCGCGTGAGGGCAGCGCGAATGAGTAGTATTTCCCGCCTGATTTGTTGCCCCACTTTCCGCCGCCCGCGCCGATGACGACGTACTGTTTCCCGTTGAACTGATACGTGGCGGGCGTGGCGTTGCCGGCGGCGTCCATGGTGTACTCCCAGAGCAGTTTCCCGGTGAGCTTGTCATAGGCGCGGAACTTGTGGTCGGCGTTGGTGGCGCCGATGAACAGGAGCCCGCCGGCGGTAACCACGGCGCCGCCGTAGTTCTCGCTGCCGGTGTTTTTGAGCCCTTGAGCGGCGAGCCCGGGGTGCTCGCCGAACGGAATGCGCCACTTGTACTCGCCCGTGTTGAGATCGAGCGCGTTCAGAGTGCCCCAGGGCGGAGCGATGGCGGGGTAGCCGTCGGGATCGAGAAAACGGATGTAGCCGTCGAGCGAGTACTTGAGCTCGATTCTCGGATCGGACGCGGCGGCTTCGGAGACCTCCTCCTTGCCGGAGAGCAGGTAGGCGGAGATGGCGCGGATGGCGGGCTCCTTGAGGTGGGCGAAGCCCGGCATGCGGCCCGCGCCGTCGCGAATCACCTTGGCGATCTGCTCGGGAGTCCGGTCATTGCCCAGATTCTTGAGGGAAGGAAACTCGGGCGGACTGCCGGAGAGATCTTCCTTGTGGCAGGAGGCGCAGTTGCGATTGTAGAGGCTCTTGCTGGTGACGCGCCCGCGCCCGGCAGGCCTGGGAATTAATCGGATAATCCAGGCGAATTCGTTGGCGTTGATGTAGAAAAGGCCGGTGTCAGGGTCGTAAGCGCCGCCGCCCCACTCGCCGCCGCCGTCGAAACCGGGAAGAATGATGGTGCCCTCAAAAGAAGGCGGCTCGAACTGCGGGCCGTTGCGGAGTTTCTTGAAACGCTCGAGCACGGCGGCGTGGGCCTCGGGAGTCCTCTTCGTGATGAGGTCCTCGGTGAAAAGCTGACGGGCGAAGGGTTCTGGCTTCAACGGCAGCGCCTGTTTCTTCGCGAGCAGTTCGCCATCGACCGGAGACGCGGGGACTTCAACTTCCTTGAAGGGGAACAGGCTCTCGCCGGTGACACGGTCGAAGGCCCAGACGTGGCCGGACTTGGTGATCTGAACGACGGCGTCGACGGACTTGCCGTTCTTGCGAACGGTGGCGAGAGTGGGGGCGGTAGGCAGATCGCGATCCCAGACGTCGTGTTTGACGAACTGGAAGTGCCAGAGTCGTTTTCCGGTCTTGGCGTCGAGCGCGATGAGGCAGTTGGCGAAGAGGTTGTCTCCGTGGCGGTTTGCGCCGTAGAAGTCGAACGCGGCGGAACCGGTGGGAGCGAAGACGATGCCGCGCTTTTCGTCGAGCGCGAGACCGGACCAGGAATTGGCGCCTCCGATGTACTCATAAGCGTCCTTGGGCCAGGTTTCGTAGCCGAACTCGCCGGGGCCGGGGATGGTTTTGAAAACCCAGTTCAGCTTTCCGGTCCGCGGGTCGATGGAGCGGATGAATCCAGGGGCCGCCGGCAAGCCTTCGCTGACGATAGAGCCGATGATGAGGTGGTTCTTGTAGACGACGCCGGGCGTGGATACGCCGACGGACATGCCTTCGACCGGTCGGCCGAGACCGGCGCGGAGATCGATCTTGCCACTGTCTCCGAACGCGGGATCAGGCTTGCCCGTGACCGGATCAATGGACCAATACCACTGGCGCGATCCGAGGTATAGGCGGCGGATTCTGCCGTCGGTCCAGTAGGTGAGACCGCGGTTGCGCATCTTGCCGCGGACCGGTTCGAGGTTCGGATCGAAGACCCACTTCTGCTTGCCGGTGGCGGCGTCGACAGCGAACAGCCGGAGCTTGGGGCTGACCAGATAAACCGTGCCATCGAGCACGAGCGGATTGGACTGCATCTCGCTGTTCTCGTAGGCGTCGCCGGTATCGAAGACCCATGCCGGGGTGAGTTGCGATACGTTGGCGGTGTTGATCTGTTTGAGCGGCGAGTACTTTGTATTCGCCGGCGAGCCGTGGTACTGGCTCCAATCCTTGTTCTGGCCGGAAAGGAAAAGGGGAAGTAGAAGTGTTGAAGTCCAGAGGCGTCCCAGCATGTCGTGTTAAGTATCTTAGCGGACTCGCAATCCTGTCGCTGTTTGCGCCGGCGGCGGAGCGTTTTCCGAAGAAGGACCCGGAGAAGGCTCTGGCGGAGTACAAGATCTATGGGCGCGACGGCTCGCCGCTCGGTTCATTGATGGAGGACTGGGCGGCAGCCAGGCGGCGTGCGGCTGACGACGCGGAATGGAAAGAGTGGGTGGCGGCGAGACGCGCCGAAGTGGACGAGTGGATGGCGAAGCGGAGCGATCGGGTGGAGTGGGTGGCCGGTTGGTGGCACGACTACGTCAGCCCGAAAGACGGCGCGTTCCTCCCGCGCGTGGCTGATCCGCCGGGCGAGTTCATGACAGGCGCTTCCGGCGAGCGCGTGGCGGTGACGCCAAAGATCTTCGGCGGCTGGGTCTTCACGTTCCGAAGCGCGCACCAGAGCATGATGCTGGAGGCGGCGCGGCTGTACAGACTGACAGGGGAAGCGAAGTATAGAGACTGGGCGGCGGGGCAACTGGATTTCTACGCGTCGAACTACATGAAGTGGCCGCTGCAGACGCAGAGGAACAAGTCGCGGCTGATGCATCAGAGCTTGGACGAAGCGAACGCACTGACACGCTTCGTGCAGACGGCGAGGACGCTGGGGGATTCAGCGCCGGAGGCGAAGCGGAAGCTCTGGTATGAAGATTTGTTCAAGCCGATGGCGCTGCTTCTGGAGGAATCGCTGCAGCGAGTGCACAACATCGCCTGCTGGCAGCGGGCGGCGGAGGCGCAGGCGGCGCTTTACGGCGGCGATGAGGAGTTGTGGAAGAAGGCCATCGACGGCGAGTATGGCATCCGGCGGCAGATCAGGGACGGCGTGACGAGCGACTATTTCTGGATCGAGCAATCGCTTCTCTACAACAACTACGTGGTGAGCGCCCTCATGCCGTTGTTTGAACACGCTTCCTTGGCGGGGCGCGCAGTGGAGTTGAAGGCGGAGATGGCCGCGGCGGAGAACCTGATGCTGGCGCCGATGGCGCTGCGATTCGCGGACGGGAAGCTGCCGACGCCGGCGGATTCGACCGGGGCGTTCGCTCGTGCGCCGAACCGGCAGTTGCTGGCGGGCGCGTACCGGTTGTTTCCGACGCCGATCGGTTTAGAGGAGGCGGGGAAGAGGAAGTCCTGGGGCGCGCTGCTGCAACCGCCGGCGGCACTCAAGGCCCCGCCGCTCCCGGCGGTGAAGACTGCGTGGTTCGGCTCGACGCAGTTCGCCGTGCTGAAGAGCGGAGAATGGCAGGTGTTTTTTCACTATGGGCAGTTGGACCCCTCTCACGCGCAAGCGGAGGCGCTGAACTTCGAGGCGTACTGGCGGGACCGGGACATGACGCACGATCCGGGCACGGTGGGCTACGGAAGTCCCCTGCATCGCGGGTTCTATCAGACGGGTCTGGCGCACAACGTTCCGCTGATCAACGGGCAGGGGCAGGCTCGATGGGCCGAGGGCGAGGTTGTCTCGTTCGATTCGCGGCGGCCGTCGATTCACGCAAGGCAGAAGGACTACCGTCCGGGCTGGGACGCGGAGAGGACCCTCGCCATCGAAGACGGCGCGCTCAAAGACGTTGTGGAGGTGAAGGGCTCGGAGACGGCGAGGATCGGTCTCGTGCTGCACCTGCAAGGCGAGGTGTCGCCTGGCGTGGCGATGGAGCCCGCAGCTTCTCCGTTTCAGTATTTCGAGGACACGAAGCGAGCGCAAGTGGCTGGAGTGTTCGAGGCGGCGATGGGGGCGCGCAAAGTCAGAGTGAGCGCGGGCAGGCCGATGACGGTGTGGTTGGGAGCAACGCCAGACGCGCCTCCGAACCGCCGCGCGACGCTCTATTTCGAGGTGGAGGCGCAGGCGGCGCGGTTCGAGACCGTGATGCAATAAGAAGCGATGAAAGCCTGGCTGCTCGAGGAATACGAAGGCGTCGGTTCGATGCGTTTGCTGGAGACGGAGGCCCCTTCGCCGGGCCCGGGCGAGGCCGTGGTGCGCGTGGCCTACGCGGCGTTGAATCCGGCCGACGCCTGGCTGGCGAAGCGGCTCTATCCGGCGCGTCCGAAGATGCCGCACATTCTGGGCCGGGATGGCGCGGGCGAGGTATTTTCGGTGGGACCGGGCGTCAGTGGCGTGAAGCCTGGAGATGTGGTGGCGATTCTGCGGTGTGAAGCGGGCGTGAATGAACGTGGAACGCTGGCGGAATTGGTGGCGGTTCCGGCGGCCGTTCTGACGCCGGTCCCGGCGGGATGGTCTCTGGAGGAAGCGGCCAGCGCGCCGCTGGTTTATCTGACGGCGTGGCAGGCGTTGACGCAGTGGGGGCCGCTGAAGGAAGGCTCGGTCTTGCTGGTGACCGGAGCCTCAGGCGGCGTGGGTGTGGCTTCGGTGATGTTGGGCAAGAGCCTCGGGATGACCGTAGTGGCGCTATCTCGAAGCGCGGCCAAAGGGGAGAGGCTCAAGGAGCTCGGGGCGGATTTTGTCTTTGATCCAACCGACACCGGCTTTGCAAAGAAGGTCCTCGCGGCCGTCGAGCCGAGAAAGGTAGACCTGGTGGTGGAGAGCGTGGGCGGGCCGCAGTTCAATGCGCTGCTCGCGACTTTGGGCTACGGCGGGCGGGTGAGCGTGGTGGGGGCGAGCGCAGGTCCGGTGCCCGATTTCAGGACGCCGCTGCTTCTGTTCAAGCGGAACAAAATCGGCGGGGTGGCTGTCGGCGACTACACGGCCGGGAGCGCGCAGGAAGCATGGGCAGGCATCGTGGCGCGCCTGGCGGCGCTGGGGAAACGTCCGGTGGTGGATTCCGTCTTCGAGTTTGAGGACGTCAAGAAGGCGTTCGCGAG
>CAYWST010000137.1:0-13089 GCA_964461075.1 uncultured Solibacteraceae bacterium | reverse complement strand
GCCTCTGCCGGCTCAAAGCCCACTGGCCGCACGGAGCAGCCCGCCAGCAGAACGGGCGGGCGCCGCGAACCCGGCGTCAGGTCCCGCAGGAGAACGCGGACGCACCGGCCCACCAGCATTTCGTAAAGCGGAAATGTCAGGCTCGCCTCTCCGTTCAAATAGAAGCGCAGCGACTTCGGCGCCAGCGAGGCGAACGACGTTCCATGGCCCGCTGTTAACTCCATCCGCAGCGCCGCCGCCACCTCCGGGCTGCGGAAAGGCCCTTCGATCCGCTCCGGCGTGGCCCATGCCGCCGCCGACACCGAGATGGGCCGGAGGTCCAGATCGAAGCCGGTGCGGAACTCCAGCCTCACGCCGTTCGCGGGCCGCGTGGTCACCTTCGCTCCGCGGGGAATCCTCGCCGCGGTCGTCATCTGACCGCTTTCCGGATCCACCTGAAACTCCGCCACCGTCATCGAAGGAACGGGCCGGACGGCGTGCGGCAAGACGATTTCCAGAAGCGATTGCGTGAACTCCGGATAGTCGTCATCGAGCCTCAGGTGGAGCCTCGCGGCCAGGAACGCGAACGCTTCAAGGAGCCTCTCCACGTGCGGGTCCTCGCAACGAGCCGGCTCCAGCAGCAAGCGCGACGCGACCTTCGGATACTTGGCGGCGAACTCCGCTCCGAGCTGCCTCAGATAGGCCAGCTCCCGCTCATAGTAGTGGAGGAGTTCTTCACGCACTGCGCGACTCCACACGGTAAGAGCCGCTGGCCAGCTCCAGCGTTGTGTCGAAGGAAATGCGTTCTGTGCCCGGCTCGATCTTCAGCAACCCGTCGATCTGAAACCGCAGCACCCGCGACACGCTGGTCGCGTCGAACGCCCTGACGGAGACGTTCTTCAACCGGGGCTCGAAGATCGCGATCGCCTTCTCGATTTCGCGCGCCAGTTCATCCTGCTGCCGGTGAATGCCCACCTGCCGCCCGCTCATGTCCGGCAGTCCGTAAAGGTAGAGGGAAGCCGGAACCTCGCGGGCGCCCTCGGGCGGATCGCTGATGCGGCGCCGGGAGTTCAGGAGCCACTCCAGATCGCGGCGCAGCCCGTTTTTGAGGATGCGAACCGCCTGCGGCGGAGTCAGCGGAGCCTCCACGCGGCTCTTCGGTTCAGCGTCGGTGAGCCGGTCCAGCAGCGAGATCTGGAATTCCTGGCGCTTGAGCCGTTCCGCCATCGTCTCCTCACGTCAGATCGAGCGCCTTGACCGGATCAAGGCGGCAGATCTGATTGTAGATGGAGCGGCGCTCCTCCTCGTATTCCTCGATTCCCGCCATCGAGCGGTAAAGCAGAACGAGCGGCTCAACGATGAGCGAGGCGGATTCCCAATCCTCGAGCTTACGCTGCGCGATTTCCGAGGCGAGTTCGCGCAGCATCGGAAGAGCGGCCTGCCGGCGGCCGGCGGATTCGAGAATCCGGGCCGATTGCACACGCCGCTGGAAGCGCCCGCGGCCGGTGGTCTCCTGCGACATCCGGCGAACGGTCATCTCCAGCGCCAGATCGTGACGCCCGCGCCGGATCGCGTCCTCGATGAGAGCATCTTCGTTCCGCTCGGCGGGCGCGGCCGTCTTGGGCGCCGGCCTCTCTCCAGGCAGACACCCATGACGGGCGAGAGCCTCCCGCGTCTGCGTGTTCGCCGCCGGCGTATCGTCGCTGAGTTGCGACTCCAAAAGCTGCGGGTATTCGGCCAGCAGGCTCCGTGTCGCCTCCGCGATGGCCGCCGAGACCGCCGCATACTCCTCGCCGAGCCCCTCGCAGGCGGCCAGCGCGTACCGCTGCAGGTCGAGCCATGCCCGTCCGCAAGGCTGCGCCATCGCCTGTTCGGCCGCCTCCAGCAGTTCCTGCCAGTCCTCCTGCTGCGCCAGCCGGCGGATCTTCTGGCGCGTCTCTGTTGGCGGCGCTTCCAGCCACTCCGCGTCGAGCGCGCCTCCGAGGCCGCGCAATTCACCCCACCGGTAACCGCGCAGCATGAGATAAGGCGCAGGGCTGCGCGGATCCTGCTTACGCAGCCAACTGGCGAGCGCAGAGATCCTGCCCGCGAAGTCCTCAGCGTCCCTGGGCTCCGAATCCCCTCCATAGGAGACGCTTGAGGCGGGCCGCTGCGGCGCCGGAGCCGGCGCCGGCTCCGGCTCCGCCGCATACGCCGTTTCCCAGGAAGGTGTTGACGAGGAGGGTTGCGGCTCCGCTTCCTGCGCTTCCTGCTGAACCTCCTCAACCATCTCGGGCGTCGCCACCGTGGGCTGGTAGGAATCCCACCAGTTGCCGCCACCGGAGGATGATGATGAAGAACTCTCCTGCTGCGCCGGGGCCGGTTCCTGATAGCTCCGTTCCGGCGCGGGCGCCGAAGCGGCCGGCGGCTTGCTCCCCTCCGCCTTTCTTGCCAGCAGTTGCCGGATCGAAAGCTGGATCTCGTCCATCAGCCCGCGCAGCGGCTCGAAGGTCGGCGCGTAATCGCCGAGTTTGTCTCTGCAAATCCCGTCGAGGCGGTCGATCGCTTCCCGGACGGCCAGGAGCTGGGTCTTGCGCTCCTCGAGCGTTTCGGAAGAGGTAGCCTTTACCGCGGCGGCAAGATCCTCCGGCGTCAGCTTGCCGTCCTCGATGGCAAGCCGCCGTTTTTGAGCTTTGTCGGAGTCGCGCCCGGCGTCCTCCTCGTTTGGGACGGCGAGCGATTCCTTGTACTTCAGATGCCCGATGCCGGAGGCGATGAGGGGGACTTTGCGAAGGGGCGTCTCGATTTGCGTGGCGAGCCAGGCGATGGGCACGCTGCGCAGTTCGGCGTCCCCATCCTCAAGTTCGGGATAGAGAGTCTCCCAGAATCCTTCAAGCAGGTTCGAGCAAAGATCCACTCCTTCGCGAAGGCCATCGAAGCCCTCACGGTATGTGAGGGCTTCGGTCAGCCACACGGCGATCTGGAGGTCCTTGGATTTCTTGGCCAGGACTTCAGAGGTCAGTTTGACGACCAGCGCGTGATCGGCGACCTTCCGTTCATGGGCCCAGACGCCCTGAACAATGTCCTCCTCCTCGCGGCGGGCCTCCTTGATCTGGTTGTAGACAGGAGCGTAGCGCTGGTCCTGCCCGGCCGGGTTTTCGCCCGGGATCGGTTCGAGGATGTCTTCACGCAGTGCCATCGGCGCTGCTCTCTCCGGCGTGAATTTCGAGACTCCTGACTTCGAGCAGCGGGAACTCCTCGCCGTCCACCAGCAGAAGCTTCTGCCCGAAGAGATAGTCGTTCGATCCGTCCGACTCCCAGACGGAGATGCGGCCGAGCTTGACCATGTCGTCGGCGTGTCCGCAGGACAGGGGCGAAACAACCGGCGCCAGAACGTCGCCAAGGTTCATTCCGCCGGCCATCGATTGGTTCATGTTGACGACCGCAGGCGCCCAAAGAAGGTCCCTTACCCGCCTGGGCTGATGGATCGACAGAACGGAGATGCCGCTGTAGGGCAGCAACAGGTAGTTCCCCGCGGCGAAAACCTCGAGTCTCGGCCCGATGCGCGGATCGGCGTCGGTGAGACTCCTGAACGGAGTCCCGTTGAGCTTGCCGCGAACGGGCGCATTGTCCGGCGGCGGCGGGACCTCGTTCTTTTCGAACATCTCCTCGCGGGTCAGGGCGGTCTGGAGCGCGGCGCGCAGATGGAGAGCGCCCATTTGACGGTCGCGGGTTTTACCGCCGAGCAGTTCGAGGTGCTTGTCGGCGCGTTCGTATTCGCCGGCGAAACAGAGCAGCTCGATGAGAAACGTTCGAAGACGCTCGTTCGCCGGATCGTCCTTCAGAAGGCCGGAGGCCGAAGCGATCGCCTCGGTCAACCGGCCTTCACGATAGAGCTGTTCAGGGTTCATTGCTACGAGACGCTGCCCGTCCGCGTCCTCATGCTCCACGAACCGACGGCTGTGTCTGTCCGCTTGCCGTTCTCGAGGCTGAAGAAGCTCTCGGTCTGCTCGGCGTAGAAGATGGTGATCGATTCGGTGGGATCGCCGAGCGAAGCGCCGCTGATATCGTAGCTGGCGATATAGCAATCCTTGAACTTCCACTCCAGGTAGGGCTCGAGAATCGAGCCGCCTGTCTTGGGGTCCTGCTTCCCGACGCGCCTGAAGACGGCGGTGATTTCAGGGACGTGACGGCCGGTCACCATCGTCATGAAGATCTGCATCGAAGCCTTGTCCATCGCCTTGGTGAACGTGAAAGGACCGAAGACGGCCGTGGATGAAGCCATCGCCGATCCCTTCTTCACCGCCGGGTTGGAGATCGACTTGCCGACGCTCTCCATGTAGATCCAGTCCTGGAAGCCGGGTTCCCGAACCTCGCCCTTGACGCCTTCGATATACAGAATGTGCGGAGTCTTGTTCATTTCGGTATCCTCCTGTTACTCTTTCTGCCGCTAAGTGGTCTGCATCGTCTTCAGGTCGAATGTCGCGGGCCAGTTGTCGACGAACTTGCCGGTCTCGTCCAGTTGGTGATACACCATGTCGACTTTCCGGCATGCCAGCCTGATGGTCTCGCTCAGCGGGCCGCTGCCTCCTCCGCTGGCCGAAAGGCTCGTGACGAGCACGCCTTCCAGCTTGTAGGTGAGAATCGGCTTGTTGATCTGGGTGCCTGAAGCGAGCACCTGGATCTCGATTTTCTGGATTTCGATGCCTTGCGCGCAGTGGTTAAACAACTTCGGCGAAGCTTTGTTGACGTCCTTGGTGAGCGTCAGCTCGTGCAGCTCACTTCCGCCGAAAGTCTGGCCCGATCCCTGGCTCGTGGTCGAAACCGCGGCGCTGCCGCCCCATGACAGCGACTCGATGATGATCTTCTTCTCGTGTCCCTGGATCGTGCAATCTCCCTCGATCTTCGGATCCTGGATATCCATGACGATATCGCCCATAATTTCCCTCCTTGGTTAACAGCTTCAATATGCGATCAGCGGCGGGCTGAAGTTGGCAGCGAAGCCACCAGCCTGAGACTGACCGACAGTTCATCCAGTTGGAAGTGCGGCCTCAGGAAAGCCACGGCCCGGTAGGCGCCGGGCTTGCCCGGCACTTCCATGACTTCAACGCGCGCCTCGCGCAAGGGGTACTTGGCCTTGGTGTGTTGTGAGGCGTTGTCGTCCGAGGTGACGTAGTTGGCCACCCAGTTCGAAAGAAACTGCTCGCACTCCTTCCTCGACGTGAAACTGCCGATCTTGTCGCGCATCATCGACTTGAAGTAGTGCGCGAAGCGGTTGACGGCCATGAGGTACGGCAACTGAGCGGAGAGCCTTGCATTGGCGTTGGCCTCGTCCTTGTCATACAGCTTCGGCTTGTTGCAGGTCTGAATGCTGAAGAAGGCGGCGTAGTCGGTCCCCTTGCAATGCACAAGAGGGACCAGACCAAGATCGGCCAGTTCCTTCTCGCGGCGGTCGGTGATGATGGTCTCGGTGGGGCACTTCATCGCCGTGTCGCCTTCTTCGGTCGAGAAGGTGTGGACGGGCAGACCTTCGACAAGGCCGCCGCCCTCCACGCCGCGGATCGCGGCGCACCAGCCGTACTTGGCGAAGGCTTGAGTCATCTTCGCGCCCAGAGCGAACGCAGCGTTGCCCCAGAGGTATCGATCGTGAGTCACGCCCTCGACGGCTTCCTCATAGTTGAAGTCGTCGACGGCCTTGGTGTCCCGGCCATAGGGAACTCGCATGAGAATTCGCGGCATCGTCAGGCAGACGTAGCGCGAATCCTCGCTCATCCGGAAGCCCTTCCACCTTGCGTAGTCGGTCGTGTCGAAGATCTTCGCCAGATCGCGGGGCTGGTCGAGTTGCGTGAAATCCTCGAGGTTCAGCAGTTCCGGCGACGCCGCCGTGAGGAACGGGCAGTGCGAGGCGGCGGCGACCTGGCTCATTCGTTCCAGGAACTCGACGTCTTCGGGCCCGCGGCCAAAGTAGTAGTCTCCGATCAGGGCGCCATAAGGCTCCCCGCCGAAGACGCCGAACTCGCCCTCGTAGATTTTCTTGAACATCTGCGACTGGTCGAACTCGGGCACGCGCTGGAGATCCCTGAGAACCTCCTTCTTCGATGCGTTGAAGATTTTGATCTTCAGGTTGACGCCGGTCTCGGACTGCTCCATCAGATACCGCAGCCCGCGCCATGTGGATTCCAGTTGCTGGAACTGCGGATGATGGAGGATGGCGTTCAACTGAAGCGAGAGCAGATGGTCGATCTGCGCGATCCGCTGATTGATCATCGCTTCCAGATCCGGCGAGACCGTCATCTCGCCCTGCAGGATCTGGTTGACAAACTCGCTAATCAGCGACTTGCCCCATTTCCGCTGGGCTTCGTCGCGCGCCAGGCGGCCCTGCTCAACGATCTGGTCGAGCAGACCCGGCGCCGGAGCGGCTTTCTCGATCGTCTTTGCGGCCGGGGCCGCGGCCTGCGCCTTCTCCTTAGCCATCGCTTTCGCCTCCCTTGCCTTTCTCGACTTCGCCCTTGAGCTGGTCCATCTTCTCGGAATTGCCGAGCACGTCCTGCAACAGTTGTTCGAGCTTGGCGTTGCCCTGCAAGGTCCCGCGCAGGTCGCCCAGCCGGGTCCGAAGCTCGAGCAACTCCCTCAACGGCTTCACCTGCCGCGCAACGTTCTGCGGCTCGAAGTCCTCCATGCTCGAAAAGCGCAAGTCGACTCCGATCTTGCCGGCGTTCGGATCGTCGCTCAGCTTGTTCTCGACGTTGAACGCCACGCGCGGCTTCATGCTGGCCAGGACGCTGTCGAAGTTGTCGGGCGTGACCTCGACAAAACGGCGGTCCTTGATTTTTGGCAGCGGCTCCTCGGGTTGGCCGCTGAAATCGGCCATGACGCCCATGACGAAGGGAATTTCCTTCATCTCCACGGCATCGCCGATCTCGACGTTATAGGTCACATGGACGCGCGGCGGCCTGACGCGCTCCAGCTTGGTGTGAACTGACTCTCTTGCCATCGGGTTTCCTCCAGCATTCCCCCGGGTGAGCAGGGGCGCTCCCGGTTTCGTGTCCTCTGTTTGGAACGGCCCCTAAGCCGCCCCATACCCTCTAATGCGAAATTACTGTGCGGCCTGACTCACGCAATTGAACCCAGCGAGATAGTTCTTCTGGAAAATCGGCGCGGTCGTCCCCATGTCCAGGAAGTATCTCACCGTTAGCGGCCGGCCGCCAGAGACCGTCATCGGTTGCCCGGACTGCCCCTGACGCGGCACCCAATCAAAGTTATACCCTCCGCCGGCGGATTGCCAGCGGTCGGCGTCGCCAAAGAATCGAAAAACGGCCCACAGGCCCTCATAGCTCAGGAATCCGAACTCCGGTCCGCCTAAGCTCCCGGTCAGCTTCGCCTCTCGAACCCGCTGCCCGGGCCACAGGAACTGCGCCTGCCCTCCGCCCGTCCCGGCCGACTTCAAAGTCTGCCCGTCAAGCTGCAGCGTCAGGCTCTGCACGCCTTCCGACGGCAGCGCCTTCAGCGTATAGGTCAACTGCGGTTCCTGGGCCGTGCCGTTCTTGTACAGAGCGTCGCTAAAGGCCGCCGCGCGGTTGAAGAACCGCAGATACTGCGGCGTCAGGCGGATCGGACCTCCTCCGGGCGCGGGAACCCACTGCCCGCCCTGCTTCACCAGCGCATTCTTCAGATTCCGGTCGTAGAAGACCCACAACGCTCCCGTTCCCGGGCGGAAGATGACGTTGATCTCTTCCAGACTCGCGTCGATCTTCGACGACGTGTTGAACGGGTATTTGTTCACCAGCGCCTGGAAGTCGCCGCAGAACCTCTTCGCTTCGCCGTTCAACTGCGCCGGTCCGAGCCTGCCGAGCAGCGATTCCACGTGCGTGATCGGATCTTCCATCAGCTTCTGGACCATCTGCTCCACCCGGCCTTCCTTATCGATCTTAAAGTTCTGCGCCACCTGCCTCGCGGCCAGTTTCGCCCGCGACGCCTCCTGCAGCGTCTGGTTGACTGACGGGTCGTTCGGATCCCGCGCCCTCGACACCTGCTCCACCGCCGCCTGCAGGCTCATCAGCCCGGTCATGTACGGTTGATTCGGCGCCGCGATGTACTGGTCCGGGCAGCCTGGCGGCGGCGTAACGAATTGCACCGGCTGGAAGGCCTGCTTCAACTCCTCCTGAGTGATGGCTGCCGTATTCACGCTCGCCATGCAGAACAGCGCCAGCAGATAGGACTGGTTGCCCGCGAGTTGATTCAGCTTCTTCGCGGCGTCCTCCACGCTGGCGTATCGCAGCACATTCGAGTTCCGCAGGTAGTCGCGCCAGTTGCCCACCAGATCCGCCTGGTAGCGCGCCCTCAACTCCGGCTCGATCTTCGCCCTGTCCAGCGCCGCCGAAGCCTGCGGGCCCAGCACCCACTCCTCACCGGCGAAGAAGCGCTCATAGTTCCTGATCGCCTCGTCCACGAAAACGTATCCCTGCTTGGTGAACGCGCCATCCACGTCCTTCGCATTGGCGATGTAGGCGGCCGATCCCGGGAACTGCTTGTTGAAGTTGAACGGCGGGTTTCTGCGGTTGGCCTCCGCCAGGATGAACCGGTAGATCCGTTCCGACGCGGTGAACTGGCCCAGATACCTCCGGGCGCGTTCAATGGCGAGCGTGTCGTTCTCCTTCGAATACGGATTGCCGTGCTTCAGTTCCTCACTGTAGAAATCGAATTGCCTCCGCGCGAGCGACCGCCGCTCCTCCTCCACCTGTTTATTCCCCGCCCACCTGGACTCGAGCAGCGGCGAGAGGAACATGCGCGTCGATTTCTCGGGATGGGAGGTGGTGATCAGATAGCCCTTGAGAATGTCGTAGGTCGTCCCGTAGATGTCGTTCGGCCCGGGACTCGGCGGGAGTCCTCGAAGATGCGCCAACATGCCGTCCTGGATGGCGCCGAACATCAACTGCTTATAGCGGCTGAAATAGAGATTGCGCGTGGTGGGCAGCAGATCGTCTCCCGTGTACAAGCCCCAGCGCAGACGCCACGGCGCGCCCTCACGCCCATAGCGCGAGAGCAACTCGACGTTCCTGCGAAGCGTCTCCAGCCGTTCCAGGGAGTCTTTGGCGGCCAGGCCGTCCGGCGCCGGCGTTGCGGCCCCGATGCCCGACACAGCGGCCGACACTTCCTTCACCAGCGACCGGTTCCCGAAGTACGAGACCGTCCAGGCCGTCCCGAGCAGCAATGCGAGACCGGCCGCTACCGCCCACATCGCCCTTCGCGCCGGCGCCGGTCCAGCGCTCGACGAGCTTGTCTGAAACGCGGTCTGGTCCGCCAGGATCACTTCATTGAAGAGCTTCTGCAGGAAGACCCATTGAGGCACGCGCCTTGCCCGCCCCGCATCCTGCACCAGCGGCCGCTGCTCGCCTCCGCCAAACAGCGAGGACTCCTGCCGCCGCGGCGCCCGCGCAACCTCCGACACCTCCACCGGCCTGACGCCGGAGAAATAGAACCCCCGCAGGAAGGGACTTGTCTGCAGTTGGCTCGGGCGGCAGAGTTCCACCAGGAACTCCACCACCGGCTGCCTCAGTTTCCTGAACTCGCGTGGAAACTCGTAGATATTGCCCAGCTTGCCTGCATCCGCCTCGCGCCCCAGTTGAATAGTGCGGTGTGCGGCCAGGCCCAGGAACAGATTCTCGAATGCGCCGGTTAACCGGCGGGTTTCATCTTCCGCGTACACGCCGACACGCGCATCGAACGCCATCGGCACCGTTGAGCCCACCACCTGGTGCGCTTCGGCGTCGCTCATGTTCGAGACGAACTCGGTGAAGAACGGAACCCGGTCGCAGCGAGTGAAGATCGTGTACACCGGAAGCTGGATTCCCAGCGCCCTGCAAAGCTCGCCCAACCTGGCGTTCAAGCGCCGCGCCGTATGCACCGCGGCCTCGCGCCCGCCCGGCTGAAGCAATCTCTCCACGTCGAAGAAAACGATCGCCGAACGCGGGGCCGCCCTGCGCTGGCTGAACATCGAACGCATCGCCTGCGGCTGCAGCCGCCGCAGCACCGCCGCCCAGCGGGCCGGATCGTCCAACAGTTGCCCGCCCGGCTCCAGAGCCACCGCCGCCCGCGTGAACCACAGGTTCACCGAGCGCGTCGGAACCACGTAGCCGTCCTGCATCACATGACCCGCTAGCAACTCCGGTTCCGCTCCGCAGGCCAGAAGACTGCTCGTCTTCGCCGAGCCGGTTTCTCCCATCAGCAGAAGCACCGGCAGCGTGCTCAACCGGGCATCCTTTCCAAGGCTCGAAGCGGCCAGCCGCGCCTCGGCGTCGCGGAAGAGCGGCTCCAGATCTTCCGACGGCGCCGCGCCCGCCACTGCCGCCGCCGCGCCCTGGTCCTTCTTCTCTTTCCGCTTGGAAAGCCATGTATAGAGGCCCGCGAACAGACCCATCCCGATGCCCACCAACACCATCCGCGCGACCATCTCCATCGTTCCGGATAGCTTCAGGACCGAAATCGCCACCCATCCCGCAGCAACAAACAGCAGCATCCCCGCCGCGCTCATCAATGTAGAAAACATGCCCATGCCGGTTGATCCTTATCGAACCAAAGCCTTCAGAGAGCCCAATCCGGAACTCAGCAGCAGTTTGTAGAGGACGAAGAGCGCCAGGGCGAGCCCGGCGGCGCCACCCGCGCCCCAGGCCAGCCAGCGTGTCCACTTGTCACCCAATCTGCCCACGGCCTGGACGCCTGGCAGCCGCCATGCAGGGGAGATCTCCGGCCGCGGATTCCGGATCCGTTTGATCTTGTCCTCCACCGCTCCGGTCACGGCCCGCAATTCACCACGTCCTACGATGCTGTACTTTCCCGCGAAACCCAGCAGCAAGCATACTTGATAGACCTCGAGCACGTCGGCCAGTTCCGGCGTCTCCCTCCTGCCCATCAGGCGCTGGACGTTGTCGAAAAAGATCTCTCCCGCGGTGTGCCGGCCGAACAGCTCCTCCTGCATCGGCTTCCGCACCCAGTCGGCGAACGCCGGGCTCTGCAGGTTCAAAATCGTCTCGTCCAGGAAAGCAACCACGGCGAAGATCGCCAGCCGGATGTCCTCTTCGGGATAGCCGAGCGAGCGCGCTTCCTGGTCGGCGGTCTTGAGAGCTCCCCGCACCTGGTTGCGGAACAGCTCCGCGTCGGTGACCGCCTGCCGCGCCGCCCGCAGACGCACCACGGCCGTGAGCATCTCCTGAAACGCCAGAGCCAGACGGCCCTGCCGCTGATCCGCGGGCCTCATTGACGCTTCAGCCGTCGCGTTAGTCACGTTCATCCGGCCGCACCTCCACTTAGGATTCCAGTATGACCATCAATTCTAAATCCGGGTCGGGGATCTCTCCCGGCACGTAAACGCCCACTCTCTTCGTCTGCATGATGTGCTCCCAGCATGGTCCGGCCTTGTCAATGCCGAAGTACTGGAAGTCCACCCTCGCGTTCACCGCCGGCGGCGGGACGGGCAGGTGCCTCATCGCCATCCCCGGCAGCGCGCGCGCCACCAGTTTCGGCACGAACTCCTGGGAGCAAATCTTCACGAGCCGCGGCGCCCCGGCGATAAGCTCCGATTCCCCGATCCTGCTTCGGATACCGATGATCCACTGCGAATGGACCAGCATTCTCGCGTCGTTGACCGAGCCCGCCCAGAAGTGCGGCGCGCCGGCGGCCAGTTCGATCCTCGCGCAGTTGCTCGGGACGACAAGCTCAAGGTGCGTCCGGATATGATGATCGAGCGCCGCGAAGCACTCAGTGGGCCGTCCGTGATCGTAGAGGGGCAGTTGCGCCGGATGCGACTCCAACCCGAATGTGCAGAGCGCGCCGCCCAGCCGCACCAACTCCGAGTAAAGCTCCTCCGGATGAGCATTCTTGGCCGACATGAGATGCCGCAGAGGCCCCAGCGCGCTGTTCACACAATGCAGAAACCACGCGTTCGAGATCCCCTCGATCGAGAAGCCCGAGGCTGTGGAAGCCGCCAGATCCTTGGGCTTCGCCATCGTGCGCGCTTTCTCCTCGAGGATCTCCACCAGGCGGTGAAGCAGGCCGGCCAGGTAGGGGCTCGCCTGCAGGCTTATCGACGGCGGGATGAATCTTTCGTCCTGCGTATAATGGCCGGCCGAATCTCTCCGGATTCGGGCGATGGCCATCGCCTGCCTGTCCCCGATCTCGCTTTCCACGGCGAGGTGCAGGTTCTTGGCCGCGAAGCGGATCGGTTTCACATCCTGCCCGGTCAGCTCGTCGGCGACATCCTCCGTCCGCGCCCGGTATCGCAGACCGGACCCGTCGCCTTCAAGGTCGCAGTTGGGCCCCTGCTCCGACGCCGGTTCCACCACGAGGTAGATATCCAGCGAATCTCTCAGCGGAGGAAAGACCGGCTGCAGCGGCCGTTCGGCCGGCGGCTCGTCCGGATCCGGGGCGAGGAAGACAAGCCCGTCGGGGAAGACCCCCTTGGCGTGAAGCACGCGAAGGAGCCCGTTCTTCAGCGCCTCCGTATCCAGTTGGATGCCGGCCAAACCCCATGGCGCGAAGCTCAGCGCGCCCCAGGTGAACCGGATCAGGTTCTCAAAGTACCTGTTCTGCGCTTGAAAGTGATGCGGCCCCAAGTGCATCCCTTCCGACCAGACTACGCGCGAAAGTTCATTCATGAACCATGCTCCCTTTCCCGGACTTGTCGGGCCACTATAATGAAAGTCGATTCCGCAGGGCGCTCCTCATGAGTTTTTACCACCGGTATGAACTTGTCCGGCTCATCCAGAACGGCGAGCCAAAGACATTCGAGGCTCGAGAGATTGCGAATGGGCGCGAAGTCCTGCTCCACCTTTGGAGCATGGGCCAAACGGCTCAACACTCCGAGCTTCTTCTCCGCCTTCAGCAGACCATGCGCACCGATCCCGCCGCCCTTCTTGGCGCGGTCATCGAGGTGCAGGAATCGGCCGAGCCCCCTTACGTCGTTACCGTCAAGCAGGACGATTTCCCGGGACTCGAGGCGTGGCTCGACGCCAAAACCAAGGCCGCAGCAGCAGCTCCCGTTGCGCCGCCGCCCAAGCCTGCGCCCGTGCCGCCCCCACCCGCGCCGGCAGCGCCGGTGCAGGGCGAATTCACTCGCATGTTCGGCGCCCCACCGGC
>CAYWST010000136.1:0-13182 GCA_964461075.1 uncultured Solibacteraceae bacterium | reverse complement strand
TCGCCTCGCTCCTGGCGGACTTCAACCGCGCCCCTCGCGATCACGGCGAGCCCGTCGGCCGGCTTGAACTTCAGGTAGCGCAGCGCACCCCGAAACATGACGCAGCGGAGTTGGGCGCCTTCGTCCTTCAGCGTGAAATAAGCGTGCCCGCTGCTCCACACCTTGTAGCCCGAGATCTCCCCCGACACGCGAACATCGTCGAACTGGCGGGAGAGCAGCCGGTGGATCTCAGCCGTCAGCGACGTGACCGTCCACGTGACAGGCGCCGGCGGGGCGGGCTCATCCTCGAAGTTGAAGCTCAGGGACTCCATCGTGCATTCCAGTCTGACACTTGGCACAGAAAAGGGGACGGGCGCGAAGACCCGTCCCCAAGGTGAGCAATCGAAGCCGTTTAGAACATGTTCCAGAGGTACTGGTTGTAGACCTCGTGATGATACTGAACCTCGGGCGCTTTCACGAAGGTGCCGAGCAGTCGCGGGCAGCGGTCCGCCGAAGCCTGCTTGAGTTCAGCGTAGCGCGCCTTGACGTCGCCGCCGAGGAGCTTGGTGGTCCAATCGGCGTTGTTGAAGTTCTGAATGGCGTCGTAAATGTTGTCGGGCAGGTAGCGCTCGGCCTGCCGCAGGTTCTTGATCTTGGCGGTCTCACCTTCGAGACCGGTCTTGAAGACCGCCAGCATGACGAGATAGGGGTTGGAGTCGGGCGCGACCGAACGCACCTCGACGCGCGCGCTGCGCTCGTTGCCGATGGGGATGCGGATCATGGAGCCACGGTCCACGGCGGACGCCTTGATCTGGTTGGGAGCCTCGAAGTGCGGATCGAGGCGGCGGTAGGCGTTGACGCTGGGGTTCAACAGCAGGCAGATGTCGTTGCCGTGGGTCAGGATGCGGTCGACGAACTGCCAGGCGAACTTGGCGAGGCTCTCTTCGCCCTTGGGATCCCAGAAGATGTTCTTCCCGTTCTTGGTGACCGAGACGTTTGTATGCATGCCGCTGCCGTTGACGCCGACGACGGGCTTGGGCAGGAAGCTGGCGGTGAGGCCCATCTTGTTCGCCACCTGGCGGCAGATCAGTTTGTAAAGCTGGATCTGGTCGGCGGCCTGAACGACCTCGCCGTAGCTGTAGTTGATCTCGAACTGAGAGGGCGCGACTTCGGGGTGATCTTTCTCGTTCTCGAAGCCCATGGCGCGCTGGACTTCCGCGGTATGGTCGATGAATTGGCGTAACGGATCTCCGGGGAGAGAGTGGTAGTAGCCGCCGGTGTTGACGTACTCGAATTTGCCTGTCTCGTGGTAGACGCGCTCGGCGTTCTCGCCCTTGAACAGGAAGCCTTCAATCTCGTTGGCGGCGTTCAGGGTAAAACCGTTCTTGTCGAACTGCTGCCTGGCGAAGCCTTTTAGGACGCCGCGGATGTCGGCGGTGTAGGGGGTCCCGTCCTTATCGATGACCTCGCCAAAGACAAGGACCTTGCCGGGCCCGAAGATGTCGGCTGGCGCCCAGTAGAAGGCGGGCCAATCCATGTGGAGGCGCAGGTCGCTTTCGCGCTGGGCGGTGAAGCCGCGGATGGAGGAGCCGTCGAAGGTGAGGTTGTCATAGCTCTTGACAAGGAATTTCTTGTCGTAGTCGAGCATATGGAGACGGCCTTCGAGGTCGCTGAACAGGACGGTGACGGCCTTGATCCGCTTTTCGTCGGTGAGGTACTTGAGGCGGTCCTCCTGAATCTTTCCGGGGTCGACGCGGTTCTTCCGCTGTTCCTTGGCGTGCAGGTTGAGTTCCTCGAGCTCCGCGTAGGAAAGCATGAGAAAGTCTTGCAGTGGGTTGGACATCAGAACTCCTGGTACATGGACGAGATCGGGTCTCTTGACCGATCATTATCCGACGGGGCGTGCGCGGACTCCAGTGTTTGCAACGAGATTGGCCATCGCAATTTTTTATCGGGGTGGTTTGAGGAATTGATGGAGCCGCGGGGGCAGGGTCAATGTATTGTAGATAAGAGACTTATCATGACCCCCAAGGAAGTGCTTGATTTTGCCAAGTCGCATGGCGCCATGCAGGTGGACCTGCGGTTCACCGATCTGCCGGGCCTGTCGCAGCACATCTCGTATCCCATCGAGCAGTTGACCGAATCGAGTTTCGAGGAGGGCTTCGGCATCGACGGATCGAGCATCCGAGGCTGGGCGGCGATCAACGAGAGCGACATGCTGTTGATCCCCGACCCCAAAACGGCCTACATGGATCCGTTCTTCAAGACGCCGACCCTGTGCATGGTGTGCACGGTGATCGACCCGATTACGCGCCAGAGCTACGACCGCGACCCGCGCTACATCGCGCAGAAGGCCGAACTCTACCTGAAGAACAGCGGCATCGCCGACACTGCGTTTTTCGGCGCCGAGGCCGAGTTCTTCATCTTCGACAACATCCGGTTCGACCAGAACCAGCATTCCGGCTTCTACTTCATCGACGCCGAAGAGGGACGCTGGAACTCGGGGCGCGAGACGAATAATCTCGGCTACCGGCCGCGCTACAAGGAGGGCTACTTCCCGCTGCCGCCGACGGACCACTACCAGGACCTGCGGGCGGAGATGGTCTCGGTGATGCTCTCGGTGGGTCTGGAGATCGAGTGCCATCACCACGAGGTGGCCACCGCCGGGCAGTGTGAGATCGACCAGCGGTTTGACACGCTCGTGAAATCGGCCGACAACATGATGCTGTACAAGTACTGCATCCGGAACGTGGCCAACCGCGCGGGAAAGACGGTGACGTTCATGCCGAAGCCTCTCTACGGAGACAACGGCAGCGGGATGCACTGCCATCAGTCTCTCTGGAAGGGCAATAAGCCGCTGTTTGCCGGCGACGGATATGCGGGGCTGAGCCAGATGGCGCTGTGGTACATCGGCGGATTGCTGAAGCACGCGCGGGCGCTCTCGGCGATCATCGCGCCGACGACGAACAGCTACAAGCGCCTCGTGCCGGGTTATGAGGCGCCGGTGAATCTGGCTTACTCGCGGCGGAACCGGTCGGCCGCGGTGCGGATTCCGATGTACTCGGCGAGTCCGAAGGCGAAGCGCGTGGAGTTCCGTCCGCCGGATCCGTCCTCGAACCCCTATCTGTGCTTCGCGGCAATGCTCATGGCGGGCCTGGACGGGGTGCTGAACAAGATCGATCCGGGCGAGCCGCTGGACAAGGACATCTACGATCTGTCGCCGGAAGAAGCGAAGGGAATTCCGTCGATGCCGGCGTCGCTCGAAGAAGCTCTCGAGTGCCTGGAAAACGACCACGGCTTCCTGCTCAAGGGCGACGTCTTTACCGACGAATTGCTGGAGACCTTCATCGCCTACAAGCGGAAATACGAAGCTGACGCCGTGCGCCTGCGGCCGCATCCTTACGAGTTCGCGCTCTACTACGACATCTAATGCCGGGCAGGATCGTTCAGATCTCCATATCCAAAGGCGGTCTGCCCAAGCTGGCGGTCGACGAAGCCTGGGCGGGCCCTGCGGGTCTGGAAGGGGATGTGCAGAAGCACACCAGATTCCACGGCGGGCCCACGAAGGCGCTGTTGCTGGTCTCGGCTCGAGATGTGGCGGCGCTCGCGGCCGAGGGCTATCCGGTGAGCGCCGGGTCGCTCGGCGAGAACCTGACCGTGGAAGGTTTAGACTTCCGCCAACTCCGCACCGGCCAGCGGTTCATCGTAGGGGGCGCGGCGATCGAGTTGACTTCGCTGCGGCGGCCCTGCCTGGCGCTGGAGCCGTACAATACGCCCGGCCGCGCGCCGATTCAGAGCAGGATGTTCGATGACAAGTGCAAGGCGGGGGACGCGGCCTCGCCGCTGTGGGCGGTGGGCGGGTTCTACGCCGCCGTCCTTCAGCCGGGTCTGATCCGCACGGGCGATACAATTGCTCTGGCGGAACAGAAAGCATGAACGGCCGCTGGACGACCGGCATACAGTCTCTAAGCGCGCTCGATCAACTGGAGCAGTGGATCCCGCCCGATCTGCGTCAGGGTCTGGCGATTCTATTGAGCCAGTCGGCCGACCCACAAGCGGCGATCCGCAGGCTGGAGTCCTTCTGCTCGGCCCGGCCGGGCGAATTTCAGATGCTCGCCTACATGCCCTTTGGCCTGCAGGCGCTGGTGGCTGTGTTTTCGTCTTCTAACTACCTTTCCGACGAGGTGCTGTATCATCCGGAGTGGCTGCTTTCAACGCTGGGGGGCGGCACCCTGCACCGTGTGCGGGAGTCCGGAGAACTGGCAGAGGAGTTGGCGCGAGCGCTCGAAGCCGTCACGCCGGGCGATGAGGCGCTGGCGTTGGCGGCGTTCCGCCGCAGCCAGATTCTCAGAGTGCTGCTCAGAGACGTGCTCGGCTTCGCGGCGCTGCCGGAAGTGACCGAGGAGCTTTCCAACATCGCCGACGTGGTCATCGAAGCCGCCCTTGAGCGAGTGCGGCGGGCTTTGGAAAGCCGTCATGGGGCGCCCCTGTTGGAGGACGGCCGGAAGTGCGGCTTCTCGGTGTTGGCCCTTGGCAAGTTGGGCGGACGCGAGCTGAACTACAGTTCGGACATCGATCTGATGTTTGTGTACGCCGGCGCCGGGGAGACAAACGGAGCGGAATCGATCTCCAACCGGGAGTTCTTCAAGAAGCTCGCCAACGCCTTGACGGCGCTTCTGGCCACCTACACGGCCGAAGGGATGATCTACCGCGTGGATCTGCGGCTCCGGCCGGACGGCAGGCTGGGCGAAGTCTGCATTTCGCTCGACGGGGCGCTCGACTACTATGAGCGGCGGGCTCGGGACTGGGAGCTGCAAATGCTGATCAAGGCGCGCGTGGCGGCTGGCCAGCGCGAGCCGGGCCGGCTGCTGCTCGAACGCATCCAGCCGCGAATCTATTCGACGACGCTTGACTTCACCGCGATCGAATCCATGTCTGAAACGCGGGAGCGGATCACGGAGAAACTGGAAGCGCGCAAGAAGCGCGCAGGCATCGACGTGAAGCTGACTCGGGGCGGGATCCGCGACATCGAGTTTTTGGTGCAGTGCCTGCAACGGATGCACGGCGGGCGGCAGCTTTGGCTGCGGAACTCTTCGACCCTGCTGGCGCTGAACCGGCTGCGCGACAAGGACCTGCTTTCGGGCCCTGAGTACTCGCGGTTGGCGAACGCCTACCAGTTTTTGCGGCACCTCGAACATCGATTGCAGTTCGCCGACGACCGCCAGACCCATCTGCTGCCCGAAGACAAGGACTCGCTGGCGCTTGTGGCGCGGCGCATGCCTGCATCGCTGCTCGGGGAGGAGGCGAGCGGCGAGAACCTGCTGAAGACCCTCAACGGGCACATGGGGCATGTTCGCGAGGTGTACGAGCGCGTGGTGCACGCCTATCAGCCGCCGCCCGTGGAGCCGCGGCAGACGCTGCCGCCGCATGACGCCGCCGCCGGCGAGGCAATGGAGGCGGAGGCGCCGGCCGCGGCGAGCAACCTGCTACGCTCGCTTGAACAGAAGGCGCCGGGGCTTGCCCAGGCGGTGGCGCGCGCAAGGCTTGGACGGACACAGGCGGCGTTCGAGCATTTCCTCGAAAGGGCGATCCGGCGCGAGGAGTGGATCCGCGCCTTGAACGCGGACAGCGTGCTCAGCGGTTACCTGCTCGAGATCTTTCGCTTCAGCCCGTTCTTCGCCGAACAGCTCATGCGGCAGCCCGAATACATGGAGGAGATCCGCGCGATGCGCGCGCGGGGAATGTCCGCGGTCAGCTTCGGCGAATTGCTGCCTCTGGTGGAGGAGGTGCAGGAGATCCGCCGCTTTTATCTCCGGCAGCTCTTCAGGCTGCAGGCTGAGAGCCTTTGCCTGCGCGCGCCGATTTTTCACACCCTCAAGAGAATGAGCGAACTGGCCGACGCGGCGATCGCAGCCTCATACAGGCTGGCGGTGAGCCAGGTGCTGGAGTCGAGGCCGCCCGCGTCTGCTGATTACGTTCCCTGCGGCCAACTGATGGTCATCGCGCTGGGACGGCTGGGCATGCTCGAGTTCGACCTCGGATCCGACGCCGATCTGGTCTTCGTCCTGGCCGACACCGACGAAGCGGAGATGCAGTTCTGGACTCGAGTGGCCGAACGTCTGATCTCGATCGTCAGTTCCTACACGGGCGACGGGACGATGTTCTCCGTCGACACGCGGCTCTGTCCGAACGGCCGCGGCGGAGCGCTGGTGCAATTGGAATCGACCTATCGCGACTACTTCGCGCGCCAGGCGGAGGCGTGGGAGGGGGTGGCCTATATGAAGTCGCGCGCCGTGGCCGGCGACACCGAGCGCGCCACGCGGTTTCTGGCCGAACTGCAGAAGATCGACTGGCGCAGGTACGGGCAGTCGGGCCGGTCGAGAGAGCAGATCCGGCAGATGCGCATCCGCATCGAGAAGGAGCACGGGGCGGACAACGAGTTAAAGACCGCGGCGGGCGGCTACTACGACATCGACTTCGCGCTGATGTATCTGCGGCTGAAGGGCGCCGGGATGTTCTTCAAGGCGCTCAACACGCCAGAGCGGATCGAAGTGGTGGAACAGATGGGGCACATCGACCAGAATGAAGCGCGTTTCCTGTTGGACGCGGCGACGTTCTACCGGTCGCTCGATCACGGGCTGCGTCTGATTTCGGGTCACACCGAGGGGAGCCTGCCGCCGCCGGGCAGCCAGCTTCAACTGCTGAGTAAACTCATCGAGCGATGGGTGCCGGAGCACCTGTGCGACCAGCCGCTGCCGCTCGAATTGCGGCAGATCCAGGACCGGACACGGGACTACTTCGAGAGGCTGTTCGCGGAGTAGACCGGCGCAACAGCCGGATCACCCCACGAGCCGTTCGAGCGACAGGCAGACCTCGCGCATTCTGGATGACTGATGCTCGAGTTCCCGGGCGGCGGAGGCGCTCTCCTCCGCCGTGGCGGCGATGTGCTGAGTGGCGCCCTCGATCGAACCGATGGCCTGTGTCACTTGAGCGAGGCCGGAGGTCTGATCTTTGCCGCCACGTTCGACTTCGCCGATGAACCGTTCGACGCCGGCGACTTCTTCGACGATGGCGGCGAGAGCGGAAGCCAGTTCCTGGAGTTGCTCATGTCCGGCGCGATTGTGGACGTTGGAGCGTTCGATGAGGACGGTGGTTTCCTGCGCCGCCCCGGCGCAGCGTTGCGCGAGCGTACGCACCTCGTCGGCGACGACGGCGAAGCCCAGTCCCGACTCCCCTGCCCTGGCGGCCTCCACCGAAGCGTTGAGCGCCAGCAGATTGGTCTGGAAGGCGATTTCATTGATCGTCTTGATGACGTTTCGCACTTCCCTGCCCGAGCTTTCTATGTCGCGCATGGCGGCGAGCATTCGGTCGAGAGACTGACGTCCGGTGTGGGCGGAGCGGCCGGCCCGGCCAATGGTGGCGGCAGCTTCGCTGGTGCGGCTTGAGTTGGTATCAGCCAGAGCCCGGATCTGCAGGCAGGCGGCGGATGTCTCCTCCACGGAAGCAGCCTGGGTGGCGGATTCCCTCGAAAGGATTTCCGAAACCTTGGAGACCTCGGAGCTGGCATGAGCGACAAGGTTGACAAGTTCGCCAAGGCTGGCCGCCGACTGACGCAATGCGGCATTGATGCCGCGCACCATCAGGAATGAAGAGGCGAACCCGAGAAGGAGTGTGAGTACGAACGCAACCGTGACGGCGAATGTGGTTCGAATGAGCCCCGACGCCTCATTCCTGATGATGGTCTGGGACCGGCTGGAGGACTCGGCGCTGAGCCGTCCAGCCGAGTCGACCAGTTTCTTGCCCAGAGAGGCCCATTCCGCGATGGCATGATCGCGCTCTGGGCCTTGGACGCCTGACGCGGCGATGGCAAGCACCCTGTCGAGCTGCGTCCGGTAGCGCGCGAGGTTGTCGACCAGGCCGGCTGTTTCGTCCTTCAGATCCGCCAGCAGCGGGCTTGAGTCCGCACGGCGGTTGAGCTCCGGCACTGTCGCCTCCGCGAGACCGAACTGCTGCCAGCCGGCCTGGAGGGCGCCCGGCTTGGCGATTGTGACGTGGTAGATGAAATGGATTCGCGCATGCAGGATGGCGCGCTCGAATTGCGCCGCGAGCTGAATCTCGGGCAACAGCTGCGATTCAGCCTCGGAGACGCGCATGGCGGCGGTGCGCATGCTCCAGGCTCCGAACAGTGAGGCGGCGGCCAGTGGGAGAACCGCTGCGGCCACCGACACGATGAGCTTTCGGCGAATGGTCCAGTGTTTCATTGAATCTTTGCTTCCGAGTGGCGCGGGGTCCTTGACCCGATGCACGCCGCCAAAATCCTTATCGGCCTAGGCCGTTGATGCAGGAGAAAATCTGTCGGACGCCCGGCCGCGCCCAAGCGGAACCGGCTCGCGACAGGGCATACTGGAAGTAGCTTTCCAGCCCCGGGAAGCCAACCATAGCTCTTACCCAAACCGGTCGAGCGTTGGGTTCCCGAGCATCTCAGGACCCCCCGGCCAAATCACTGGAGAGTTCCCTTGATTCATCTGATCCTGCTCGCGGCGCTGACCGCGCCCGGACTTGACCGCGTCTTTGAGCGGCTTTACAGCTTTGATTTCCGCGCCAGCGAGGAGTTGGCCGCACGCTACGTTGCGGCCAACCGCGAAGACCCGTTGGGCCATGCGGCGCGGGCGGCGGTGCTGCTTTTCGGGGAGTTGAACCGGCTCGACGCCCTTTCGTCCGAACTGAGCGGCGAGAAGCTGAAGGGTAAGCCTTTGGCGCCAGACGCCAACGCGAGTAAGGCCTTCGACGCGGCCGTTGAAACCGCGCAGCTTGCCGCGAGAACGCGCCTCGGAATGAATCCCAGTGACCGCGAGGCCCTGCTCGCGATGGCGATCACGCATGGATTGCAGCGCGACTATCTTGCGTTGATCGACAAGAAGCTGCGTCAGAGTCTGGACTCCATCCGCGAGGCGCACGCCTACTCGACCCGTCTCCTTGCGGTCGACCCGAACGCCTACGACGCCTATCTCAACACGGGCTTCAGCGAGTATCTGATCGGAAGCTTTCCGGCGGTGCTGCGCTGGGTGGTCAAGGTGGAAGGCGTCGAGGGCGACAAGGCCAAGGGCCTCCGCCTCCTCGAGCAGGCGGCGCAACGAGGCCGCTACATGAAACCCTTCGCTCAGCTTCTCCTGGCCCAGTTCTACAAGAAGGAGGGCCGGCTCAAGGACAGCCTGCGCGTGCTGCGGGATCTGCTGCGGGAGCACCCGGAGAACTCTGTCATTCGGCGGGAGGCCGACCGGCTGGAGCAAGCCTCGGAGGCGGATGGCGGGCTCTGAAGCCGGTCAGGGCCTCGCCGGCCGCTTCTGATACTTGAAGCTCGTCCAATCGGCCGCCGCACGGCCGTTCAGGTCCCATTTCACTTCGCCCTTGAGGATGGTGATTTCGGCGGTGAGGCGCTGCGGCCCGCTGAACCTGGCGCCGGCGGAATCCAGGAATCCGAACGCGCCTTTGTCGAGGCGAAGAACAGTCACGTCAGCGACGGCGCCTTCGGTGAGATGGCCGAATTCAGTCCGGCGGATCTCCTGCGCGGGGCTCCATGTCGACATGCGGATCACGTCGGCCAGCGGCGCGCCGAGGTTGAGGATCTTCGACATGACGTTGGTCATGTCCTTCATGCCGGAGTTCATGCTGCCGACGTGGAGATCGGTGGAGATGGAATCGGGCCAGAAACCCTGTTTGGTCATCGGGACGGCGATATTCCAGTAGAAGCTCCCGCCTCCGTGGCCGACATCGAAGATCACCCCGCGTTTGCGTCCGTTCACCATGGCAGGATTAACCTTGCCGTCGAGCAGCTCGTCGCGGTGGCCCGCATAGCAGTGCGTGTAGATGTCGCCTGCCCGAAGCTTGTCTTCGAGCAGCGTGCGAAGATTTCGCTCCTCGGTGGTGTAGCCGAAATCGACCATGACGGGGATGTTGGCGAGGCGGCCAGCTTCGACTGCCCGGTCGACCGAATACCAGCCCTCGCCCGAGTAGTGAGCCGTCTTGATGCCGACGACCACGTCCGAGTTCGCTTTGGCCACTTTGGCGGCTTCGGCGGCGATCATGCCCGCAGGATCGTTTTCGTCCTTGGCGATGGGCCCCATGCCTTCGGCGCAGATGTTGACGAGCGCCAGCACCCGGGTCGCGGCGCGGTCGATCACGCGCTGGCGGAAGTCGGCGAAGTTGCGCCATCCGGCCGAGCCCGCGTCGACCATGGTGGTGACTCCGGTTCGGAAGCTCATCGGGTCGGGGTAGACGCTCAAGTCGCCGGTGTAGGCGCGTTTGATTCCCGTCCCGGCATAAACGTGGACGTGGATGTCAATGAGCCCCGGGGTGACGATGAGACCGGAAACGTCGGCGACGCGTTTGGCTTGTCCGGAAGGCAGATTCGGGCCGGCACGGGCGATCTTGCCGCCCGCGATGGCGACATCGAACACGCCGTCAACGTTGTTCTTCGGGTCGATCACACGGCCGCCCTTGAGCAGCAGGTCCCAGCTCTGCTGGGCATGGATCGGGAATGCGAGCAGGCTTGCGATGAGCAGGGGGTTACGCCAGTCCATTTAGTTGTTATCTTCGTGTTCTGGGGCCAGGAGGTCAAGCATGTTCGGACGCCGAAGGTTCATCGAGAGAGTGGCGAGCATCCCGTGGATCGGGGCGGCGCTGCCGGCGTGGGCTGTGCAGGGAGGGCGGAGAGTGGATTATTTCAAGGAACTCGGCGTCCGGCCGTTCATCAACGCGGCAGGCACTTACACGGCGTTGACGGCGTCGCTGATGCCGCCCGAAGTCATGGCGGCGATTGAGTACGCATCGCGGCATTACGTCCATCTGAACAAGCTGCAGGAGGCGGTGGGCGCGAAGATCGCTTCACTTGTCGGCGCGGAGGCGGCCATGGTCACCTCCGGCGCGGCCGGGGCGCTTGCGGTGGGGACGGCCGCCTGCGTCACGGGCAAGGACCCGCGGAAAATCCTGAAGGTCCCCGATCTGACGGGCATGAAGAACGAGGTCCTTGTTCAGCGCTCGCACCGCTACGGCTACGATCATTCAGTGCGCGCGGTGGGCGTGCAGATGGTGGAGATTGAAACCGTCCAGGAACTCGAAAAGGCCGTCGGCGGTTCGACGGCGATGATGCACTTCTGGTGCGATGGAGAGCCCAACGGAAAGATCAGCGCCGCGGAGTGGGCGGCGCTTGGCAAAAAGCACGGCATCCCCACCTTTGCCGATGCAGCCGACATTCTGCCGCCGGTCGACAACCTGACGAAGTATCTCAAGCTGGGCTTCGACCTGGTGTGTTTCTCCGGCGGCAAAGCGCTCTGCGGACCGCAGAGCGCCGGACTGCTGCTGGGAAGGAAAGACCTGATCGAGGCGGCGCGAATGAACACCTCGCCCAACTCAGACACGTTCGCCCGCGGAATGAAGGTGAACAAGGAGGAGATGCTGGGCATGCTGGTGGCGCTGGAGCTTTATCTCAAGCGCGACCACGCGGCCGACGCGCGCGAGTGGGACCGTCGCGTGGAGCTGATCGCGGCCGCGGCCAGGAGCGTGAGTTCGGTGGAGACGAACGTGGTCACGCCGCCCATCGCCAATCATGTTCCGCACCTTCGAATCAAATGGGACCAGAAGGCCGTGCCGCTCACCGTGGCGCAGGTGCGGCAGAAGCTGCTCGACGGCGAGCCCTCGATCGAGGTCTGCCCGATGACGAACCGGGAGTATCTGGTCATCAACGTCTCGCGGCTCGAGCCGGGCGAAGCGGAAACGGTCGCCAGGCGCGTCAAAGAGGCGCTGGGCGCCTAGAGACGCAGGCGGTTCAGGGCTTGCCGAGGAAGGCGCGCTCCAGTTCCTCGATGGCGGAGCCGGGCATTGGAGAGAGGGCGCCGAGAGCGCTCGAGTCGATGATCGCCTCGGCGGTGGATTCGAGAACTTCGAGGCGGTCGAACGCTTCGAGCACGTTTGCGCCGGCCACCAGAACGCCGTCGTTTTCGAGGATCAGCACGGGGCGGTCCGGCGAGATCATCTCCGCGATGGAGGCGGGGTTCTCGAACTGAATCCCAAAGGGCGCGCGGCCGGCGGAGCGAAGAACGACGTAGCTCTCGGGAATCGTCCGCGAGTCGAACGGCGCGCCGGTGACGCTGAAAGCGGTGGCGTTTACCGGGTAGGCGTTGATGACAGCGCCGATGCCCGGATGACGGCGATAAATCTCCTGATGGACAACGGCGGCGCGGCTGGGTCTTGCGCCAATGGGGGCGCTGCCGCCGCGCACAATCACCAGGTCGGCGGGCTCGACGGCGCCGCGGTCGAGCGCGTATGGCGTGATCAGGAACGAATCACTTTCGAGCCGTGCGGAGAAGCTTCCCTGTGTGCTGATGAAGAGACGCTGCCTGTAGGCGCGGAGCACGAATGCGGCGAGAGAGCGGCGCAGATCCTTCTCATCACTCGAAGCGGCGGACGGAGTTTGCGTGGGCATGGCTCGGGCGCCCTCGCGGGCGGCGGCGAGCTGAGCGTCATTGAGAGAGTGAACAGGCCCGATGCGGCTGGCTCGGATCACGGTACGGGCGGTGAATTCAAGCGTCTCGAACCGCCAGAAGGCTTCCGCCAGCGACTCTCCCGCGGTGATCACGCCGTGGTTTTCCAGGATCACTGAATTCGAGCCCTTGATGAACTCGGCGGCGATGCTACGGCCGAGCGCCTCGCTTCCGGGCAGCTCATAAGGCGCGAAGCCTACTTCGCCGCAGATGTGATGCGCCTGATGAAAGAGCTGCGTGTCAGGCGTCTGTCCGACGACGCTGAAGGCCACCAGCGCGACCGGGTGCGCGTGGACGATGCCTCCCAACTCCGGACGCGCCCTGTAGACGGCCTGATGGAACGGGAGTTCCGAAGAAGGAGGATGAATTCCTTGCTGCGATCCGTCGGCGCGGACGCAGACGATGTCCTCGCGGCGCAAGCTGCCCTTGTCGACGCGCGCGGGCGTAATCCAGATGTCTCCGTTCGTCTCGCGGATGGAGATGTTGCCGCCGGAGGTGGTGGTCATTCGGTAAGAGTAGATCCGTTCCATCGTGGCGAGGATTTCGTCGCGCGGGTGAATCAGGTTCATCGAGGGCACGCCTTCATTATCGGAGAGCCCGATGAGTCCCTGGTGAGTCAGCGGGACGCCAGGGTGCGCGGGGTGCTATCACTAATCCATGAATC
>CAYWST010000135.1:0-13209 GCA_964461075.1 uncultured Solibacteraceae bacterium | reverse complement strand
GGGGAGCCGCGCCACAAACGGGAGAACTCGACATGTGTCACGTTTGATTGTCGGCGATGCTTACCGGGGAACGATTCGCGGCAGCCGGCCGGGCTCCTGCGTGACGGCGAAGCGGCTGGAGGGCGCGGCGCCGCAGCCGGGGAGTTCGCGCCGGAGGTAGTAATCGAGGCCGTAGCGGTAATTGCGGTGTAGGTTCTCGACACAGGCGGTCTCGGCCTTGCCCGAGAGCCTTCGGGCGAGACCGCGGGCCGAAACAACCTCTCCCAGGACAGGCGCTGCGCTGAGCTTCACGAACAGGAGCGCGGCGAGCGTCATCAAGGCGGTCAGGAATACGGCCAGGGTACGGCGGCCAATGCGTTCGAGGAGATACACCGCGATGGCGGCCGGCGCGGCGAGGGCGAAATACTCCCAATGCACATCGCTGAGGCGCGAGCGGCTCAGCCCGTGGAGAAGCGCGTCGGGGAGCAGCGAGGCGATGGCTGGAGCGAGAGCCAGCAGAAAGACGCAGACGGCCAGTGTCCGCCCGGCCGATTGAACACGCAGGAGCGAGCGGGCGAGCAGGACCGAGCAGGCCGGAAACAGCGGCAGGAGGTAAGCGGGCAGCTTATTTGTGGAGAGAGAGAAGAAGACAAAACCGAAGGCTGCGGTCCACAGCCAGACGCGATTCCGCGGGTCGCGCCAGAGCGAATTGTCGAAGTGCCGGACCAGCGGCGTCCAGGGGAAGAGACCGGCGGCAGCCACCGGGACGTAGAACCAGAATGGTCGGACGTGCTGGAGAGCTTCGCTCGAAAAGCGGCCGAAGTGATGCTGAAGAAAGAAAACATCGATGAACGCCCAGCCGTGGCGGGCGGTCATCGCGAGATACCAGGGAGCGGCGGCCAGGACGGCGGCGGCGGCGAGCGGCAGGATCAGACGCCAGGCGGAGCGCGCCCAGAAAAGAAACGGCGCCAGAAGGACCAGCGGGACAAGGCCCTTGGCGAGCATCGCAAAACCCAAGAAGACTCCGGCGAGAATCGCCGGCGGCAGAGAGCGGCGTTCGACCGACAGAACGCCGAAGCCGAGCGCGAGCATGAAGCAGGCGGCCAAAGGCAGATCGGTGACGGCGACCATCGAAAGAACGGGCCAGCCGGCGGTGGTTGCGAGGATGGCGGTCGCGGCGAGAGCGAGGGAAGCAGATTCGAGGCGATAGAGGAGCCAGCCCCACAGGGCGAGGGCGGCGAGACTGAGCAGAGCGACGGGCGCGCGGGGCGCGGAATCATCATCCAAGCCGGCGCTGAAGCCCAAGGCGGCAAGCCAATAGAGCAGCGGCGGCTTCTCGTACCAGGGGCGGCCGTTCAGACGCGGGGTGGTCCAGTCGCCGGATTCCGCCATCCCTCGCCCGATCTGCGCATAGCGCGGCTCATCGGGCCCCAGCAACCCCGAGGCGCCGAGATCGGCGAACAGGACGAAGCCCAGCGCGAGGAGGAGCAGGAGGCACAGAGCGGCGAGAAGGCGGCGATCCGGGCCGTCTGGAGACACTCACCAGTATAATGGGGCTTCATGGCGAGACTGGGTGTGTTTCTCCTTCTGATGGCATGGCGCCTGTGTGCGGATGTGAGCCATTGCGCCTGCGATCCATCGAAGCCGGAGACGATGAAAGCGCGGGAGTGCAGCCTGTGCGTCGAGGCCGACAAGCACCGGGGCGAAGGCGAGTTCTTTGTGTTGAAAGACATCAACCCGCGCAAGCCGGGGCGATGGCTGGTGTTGCCCGTCGCGCACGGGGAGGGTCCGCATCATCTACATGAGATGGACAAGGCCGCTCGCGTCCGCTTCTGGAAGTTCGCCATCGCCGAGGCGCGGAAGCGTTTTGGAGACGAGTGGGCGGCGGCTTACAACGGATGGCGGGTGCGGACGCAGTGCCACGGCCATATTCACATTGGACGGCTGATCCAGGCGGCCAAAATCGAGAAGTTCCAGTTCGTGAAACGGGTCGAGGACTTCCCCGCCCCTGAGGATTCGGGGCTGTGGGTTTACCCGGTGCCGGGCGGGTATCGCGTTCATACGGGCGAGCAGATTACCGAAACCGCGCTGGTCCGCTAGCGGCGGAACAAGGAAGGATGCGATGAGTCTGGTGGACATTCTGCCCGAAGCGACGCCGGAGAACTCGGCGATTCTGCTGCATGCGAGCGACAACGTCGCGGTGGCGCGGGTTCCGCTGGAGGCGGGCCGGAGAGTCGTCGTTGGCGGATCTGCGCTGGAAGTGAGCAGCGAAACGCCCGCGGGTCACAAAGTGGCGCTCAAGGCGATCGGGTGTGGCGAGGCAGTGCGGCGCTATGGGGAGATGATCGGGATCGCGTCGCGCGACATCCGTCCGGGCGAGCACGTTCACGTGCACAACGTCGCCTACCAGGAGTTCGCGCCCGCCTACGAGTTCCCCGAAGGCGACCGCGCTCCGGCGGCGCCGCGGCCGGGTTCAACGTGGCGCGGGTATCTTCGTGAAGACGGCCGCGCCGGCACGCGGAACTACATCGCGGTGGTGGCGGCCTCCAACTGCGCGGCGCACACGGCGGAGCGGATCGCGGCCAGCTACGCGGGTGCGACGCTGACGGATAGCGTGGACGGAGTGGTGGCGTTTCCGCACGGCGAAGGGTGCGGTCATTCGATCGGCCCGGACACGGAGCAACTGCAGCGGATTCTGTGGGGCATCCTCGACCATCCCAACGTCAGTTCGGCGGTGGTGCTGGGTCTTGGGTGCGAAGTGAACCAGATCGATCACTATCTGGGCGGGCAGGCTCCCAAGCGGGACAGAATCGCCGGCTTGACATTGCAGGAGAGCGGCGGCACGAAGGGGACTGTGGAGGCGGCGCAGCGGGTCATTTCGAAAATGATCGAGCGCGCGGCCGCGGAGCGACGCGTGGATCTGCCTGCTTCGAAGATCTGCCTCGGACTCAACTGCGGCGGCTCGGACAGTTTCTCGGGCATCACGGCCAATCCGGCGCTTGGCTTCTGCTCGGACTTGTTGGCGGAGGCGGGCGGCACGGCGGTGCTCGCGGAGACGCCGGAAATCTTCGGCGCCGAACATCTGTTGGTGAGGCGGGCCCGCAACCGCGCCGTGGCGGAGCGGCTGCTCGAGATGATCGCGAAGTACAAACTGTACCTGTCACAATTTCGCGGGGCGAGCTTTGACGATAATCCGTCGCCGGGCAACAAGGAAGGCGGGCTGACCAACATTCTCGAGAAAAGCCTCGGCGCCGTCGCTAAAAGCGGGACCACTTCGCTGAACGAGGTATTGGACTACGCGGAGCGCATCCACGGTCCGGGTTTTGCGTTCATGAACACACCGGGCTACGATCCCGTCAGCCTGACGGGATTGGCCGCCGGCGGAGTGAACCTGATTGCGTTTACGACAGGGCGAGGAAGCGCCATCGGCTTCCCGACCGTTCCCGTGCTGAAGATCGCCTCGAACTCTGGCATATTCCGCCGAATGCGCGACAACATGGACGTGAATGCGGGGCGAATCGCGGACGGGCTTTCGACGATTGAAGAGACGGGGCGGGAGATCCTCGCGCTCGTTCTGGAAGCAGCAAGCGGGAAGCGGACAGCGGCCGAGGCGAACGGGCACCGTGAGTTTGTTCCCTGGCGAATCGGCCCCGTTCTCTAGGCCAAACCGCCGTTCCACAGACCTTGAACGGGTGCTACATTAAGGTTTAACCACACTCTGGGGAAGTCATGAGAATCCTGGTCGTTGAAGACGAGAAGCGAATCTCCGATTTCGTGCAACGCGGCTTGGCGGGCGCGGGATACCAAGTCGATCTGGCGGAGGATGGCAAGACGGCGATCGAGAAAATCCACGAGGTGGACTTCGATCTTCTAATCCTGGATCTCATGCTGCCGGACATGGACGGGCTGGCGGTTCTGGAAAAATCGCGCAATCGGAAAGTCAGTCCTCCCGTCTTGATTCTGAGCGCGCGGGGCGATGTGGACGACCGCGTGAAGGGGCTGGAACTCGGGGCCGACGACTATCTGGTGAAACCGTTCGCGTTCGTCGAACTGTTGGCGCGGGTACGCGCCTTGATCCGCCGCGGCCAACCGCTGGCGGAGAAGCTATCGGTGGGCGATCTGGTCCTGGACGCACTACGGCGCAAGGTGAGCCGGGGAGGCGACCCGATCGAACTGGCGCCGAAGGAGTTCGCCATCCTCGAGTTTCTGATGCGGAACCGGGGCAAGCCGCTCTCCCGGACGATGATCGTGGAGCATGTCTGGGACGTGGAATACGACGGCCTGACGAACATCGTCGATGTCTACATCAGGCATTTGCGGAGCAAGATCGACGACCGCTATCCGCAGAAGATGATCCAGACCGTTCGCGGAATCGGCTATATGATCGAAGCGCCTGGCGGGCGGGCAGGCGACGCTGCCGGCGGGGACACCTGACGATTGCCGATCTCCTACGAAATGAGTTTAGCGTCCCGCGGCCTTCGGATGAGGCTGACGGTCAGCTACGTTCTATTGCTGTCGCTGGTCCTGGCGTCGATCGGGCTGGTATTTCACCGAGTTCTGACGGGAATTGTGAGGGAGCAGGCTGAGCGCGTCCTGACCGAAGAGTGGGGCGCGCTTCTGGCCTACCTGCGGCTGGAGAAGGGCCGGGTCGAGTGGGCCTACGATCCTGAAGACCCCGAGCAGGCGTTCACGCTACAAAGGCTGCAAGGCGTGCTGTTGGTGGCCGACAGCGAAGGCAATGTGCTCGAGATCAGCAACGGATACCGGGCGCTTGGCGGAGAGCAGGCGGTGTTATTGCGGGACGTGATCCGCTCGCCAGCGCCGCGGTTTCTCATACGATATGAGCCCGGCGGGGACCAGTATCTCGTGCGCATCGGGCGGCACAGGGAGAAGGGGCAGGACTATGCTGTGGCGCTGGGCATGCCGATGCTTGAATCGTCGGAGCTACCGAAGCAGTTCATCCGAATTTACTTTCTGGCTTCACCGGTGCTGCTGCTGAGTATTGGATTGATGGGTTGGTTTGCGGCGAGGCGCGCGCTGGAGCCATTGAAGCGGCTGGCGGATGCGGCCCGGTCGGTTTCGGAAGGCAATCTCAGTCTGAGGATTCCCCAACCGAAGACGGAGGACGAAGTCGGCCACCTGGTGGTCACCTTCAACCGGATGATGGACCGGCTGGAGGCGAGTTTTCATCAAATCCGGCAGTTTACGGTGGACGCATCGCACGAGTTGCGGACGCCGCTGACGGCGGTGCGGGGGCAGTTGGAGGTAGCGCTGCTAACCGCTCATACTCCGGAGCAGTACAGGGAGTCGATCGTCGCGGCGCTGCAGGACGTGGAACGGCTGAGCCAGATCACCAAAACGCTGGTGTACCTTTCCCGCGCCGAGTCCGGGCAGGTGGCGCCGGTGTTTGAAAAGACCGACATGGTGGATGTCGCACGGCAGGTTCTGTCGGTGTTCGAGGCCCCCGCGGCGGAGAAGCGGATTGAACTGAAGGCGGAACTGGCCGAGCGATGTCTGTGCGAGGCAGATCGCGCCATGATGGAGCAGTTGACGTATCAGCTTGTCGCCAACGCGGTGAACTTCACCGGGGAGGGCGGCGTAGTGAAGTTGGCTCTCAAACTCCAGGATGGAGAGGCTGCGCTGTCGGTCAGCGATAACGGGCCGGGCATCGGGACAGAACATCTGCCCAGGATCTTCGAGCGGTTCTACCGCGTGAGGAGCGGGAAGTCGAACGGAGCCAGCGGAGCTGGGCTGGGGCTGCCGCTGGCCTTATGGATTGCGAGGGCGCACGGCGGGCGGATCGAAGTGCATAGCCAGCCGGGGGTTGGATCAACGTTCACAGTGATGCTGCCGGCGGAGAGAGTCATCGAGCCCGCCAGCCGCGGGTAGGGCGCGGGCGGTTCCTGCCACAATGGAATCCATGCAAGAGGTACGGGCCGGGGTTCTCGTCGTCGACGACGAAGCCAACCAGAGGAACGCCCTGGCCAGCATGATCCGAAGCTGGGGCTATGACGCAGAGACTGCGGCGAATGGATTGGAAGCGCTGGAAAAGCTGGATGAGTTCCGCGCGTCGGCGGTGCTGACCGATCTGATGATGCCGGTCATGGACGGCAGCGAGTTGCTGCTGAAGTTGAGGGAGCGGGGGGACATGCCGCCGGCGATCGTGTTGACGGCGTTTGGGAATCTCGAGACGGCGGTGAATGTGGTCCACGATCTCGGCGCGTTCTGGTTTCTGGAAAAGCCGCTTGATCCATCGGCGCTGAGGCTGTTGCTGGAACGGGCCGTGGCGCAGGGCAATCTGAGCCTCTACAACCGGACGCTGGAGCAGCGGCTTGCCGGGGAGGGGGTCCTGGCGGAGTTGAACGGAGCGTCGCCTGCGATGCAGGAGGTGTTCTCGCTCATCCGCCAAGTGGCGCCGACGCGGGCGACGGTGCTGATTACGGGCGAAAGCGGGACCGGCAAGGAACTGACGGCGCGGGCCGTTCACCAGTTGAGCCCGCGGAGGGCTGGCGCGTTCGTGGCCGTCAACTGCGCGGCGATGCCGGAATCCCTGATCGAGAGCGAGATCTTCGGCCACGAAAAGGGCTCCTTCACCGGAGCGATCGAGCGGCGGCGGGGCTGCTTCGAACTCGCGCACGGCGGCACGCTGCTGCTGGACGAGATTGGGGAGATGCCGTTGCCGACGCAATCGAAGCTGCTGCGGGTGCTTGAGGAACGCAAGGTGCGGCGGCTGGGTTCGCCGCATGAGATCGACGTCGACGTGCGCGTGCTGGCGGCGACGAACAAGAATCTTCAGGAAGAGGTGGCGGCGGGCCGTTTTCGCGAGGATCTGTTCTTCCGGCTGAACGTCTTCCAGGTCGCGCTGCCGCCCTTGCGCGCGAGGATGGCGGATCTCCCGCTGTTGGCCGAATCAATGATCCGCGACCTGAATCAGCGGCATTCCTGCAAGGTCAGCGGCGTCTCTTCTCCAGCGATGGCGATGTTGGAAGTGCACAGTTGGCCGGGCAATGTCCGGGAACTCCGCAATGTTCTGGAGCGCGGCGTCATTCTGGCGGGGGAGGGACTAATTCAGGCCCACCATATTTCGGTGGGCGCGGCGAAGGCGACAGCGCCGCGGCAGTCCGATCAGGGCGGCACCCTGGAAGTTCACCTTCCCGTGGGCACCACCGTGGATGACGCTGAGCGGGCGCTGATCGAGGCGACGCTCAAACACACCGGCGGCAATCGAACGCGCGCCGCGGCGCTGCTCGGAGTGAGCCAGAAGACGCTGTTCAACAAGCTGAAGGAGTACGGCGGAGGCGACTGAGGCGATGGGACTGCGCGCCAGGATCATGCTGCTCACGCTGGGTCTGGCGGGAGTCTTGTCTCTGGTCCTGATCATGGTGCAGTTGAACAGCCTGATGATGGTGTCGCTGCGCCACACGGCGGAGCGGGCGGGCTCGACGGCGCATTTCGTGAAGACCGCCGTGATTGACCGGGCGATGGAGCGGGCAAGCCACGAGCGCGAACTTCCGACCGTGGCGGAGCAGATCCGGCTGTGGAGAAGGGTCATCGCCGATGACCCCGACCTGCCGGGGCTGCTCAGCGCGACGCTGGCCCAGACTCAGAGCATCGTTGAGATCTCGGTCGCGGGCGAGAGCGGCGTTGTGCTCGCCTCGAGCACGCCCACGAAAACCACCAAGCCCATCGCCGCCCGCCTGCCGCTGAAAGCTCTCTTGGAACTAGGCCCCGTGGACCGTTTCCTGGCGGTCCTATCGACGCAGGTTGACTATGAGAACCGCGTGGATCTCGGTGTTTCGGGACACAACGAACCGGTCTTCACGATCCAGGTGCTGGTCTCGAGCGCGCTGCTGCGGAACACGATTCTGCCGGAGTTGAGGCGCACGCTGATCGCCTCCACGCCGCTCCTGTTTCTGTCTCTGGTCGCGGCCTGGCTGGTGGCGCAACTGGCTCTCTGGCCCATCGGACGCATCAGCGCTGCGCTGGACCGGATCGCGAGCGGCGAAAGCGAGGCGGCGGACCCGGCACGGCAAGTGCGTGAATACAGTTCGGCCCGCGAATTCGCCGCTGTGCAGGAGAAACTAAGGCTGCTGAGCGAGCAGTTTCGAGGCGCGCAGCAGTTCAAGGGCAGCGTCGAAGCGATGCTGGAGCGGCTGGAAGAAGCCACGTTTCTGTTTGGACCGAACGGACGCCTGATCCTGTGCGGCGAGGCGGGGGAACGGCTGCTGCGGATGGACCGTGCGTCGATGGCAGGGCGGTCTTTCGACGAGTTGTTTCCTCCGGAGCGGCCGATGGGACAATTGCTGGCCGGCGCCATCACGGCGCAGCAAAGCCTGCGCGACGTCTCTGTCGGCCGCATGATGCTGAGCGTGGACAGGCTGCCGGGCGGGTCGACGCTGGTTCGTTTGCGGGACGCCGAAGGACGGCGGCTCGTCGAGAGCCAATTGACGCTCTCCAACCGGCTGGCGGCGATCAACCGGCTCACCGGCGGCGTCGCTCACGAGATCAAGAACCCGCTGAACTCCATCGCGCTCCGGCTGGAATTGCTAAAGAGCCGGGTCCTGCCCGAAGTGCCGGAGGCCAAAAGCGAGATCGACGTCATCAGTCAGGAGATCACCAGGCTGGACAGAGTAGTCCGCACCTTCCTGGACTTCACAAAGCCTGTGGAACTGCGCGAGAGACCCTTCGATCTCGCAGAGGCCGCGAAGAGCCTGATTGAGCTCATGAAGCCCGAATTGGAGCAATCGGCGATTCGCGTGGAGGAAAAGGGTCTCAACGCGGCCGCGCCGATGGTTGGCGACGAAGGTCTGTTGAAACAGGCCATCCTGAACATTCTCCGCAACGCGCGCGAAGCGATGAATGGAGGCGGGGTGCTGAGTGTGGAACTACAACGGACAGAAGACGAATACAGGCTGGCGATTCGAGACACCGGAAGCGGCATTCCCAAGGATTTGCGGGACCGCGTGTTCCAGCTTTATTACAGCACCAAGGACAAGGGAAACGGAATCGGATTGGCGATGGCATTCCGGGCCGTTCAATTGCACAATGGGACTATCGAAGTTGGCGGCGAGGAAGGGAAAGGAGCGGAATTCGTTCTCCAGTTTCCTGCCCAACGATCGGAGGCTGTGGATTGAAGATGCGCGCCGCAATCCCGGTGCTTGCCTTGTGTCTGTTGACGGCGGGCTGCCTGTTCAAAAAGAAGCCGCCGGCGCCCCCGCCGGTTCCCGCGCCCGCACCGCAACGCCCGCCCCTGGAAGTGCCTCCCGCGAAGATTGAGCCGCCGCCGCCTCTGGAGGCTCCGAAGATGGACTTGCCCGCGCCAACGCCACAGCCTCCGGAGCCGACTGTCATCCGGCCGAAGCTGGAGAAGACGGAGCCGCCAAAGCCAGCGCCGAAAAAAGCCCGGCCGCGGCGGACAACGCCGGCGCGAGCTGTGAAGCCGAAGGAGACGCCAGCGCCACCGGCCCAGGCCGATGCCGGCCCGCCTGCGGCGGAGGCGACGCCAGCGGCCCCTCCGCCTCTCCCACAGCCGGCCGCGCCGCCGCCAAAGCTCGGCGAGGTGCTGCCGGATGAAGCACGGCGGGCATCGATGGCCAGCATCGAAGCCGATCTTGCATCGGCCCAAAAGGTCCTGCGTGAAATCGAAGGCAAAGGGCTGTCACGCGAGCAGGCGGAGAGCGCGGACCGCATTCGCAACTTCATCCAGCAGGCCAACCAAGCTAAATCGGACGACGTCACCGGCGCCGTTCAACTGGCACGCAGAGCGGCGGTTCTGGCCGCCGAGTTGTCCCGCTCAATCAACTAAGGGCTCGCGCCGCCAAACCACTCGAACCTGTTATAAAATACGGCCTCGAAAGGGGTCTGCTGTTGATGAAGTCAGCCAGACGATTGTTGAGCACGATCGCGTGCGCACTGTTCGCGGCCGCCGGGTGTTTCGGCCAAGCCGTCACGGGAACACTATTGGGAACGATCACCGATCCTTCGGGGGCGACCGTGCCTTCGGCCAAAGTAGTGATCACGGAGCAGAAAACCGGCGTCAGCAGGTCCACGGAGACGACAACGGCCGGTTACTACGCGTTTTCCGATCTGGCTCCTGGAACCTATACGGTCAACGTGCAGCAGACGGGCTTCAAGAAGGGTGTCCGGCAAAACGTCGACGTGCTCGTGAACACGACGGTCCGCGTCGATATGCAACTGCAAACCGGCGAGGTGACCGAAGTGATCGAAGTCACGGCGGAAGCGGCTCTGCTGCAAACCGACCGGACGGACACGGGCCGGCAGATCGAGACGCAGCAACTGGCGGAGATGCCGCTTGGCTTCAACCGGAACTTCCAGAGCCTGGTGAATCTGGTGCCTGGAACGACGCGCGCTTTCCGGCCTCACTCGGTCTTCTTCAACGCTCAGGACAGCCTCTCGACACAGGTCAACGGACAATCCCGCCTGGCGAATAACGTTCAGATCGAGGGTATCGACAACAACCACCGGACGGGCCTGCTGACGGCGTTGATCCCTCCGATCGAGGCGCTGCAGACGGTGGACATCACAACGAGCAACTATGAAGCGTCGCTGGGGCGCGCCGGCGGCGCCGTGACGAACGTTCTGCTCAAGTCCGGGACGAACGATTTCCACGGCAGCGGATTCTGGTTCAACAGGGTGAGCGCGCTGGCGGCGAAAGCGTTTCTGACAACCACCAAGCCTCTGACGGTGTACAACTACTTCGGCGGAACGATCGGAGGGCCGATCAAGAAGAACAAGACCTTTTTCTTCGGAGACTACCTTCGGGTCACGGACCGACGCGGGCAGACCGACCGCCTGACGATTCCCACGCCGGAATTCCGGGCGGGCAACTTCTCAGGCGTCGCAACGCCCATTTACGACCCGCTGACGGGAACCGGAACCGGCTCCGGGCGGACGCCTTTCGCCGGCAACCGTGTCCCTGATTCGCGCATCGGCACGGTGCCCAGAAAGATTCTCGCCCTGTTGCCGGCCCCCACACTGCCCGGCACGGGGATCAACTACGAGTACAACTCGACGCTCGTGAAGGACACCGACAGCTTTGACGTGAAGGTGGACCACAACTGGACGGAGAGCGACCGCATCAGCGTCCGGTACAGCTTCCAAAGGCCGACGGTTTACGATCCCCCCGCTTTCGGCGAAGCCGGCGGTCCGCACGGCGGCGGATTCCAGGGCAGCGGCGTGCAAAAGGCGCATAACGCCGCGGTGAATTACAACCGGTTATTCGGACCCTCCCTCATCGCCGAGTTCAGGTTCGGCGTGAACCGCTACCGGAACGACGCGCAGCAGGTGGACTACGGCAAGAAGTCGAGCGAAGCGATCGGAATTCCGGGCGTCAATCTGGACGAATGGACGAGCGGGCTGGCTTCGGTGGACATCACAGGGTTCTCGAACCCGGTGGTGGGCTACTCGGCGTCGCTTCCGTGGATCCGTTCGGAGACGAACTTCAACTTCGTGAACACATGGACGAAGACCTGGGGTTCGCACACAACGAAGTGGGGCGCCGACATCCGGCGTCTTCGGGACGATCTTTTGCAGACGCAGACGCAGAATCCTCGCGGAATCTTCCGGTTCCGGCAGGGACAGACGAGTTGCAGCGCCGATTGCGGCGGCAATTCCACAGCCGCGGGCTTCGCCAACGCGTTCGCGGCGTTCCTGCTCGACCTGCCGAATGACACTGGGCGCGACCTCGCGGTCGACTTCCCGGCATGGAGGCAGACCCAGTACTTCTTTTTCTTCCACGACAAGTGGCAGGTGAGTCCGAAACTGACGTTCGACCTCGGATTGCGCTGGGAGTATTACAACCCGGCCACGCCGCGATTCGCCGGCGGGTTCTCGAACTATGACGCGGACCTGAACCAACTGTTCATCGCCGGCATCGGGAACAACCCCATGAACGGCGGGATGCAGGCCAACTACACGAACTTCGCGCCGCGCGCGGGCGTCGCGTACCGCCTGACGGAGAAAGACGTGTTGCGGGCGGGCTTCGGGTTCAGCTTCATCCCGTTTGCGGACAACACGTACATGTACAATTTCCCCATCAAGCAGAACAATACCTTCAATTCGCTGAACGCCTTTGTTCCTGCGCGGCTGCCCGACGGGCGCGTGGCTTCGCTGGCCAACGGCTTCCCCGCCCCGATTCCGGCGACGATTCCTTCCAGCGGAATCATCTCGAATCCGCAGAACCAGGTTTATGACGTGATCAACACCAAGTTCAAAGAAGGCTATGTCCCCTCGTGGAACCTCGCTTATCAGCGGGCGCTGCCGAAGAACTTCACGTTTGAAGCGGCGTATGTAGCCAATCGCGGCGTGCGCATTCCAAATACATACAACCTGAACGCCGGGTTCGTCCTCGGCGCGGGCGCGGCGGGAAGGCCGTATTTTTCACGGTTCGGCCGGAATGTCGATACGCGTCTCCGTTTTATCTCCGGCGACAGCGAGTACAACTCAATGCAAGTCAAGGTGGACAAGCGCTACTCCAACGGCTTCCTGCTGACGACCGCTTACACGTGGAGCCGCGCGATGGCCAACGCCGGCGACGACAACGGCGGCCCGGCGTGGTACATCAATCCGCAGCGAAACTGGGCGCGAGCCGGATTCGACCGCCGTCAGACGTTCGTCCAAAGCTACATCTACGATCTGCCGTTCGGCAAGGGCAAGCGCTGGCTGCAGGACGGCGCGGGAGCCTGGATCCTCGGAGGCTGGCAGGTGAACGGCATCCTGACGCTGATGACCGGAAGCGCCATCAACTTCAGCTCAACGGCCCCGAACAACGCGCCGGGCAACGCGCAGACACCGAACACGAGCGGACCATTCACCGTGCTGGGTGCGGTGAATGACAGCCCTTGGTTCGACACCAAGGTGTTCTCCGCCCCGGCCGCGAACACCTTCGGCAACGTGGGCCGCAATGCGGCGTCAGGGCCGAACTTCTACAACCTCGATGCCTCGCTGTTCCGCAACATCGACATCAGCGAGAAGTACAAGCTCGAGTTCCGGCTGGAAGCCTTCGCATTGCCGAACGCTCCACGCTGGCAGCTCAACAACCCGAATACGAACGTGAACGACCCGAACTTCGGACTCATCCGCGGCGCCGGCGGGAACCGTTCGCTGCAACTCGGACTGCGCTTCATGTTCTGAGCCTGTCCACTGATCGGGGGGAGCGGGCCGGGCGTTGCTCCGGCCGGTTCTCTATTGGCGGACGGCGCTGTACATGGC
>CAYWST010000134.1:0-13229 GCA_964461075.1 uncultured Solibacteraceae bacterium | reverse complement strand
AGGTTGGTGACCGCGCCATCCGCCCACTGCTCGGCGGCCAGGTCGCGCAGCCACTTGGTCGAGAAGCCGGCGACGTCGAACAGGTAGGCGGCGGTGGCGACGTAGATCTGCCAGTCGCCGGTCCAGCCGGCCCGCTCGCGCGTCGGGCAGTCGGTCGGGATGTCACAGGCGTTGCCGCGCAGGCTCCACTCGGCGATGTGGTGGATGGCGTTCAGGCGCTCGTCCGAGCAGGCGAAGCCGCCGACGCGACGCAGGTCGGTGTGGACGACCACCGCCGCCAGGTCGGCGGCGGCGAGCGGCCCGGGATGGCCCTCGAGGCGCACGAACTGGAAGCCCTTGGTGCTGTGGCGTGGCTCGAAGACGTCGCCGGCGACGCCGGCGTGCTCTCCAGCGAAGCCTGAGTTTCAACACCGGCTCTTGTATCCCTTTTCAGGCGGCCTTCGGGCCGCCTTTTTCGTTGCCTACAATACAAGTATCGTGTCCACAGCTTCTCCTCTTCCTGAAATGGTCGCCCACCTCGATCGGGTCCGCGCGGAAATCGGCAAGATCATCGTCGGCCAGCAGGATGTCGTGGACGGTGTCCTGATCTGTCTTCTCAGCGGCGGCCACGTCCTGCTGGAGGGCGTCCCGGGCCTCGGCAAGACCACGCTGCTGCGGACTCTGGCCCGGGTGATGCACCTGAAGTACTCCCGCATCCAGTTCACCCCGGACCTCATGCCCGCCGACATCATCGGCTCGATGGTGATGGAAACCGGCGAAGGCGGCGCCAAGAACCTGCGCTTCCAACCCGGTCCCATCTTCGCCAACCTGGTCCTGGCTGACGAGATCAACCGAGCCACGCCGAAGACCCAATCCGCGCTGCTGGAAGCGATGCAGGAACGGACCGTCACCTCCGGCTCGAACACCCACCAACTGGAAGCCCCCTTCCTCGTCATGGCTACGCAGAATCCTATCGAGATGGAAGGAACCTATCCGCTTCCCGAAGCCCAGCTTGACCGTTTCCTGATGAAGATCCTGGTTGACTATCCCAGCCGGGAGGAACTCAATCGCATCGTCGAGCGCACCATCCAGCGCGACGAACCCGGCCTCGACCAGGTGATGGACCGGCAGGAGATTCTGGCGATCCGCCGCGCCTGCCGCGAGATGCTGATCGCGCCGCACGTCCAGGACTTCGCCGTCTCGCTGGTGATGGCCACCCAGCCAGGCACCTCGGCCGCTCATCCGCTCTCCAATCGTTATATCCGCTACGGATCCAGTCCCCGCGGCGCCCAGGCGCTGGTGGAGTGCGCCCGCGTGCACGCCTTTATGCGGGGGCGCGCCCATGTTTCGGTGGATGACGTCAGCGCCATTGCGCCCTCCGTCCTTCGCCACAGAATCATCTTGAACTTCGACGCCCACGCCGACAATCAGACGTCGGAGACGCTGCTCAAGGAGATCATCTCGTCTGTGGCGGCGGTCGTCCGCGCCTGAGGCGGACTCGAGGAATCCGATGCCGGCCCCGCTGTTGGACCGATCATTACTGGAACGGCTGGAGCGATTGTCGCTCCGCTGGCACAAGTCGTTTCGCGGGCTCGTGGGAGGACACAACGCCTCCCGTTACGCGGGCCCCGGGCTCGAGTTTCTCGATCACCGCCATTTCCATCAGGGCGACGATCTCCGCGCCGTGAACTGGCGGGCCTATCTGCGTCTGGAGAAGATGTTCCTGAAGCTGTTCCAGCTCGAGCCGCGGACGCCCATCAGAATGCTGGTGGACGCCACCGGCTCCATGGCCGCGCCGCAGGGCAAATTCGAATACGCCATGAAAATGGCCGCGGCGCTCGTCTACGTGGGGCTCGTCCGTCACGACTCAATGGTGCTGCAACCCTACCGGGAGCGATTGGACGAGCCCATGCTCGCCTCCGGCGGCCGGCACCGCTTCGGGCCGGTGAACGATTTCCTCTCCGCCCTGAAGGCAGGAGGCCGGTCGAACCTGCTCGAGGTCGCCAGGCAGTTCATCGGCGCCTACGCGCGGCCGGGTCTGCTGATCATCGTGTCCGACTTTCTGGACGACCGCGATCCGCTCAAGCCGCTGGAGTATCTGGCCGATTTCGGCCATGAACTGCTCCTGATGCAGGTCTGGGACGACGAAGAGCGCAGCCCGAGTTTTACGGGCGAGATCACGTTGGAAGACGCCGAGTCCGGCGCGGAACTCGATCTCGCTCTCGACGGGGACGCCTGCAGGCAATACACGGCGGCTTTCGACCGCCACTCGGACCGGCTGGAGGACCTCGCCCTCCGAACCGGCGGACGATATGCCGGGCTCGCCGCGTCGATCCCCATTGACGAGGCGATCTTCAACGCGCTCGACCGGGCAGGCGCGGCGGCGGATCGCGCGCGAAGGAGCGCCTGAAGGCGGCTGTGTTTCTTTTCAACCTTTCCTGGATTGAGTTTGGCGCGCTGTTCGGTCTCATCGGCGCGGCCACGGTGGCGCTCTACCTGTTGACGAGGATGAGGCGCCGGGTCGTGGTCTCCACCCTGAAGTTCTGGCAGGCGGCGCAGCAGGACCTGGAACGGAAGCGGCGTCGAAGAATCGACCAGCCCTGGAGCCTGCTGCTGCAACTGATCGCGCTGGCCTGCCTTTTGCTGGCCATCGCTCAACCGCGGTGGGGATCCCGCGGGAGCGGGGGCCTGGACCATGTGCTCATCGTCGACCACTCGGCGTGGTCGCAGGCGCGGGCGGGCTCGGGCACGCTCCTGGACGAGGCGCGCCGCCTGTCTCTCGCCTGGCTCGCAACCTTGCCCCGCGAGGATCGCGTGATGCTTGTGGAGGCTTCGAGTCTCGCGACCCCGCTGACACCCTTCGAGGAGGATCGCGAAAAGACGAAGCGGGCTCTGGCGTCCCTGGCGCCATCGGCCATGGCGCTCGATCTGGAACCCGCCTTCGATCTCGCCCTGCAGGCGCAACGTCTTCCCGGCAACAGAGCAGGCGAGATCGTCTATGCCGGCTCGGGCAGAACCTTGGACGTTTCCCGCCTGAACGCGCCGCCCAACTTGCGTTGGCTGCCGGTCGAGCCGGCGCCCGCCAATACGGCCCTGAGCCGGTTGGTCCTGCGGCGCGACTTCGGCGAACCGGAGCGCTGGGAAGCGTCCGTAACGGTCCGCAACGACGGGCTGTCGGCGCGGCAGGTTCCGCTGACTGCGGGAGTCGGCGGCGCGCTGGTCCATTCGGAATTGCTCACGCTCGCGCCGGGAGGAGAAACTTCCGCTTCGTTTGCGTTTCGCGCAGGGGCGGCCGGGTGGCTGGAGGTTCGAGCGGATTCGGCCGACGCGCTGAGGGCTGACAATCGCGTTTCCGTCGAACTCCCCGCGCCAAAGCGGCACGTTGTCGCGATCTACTCGCGCGAGCCCGCCCTTTGGCAGCCGTTGATTCAATCGGCCCCTCATCTACGCGCGCTGCTGCTGGCGCCGGAGGAATACGGGAAGCCGCTTGAGGCGAGCGTGGTCATCCTGGACCGGGTCGCGCCGCCTTCGCGGCCGTTGCTGCCTGCGTTGATCGTCGAATCCTCCGCCCGCGCGCAGAGCGGCTTGACTGTCATCCGATGGAACACGCAGCACCCGGCCACGCGCGGCCTCAGGACCCGGGATCTCCGCCTTCCCCCGGCCGCGGCGCTCACCCCGGATTCCGAAGAGACGGTCCTGATCGAAACGCCGCTCGGACCCGCGGCTCTCGCGCGTGATAGCGCCAACTCGCCGCGCGCGATCCGTCTGGGCTTCCCGATCGCGGCGCCGGCGCTGCGCTATGAGCTGGCTACTCCACTGCTGTTCGCCAACCTGCTGGCATGGCTCGCGCCGGAATCGTTTGCGCGGGAGGAGATTCTGGCCGCTTCGCCAGGCGCAGTGACCATCGAACTGCCGGAAGCCTTCGACCGGGCGCGCATCGAGGTCGCCGGCGAAGACGGGATCCGCATCCCCTTCACTCTGGCCGGCCGGAACCTCAGTTTCTTCAAGTCTGAACCCGGCGCGGTCCGGATTCGCTGTCCGAACCTTGAGATCCGGAGTTCGCTCACGCTGGCCTCGGCGCGCGGTGTCGCCTGGACGCCGCCGGCCACCGTGCCGCGAGGCGCCGGAGCAGCGGCCGCGTCCACGCCCGTGCCGAAAGACCTGTGGCGGTTGTTCGCCGTGCTCGGTGCGTTGATCCTTGCGCTCGAATGGAAGCTCTTCGGCCGGAAGCTGATGTGGCTCAAGGCCGCTGCGGTGACGGCGGCCCTGCTCTCGACGGTCTGGCCCGATCTCGCCGTCCAGGAGACGAAGATGGCCGTCGCGGCGCTCGTCGACACTTCCGCGTCGGTGACCGCGCAGGACCTGGAGCGCGCTTCGGCGTTTGTCTCTCAGCTTGAATCGGCGCGAGGCCGGCACATCGTCAAGGTCATTCCCTTCGCCCGCGGCATCCGGCAGCCGGCGGCCTCGGAGACGGCGGCAGGCTGGAAACTGGCCCTCACCGCGGGCGAGCACGGCCGTGCGACGGACCTCGAAGCCGCGCTCCGGGACGGCGCCGCTTCCCTGCCCTCCGGGCTGGTGCCGCGGATCGTCTTGCTGAGCGACGGCAGAGAAACACAAGGGGCCATCACGCGCGCCGTCTGGCAGGCCGCCCGGCTGGGCATCCCCGTCGACACCATCGCCTACCAGGGCCGGCCGGAGCCCCGCTTGAAACTCGATGCGGTGCGGTTGCCCGGCGTCGCCTTCACCGGCGAGAGGATCCCCGTCGAACTGAGCCTGACGAGTCCCTCCCCGTCGGACGCGACTCTTGAGGTGCAGGCCGAAGGCAAACCGCTCGGCTCGACCCAGGTGCGGCTGAATCAGGGCTCAAACCAGCTCCGGCTGACGGCCTCCATCGCTACGCCGGGCGCGATCGACATGGCCGTCATGGTCCGCTCCGGCGATCTCGGGCAGGTGCGCTTCGAGCAGGCGCTTCATGTTCGGCGTCCACGGCTGCTCTATCTCACCCAGGATCAGCCGGGGATGGAAGGGCATTTCGTTTCTGCCATGGAAGCGGCCGAGTTCGAAGTGGAGTTGAATCAGGATTTCGCCACCGCCCGTTTCGAGGACTATCAACTGGTGGTCTTCAACAACTGGGACCTCAAGGCGATCCCGGCGGGCCGGAAGGCCGATCTTGAGCGCTTCGTGCAGCGCGGCGGCGGCCTGCTGGTCATCGGCGGCGAAAAGAACATGTGGGTGGATAAGAAGGGCGCGCCGCTCGACGCGCTCGAACGCGCGCTGCCGGCCACTGTGGCGCCGCCGCGGTCGCCCGAAGGCGCCAGCGTCGTGCTCATTGTGGATAAAAGTTCCTCGATGGAGGGCCGCAAGATGGAACTCGCGCGGCTGGCCGCCATCGGCGTCGTCGAAAACCTGCGGCCCATCGACCATGTCGGGGTGCTCATCTTCGACAACTCGCATCAGTGGGCCGTTCCTCTTCGCCGGTCCGAAGACAAGACTCTCATCAAGCGGCTCATCGCCGGCATCATGCCCGACGGCGGCACGCAGATCGCGCCGGCGCTGGCTGAAGGCTACAAGCGCATGCTCACCGCCACCGGCGCCTATAAGCACGTCGTCCTTCTGACCGATGGCATCAGCGAGGAAGGCGATTCGCTGACCCTTGCCAAGGAAGCGGCCAACCAGCGCATCACGATCTCGACGGTCGGGCTGGGGCAGGATGTCAACCGGACTTACCTCGAAAAAGTGGCGGCGGCGGCCAAGGGAAAGAGCTATTTCCTCACCGATCCTTCGGGCCTCGAGCAGATTCTCATCAAGGACGTGCTGGAGCACACCGGATCGACGACCGTGGAAAAGCAACTTCAACTGAAGACGCTGCGGCAGGCCGAGATCTTTGAGGGTTTGAATCTCGCTTCCGCGCCGGCGCTCAAGGGCTATGTCCGGTTCGAGGCCAAGCCAACCGCCGAGATGCTTCTCTCGGTCCCCGGAATCGAAGCCGGCGGCAAGGACGATCCGCTGTTGGTGCGCTGGCAGTATGGGCTCGGGCGATCCGCCGTGTTCACGTCAGACGCCAAAAGCCGCTGGGCGGAGTCATGGGTCTCCTGGCCCGGTTACGACAAGTTCTGGGCCAACATCGCGCGGGACCTGCTGCCGCACGGCGCTCAAGGTCTGGCGAACCTGACTTTCGACCCTGCTTCCCGCCTCCTCACGGCGCAGTACCAGATCCCGCAGGGCGTGGAGGCGCCCGCCGTCCCTCCAACGCTCTACGCGGTAGGGCCGAACGGATTCCAGGCGCCGCTCAAAGCGGAACGGACAGGTCCCGCGCAGTTCCGCGCCGTGGTTCCGCTCGGGTCTCGCCGAGGGTTGTTCCGCGTCAGGCCGCTCGAAGAATCCCGCGCATTCCCTGAAGTCGGGCTCTATCTTCCGGAGGCCGAGTTGACCACGTTCGGATCCGACCCCGGCCTGCTCTCACAAATCGCCGCGTTCACCGGAGGCCGCTTCAATCCCGAGCCCCGGCAGGTCTTCGATCCCGCGGGACGCTCGCTGAGTTCCTCCATGCGGCTGTGGCCGGCGCTGCTCGCGCTGGCGCTTGCCCTCAACTTCGCCGAGCTTGCCTGGAGACGGCTCCGGCAGCCGTCGCTCAAGCGCCGGCCAGGCCATGCCGGCGCCCTGCCGAACGCGGCATAGCGGCCGAACGATCGACAGAGCGGCTAAATTCGGACCCGGAAAGATCAGTTCCGGCGCCGCCGGACATACCAGACCGAAGCCAGCCCAAGCGCTGCCAACGCGGCGCTCCCGGGTTCGGGCGCCTCTCCAACGGGTCCGCCGGGCGTGGTTGCACTGGCGTCCAAACGGACGTTGTCGAAATCGCCTTGAAATCCTGTGGCCGACAAACGAATCGCCAGGTTTTCACCGGCATCGCCGGCCAGAGAGTTGTAAACGACAGAGAATGTGCTCCAGCCGCCCTCCGAGATGGCCACAGGCGTCGCGGTGTACGCGGTGGCGCCAACCAGGAGCGCTACCACCCCGGCCGGATCATAGTCCTTCCGATTGCCCACCTCGACCAGCAGAGTGTAGATCGTGTTCGCGGCGACAACGCCAACGTTCTGGCTGATGATTGCGCCGTTGGTGTAGCCGACGACTTCTCCATCCGGGATGAAGTCGAAGTAATCGGTGTTGCCGGGATTCCCGGGCAGGAAGGAACCGGAGTCGCCTGTGTTTGTCCAGCCGGGAATCGCTTGAATATTGAATGCGCATCCAGTTCCAGCACAGATGTTGGTCAGCGGATTAAACGTCTCAAATGAGAAGTTGTTGACAACGACCGGTGCGGCCTCCAGCGAACCGGCCAGCGCCAGCAGACACATCAGATTTTTGTTCATGTTTCTTGCCCTCATACTGGGTTCTGCGTTGGCGAAGGAGGATTTGTGCGTCCGCGCGCGAAAGAGAAGACTGGAAAAGTACTACCGCCCCCGCAAGTACTTTGCTTCAGCTTCGGCGATCTGCGCTCCACGCATCGCCAACTGGAAGGCGCCCGGCCGGACGCGCCCGGCTTCTTCCAGCTTCTGGCGGCAGATCGCGAACTGCTTCTTTGCCGCTCCCCAGTCCTGCCGAGCCACTGCCGCCCAGGCCCGAGACATCTCCAGTTCCAGCCGCTGCTCCGCCCAGTAACCCGCGTTCCGGTCCGGCAGATCCGGCGCGCCCAGGATCTGCGCGCTCCTCTCGATCACCCGATCGAGTTCCTCTACCACCGGCGCACCCATCTCCACCGTCTGAATCGCGTATTCACCGTAGATCACCAGCAGTAGTCTTGTGCTCATCGGTGTCGCTTCCACCTGGTACAGCTCTTCCGCAGCCTGCACCGCCGCATTCATCGCCTCCACGAAATCGGGCCGGCTCTTCTCGCCATCTCCACCCAGCATCAGCCCGGCCAGCAGCCGCTGCTGCTCGGCTTCCATCCGCCAGTAGTTTTTCTCGGGCGCCCCCAGCCGCTTCATCTCCCCGACGCGCGCCACCACTCCGCGCTGATGGGCGATGGCGGCGTCCCGCCCCTGCAGCCGCAGCCGCCGGGTCATCGCGTTCTCGAAATACAGGAGGTGCTCAAGAGCCTCCCAGCTCTCAGGCTCCTCCTGCACCCAGCGCCTTCCATGTTCCTGCGCGCGCGTAAAGACTCGATCGGCCTCTACCAGCCGCCGCTTCAACCGCAGCTTCTCGGCGTAATCCCGCGCCGAAGCCGCGTAGCTCCTTCTCGTCTTCGGATCGCGCGATTCGAATTGTCCCAACTCCTCCCGGAGCCGGTAGGCCTTCTCCGCCAGCGTCATCGAATCTCCAAAACGGTCCAGACTCTGAGCGGCGAACGCAAATAGCAACGCCGAAGTCTTCTGGTAGGCGTCGGCAAGCTCTCCTCGCAGACTCCTGTCATCCCGCGCCGCCGACCCCAGGTTCGCAAGGTACCTGGTAGCAGTTTCAAGCAGCATCTGCCGCGCTTTCAACGAGCCCGGCAGCTTTCTCACTTCTTCATCCACTTCGAAGATCGCCACGCCGGCCATGCTCCGCAGTTCGCTTGCCCGCCGCTGCGCCCGTGCGTATTGCTGGGCGGCGATTCCCACCGCCACCATCAGCAGCGCCAGCGCCAACCCCAACCCTGCAGTAAGCCAGGGCTGCCGCCGTACCAAGCACCGGATTCCGTACCGCCAGCCGCTCCCATACGCGGCCACGGGCCGCCGCTCCAGCCACCTTCGTAGGTCGGATCCCAACTCGCCGGCCGTTTCATAGCGATCTTCAGGCGCCGCGGCGGTCGCCTTCCGAACGATCGCCTCCATCTCCTTGCCCCCATGCCCGGCCAGCTTCCCAATGATTTTTCCGAGGGCGAACACATCGGTCAGCGCCGTCGCCTCCTCTCCGGCCAGTTGCTCCGGGCTCGCGTACGCCCGCGTTCCTGCGCCCAGCAGAGCGGCGTCGGCGTCGAGCGCCTGCCCAATCCCGAAGTCCACCAGCTTCGGCAGCCCGTCGGCCGTAATGAGGATGTTGCCCGGCTTCAAGTCCCGGTGCACCACCATCTGCCGGTGCGCCGCCGCGACCGCGTCACATACCTTGCCGAGGATCTCCACGCGTTGCCTGAGGCCCATCTCCGCCGCCGCCTCGTCCAAACGCCGGCCCTCGATGTACTCCATTAGAAGGTATTGCTGGCCGCCGGGCAGCGTCCCGCTTTCGATCAGCCCGGCGACGTAGGGATGCGACAGACGGGCCAGAAGTCTTCGCTCCCGCTCCCAGAGACCCAACTGCCCGGCTTCCGTGAGCTGCCGCCGCAGGACCTTCAACGCTCCGCGCCGGGTGAGCCCTTCTTCAGAGAATTCGACCAGCCAAACCTCGCTCATGCCCCCGCGCCCCAGTTCCCGCAGCACATGGAACCGGCCCACGTCCGTGCCCGCCTCGAGAACCCCGCTCTGGCCCCAGAGCCGCATCGCGCCCATCACGCTCCGCTCCAACTCCGCCTCGGCGTCCCCCGCCGCCTCCACCAGGTCCGCCAGCCGCCCACGCGACTCCTCCTCGACCGCCAGTTCCCGAAGCGCCCGAGCCCGTTCGGACGGTTCCAGCTCCATCAGCCGGTCAAAGAGCTCCATCTCCTGCGCGATGCTGAGTATCACAATGTGCTCTGTTTATTTATGCGGAATCGCCCGGCGGATTTTGCGTCATCGCTCTCCGAAGCCAGGCCTGTCCGTAGCGCAATTGACGACGCGCCGCCTGCACATCGATCCCCAGATGTTCGGCGGACTCCTCGGCGGTTAACCCGCCGAAGAACCGCAGTTCCACCAGTTTCGCCGCCTGCGGCGCCGCCGCCTCGAGGGCTCGTAATTGCTGATCGATCTCAAGCAACTGCTGCACGCGCCCGGCCTCCTCGTGGATGACCCTCTCGGCCATTTCCACTCTCACTTCGAGACGCTTATCCCGCCGCTGGGCCACGCGCGACCGCGCGAAATCGACCAGAATCTGCCGCATCAACCGCGACACCACCGCAAAGAAGTGGCCCCTGTCCGTCACCTCCGGCAGTCCGCTTCGCTTCAGCCGCAGATAACACTCATGCACCAGCGATTCAGTGCTTTCCGCCGCGTAGGCTTCTCCGCCCAACTGCCTTCGCGCGATCGCGTGCAACTCAGGATAAATCTGCTCGATCAGCCGCGCCTCGGCATCCTGATCGCCCGCCCGTACCCGCGCAATCAGAGTCGTTAAATCCATCAAGGTCTTCATGGTACACTTTCGCCCTCAGGCAGCCGGTTGAGCGGGGGCTCATGAGAGTCTGATTGCGGGCGTTCTCCCGCTAGAGCGCCAGCAGGCGCCGGCGGACACTGGCGAACTCCGCCGGACGGACGTGCTCCGCCACCACCGGAACGGACGCCGGCAGCTCTCGAACATGCGCGAGATAGAGCGGGTAATTCATCTCTCCATCCAGCGGGCCCGGAAGATCGTATGACTGTCCGTCGGGGCGCAGCTTGAAGTCCTTGAGATGGACGGCGGCGATGCGATCCCCGAGAAGTCGAAACATCTCGCGGAGCGCCTGATCGCGCTGCTTGTATCGCGCCGGCGGAGTCAGATTGGGAGGATCGAGCACCGCCCCGACAGTGCGTGGGAGCCGGCCTAGTAACCGGGCCAGCGACGGCCGTCGGGGCACGCAAGCGTGATGTAGGTTTCTAACGCCAGCCTGAGCGAGGCGGATTCAAGACGCTTGAGCCGTGGCTCGAGAAAGCGTACGATCGCATCCTCGGAACCTCGGGTGGCGTTGCCAGGGTGGGGTTTCATGAGGTCCAGCGTATGGGACCCTGTCCAGGCGATGAGATGCCGCGCGCCGAAAGCAGGGGCCATGCCGATCGCCAGGTCAAAGTCCTGCTCGCGCGTGTGCATCAGGTTGGCGGACGGCAGCAGACAGTTGACATAGGCGCCGAGCGTCTCGCATTGCAGCCCGGCGGCCGAAATCCAGACGGGGAGATGTTTCAGGAAAGCCCCGTCCACGCGATCCCACTCGAAGTTGATTTGAATCCGCTGGAAGCCCGCCTTGGCCGCGGCATCGAGAACCTCGCGCGCCGTGGCTTCCTTGCTGCCAAGCTGGCACATGATCGCCAGCCGTTCGGCCCACGGGATCGGATCCGCCGCCAGCGCGGACAGCATGGAAACAAAACGACGGCGCCGCATGCGACTGAGCTTATCGCTTTTCCGCCATGATATCTTCCCAAACAATGAACCGCCGAACTTTTCTCTCGAGCGGCGCTGCGCTGTCCCTCGCGCCGGATCTCAACGCCGGTCCCTTGAGAGGCCTCCACCTCGCCGCCCCGCGGCCGGACGGTCTGGACACCGCGCTTCGCTTCATTCAGGAGTCGCTCCCGAGGGAGGGCGTGAACACTCTGTTCCTCGAGTTCAACTATCACGTCCGAAGCCGCCGCTTCCCCTCGATCGTCGATGAACCGGCGCTCACCCCGGAGCAGGTGCAATCGCTCGCCGCCGCTTCGAGAATGGCCGGTATCCGGCTCATCCCGCAAATCAACCTGCTCGGTCACCAGAGCTGGGCGAAAACGACCTTCGCGCTGCTTCGCGAGCACCCCGAGTTCGACGAGTCTCCCGGACTCTATCCCGGCAACGAAGGAATCTACTGCCGCAGCTACTGCCCCCGTCATCCCACGGTGCACGAGATCGTCTTTGGCCTCGTCGACGAAATCTGCGAGTTGTGCGAATCGGCGGACTTCCACGCCGGGATGGATGAAGTCTTCCTGCTCGCCGAAGAAGTCTGCCCTCGCTGCAAGGGCGCAAGCAAGGCGGAGCTTTTCGCCGGTGAAGTAACGCTGATTCGAGATCATCTCGCAAAATCGGGGCGCACTTTATGGATCTGGGCGGACCGTCTCCTGGACGGCGCCGCCACTGGAATCGGCAAGTGGGAGGCAAGCCTCGACGGAACGCACACCGGGCTCGCCTCGGTCCCCCGCGACGTCATCTTCTGCGACTGGCACTACGAAGCGGCGCATCCGACCGCAGTCCATTTCGCGCTCCAGGGCTTTCGCGTGGCGAGCTGCCCGTGGCGCAAGACCTCTGTGGCGCTGCGCCAGCTCGACCAGATCCGGGCGGCGCGCCGGGACGCAAGCCCCATCGTCGCCGAGCGCCTGCTCGGCATGATCCAAACGACCTGGGTGGGCTTTGACGCCTTCGCCAAAGCGTATTCCGGCGGGAAAGACGCCTCGCCTCAGGCGCGCGAAGCGGCTTCGTGTTTCAAGGAGCTCTTCGCCGATCTCCGGCGCGGAGGCCTATAGTTCGAGCTTCCACGGCGCCCGGTAGGCGCGCGAAACGAACGCGTTGGCCTGCGCGTTGCCGGCCACCCGCGAGGCTGCCGCGTCCCACTCGATCCGCGATTTCGACCGCAGCGCGACGTTGCCCAGCATCGCCACCGAGGAAACATGGTGGCCGACTTCGAGATTCTCCACCGGCGGCTTCCGCGAAACACAGCAGTCGAGGAAATTGCGCGCGTGGTTCGCTCGAATGGTTTCGGTCGCCAGCGAGCGCCGCCTCATCTCGACGACCGCGTTCCGCTTCTTGGGCTCGGCGATCAGCTCCCATCCCGCCGTGTCGAGAATGAGCGTAGCGTCCGTGCCGGTCCACACTACGGCGTGCTCGCGCCGGTCGGGCCCCAGCCCGCATTGCACTGCGTGTTCCCAGATGAGCGTGTAGGAAGGGAAATCGAAGACCGCGATCTGCGTGTCCGGCGTTTCCGTATTGTCCTTGAGCACGTACTTGCCGCCGGATGCGACAACCGACGCCGGCCACTCCGGGCCCATCGCCCATAGCGCGATGTTGATCAGGTGGACGCCCCAATCCGTCATCAGGCCGCCCGCATAATCCCAGAACCATCGGAAGTTGAAATGGAAGCGATTCTTGTTGAAGGGCCGGGCTGGCGCCGGGCCAAGCCACATCTCGTAGTCGACACCGGCCGGGACGGCGCCGTCGGCCGGGTTGCCGCAGTCAGTCACCCAATCGAGATAGGCGAAGCAGCGAACCTGCCGGACCTTTCCGATCTTGCCAGAACGCACGAGTTCGACGGCTTCGGCATAGTGCTCGCCGGAGCGCCAATGCGTACCCATCTGGGCGATCCGGTTGTACTTGCGCGCCGCGTCGCGGATCATGCGGCTCTCGTCCACAGTCACCGCGAGCGGCTTTTCCACATAGACGTCCTTGCCGTTCTGAAAAGCCGCGATGGTGGGCAACGCGTGCCAGTGATCCGGCGT
>CAYWST010000133.1:0-13259 GCA_964461075.1 uncultured Solibacteraceae bacterium | reverse complement strand
CCTGGATTCCTGGGCCCGGCGGGCGCTGCTCATTCCCGGGGTGGGTGCGGAGGTGCGGCAAGGAGGCCTCAGCCTGGATTACCTCGGGCTCGAGTTCGCACGGTGCGAAGAGGGGCGGTGGCGCTTTTCTCTCGACGAAGGGGAGAGAATCCGGAGCGAGGGTGAACTGCTGGCTGCGCTGGACCGTGTCTCGGCCCTGCGCGGTCCGTACGCTGCGGACCGTTCGCATCCATGGTTCAAGCGGAGGCAGGAAGCCTGGATGGAGCATCTCGTGAAGCGGGACCCCGCGGCCATCGACGCACTGCTGAGAAGCGGACCGGTTTATGGACAGATCGCCGAGTGGGCTGGAGGCGACCGCGGGGTTCTCGATCTTCTGGCGATCGACACGACGGGGAGGCTGGCGGTCCTTGAGCTAAAGGCGACCGAGGAGCCGCATCTGCCGGTGCAGGCTCTGGACTACTGGATCCAGACACGGCACCACGCCTTGCAGGGGACGTTCAGCGAAGCGGGATACTTTCCAGGGCTGACCGTTTCCCGGGAGGCGCCGCGGCTGATCCTGGTCGCGCCCGCATTGAGTTTTCATCCGACGACGGAGACGGTGCTGAGCTTCTTTTCGCCGGCTGTTGAAGTCATCCGGGTAGGGCTTGCCGTAGAATGGCAGAGTGAATTGCGGGTGGCGATGCGGGCCCGGGGCTCGCAGCGGCCGGACCGGCAATTCCTCTGACTCATGCCTATACCGATCGTCAGTCAGGTCCGGCAGGCGTTGAGCCGGCTGCACCCGGACGAGATCCGGCAGCGGGCGGAACGGCCGTTGCGGGTGTTGTTGGCCGCCGATCACAGCGCGGCGTACGCGGCGATGGAGGATTGGCTGCTTCCGGCTTCGGTGTCAACAGAGAGGCGGATGCAGGTGAGCCGCGTGCTGGTGCGGGAATGCGACCCCGGCGCCCAAGGGCGGTTCCACCTCGTCTTCCACGAAAGAGGTTCTCTGCCGCCTTCGATCTGGGTTGCGGGCAAGGACGCCTTCGCGTTCGACCCGCTGAATCCGGATCGATTCGCCGCCGAGGTATTGGATGCCCGCGAGGATTGCAGCCTCGCGCTGGCCCGGCTGTTTCCCCCGTTTCGCGCGGCGGTGGTGGAGCGGACGCTTTACAGGACGGCGAAGGAGAACGCGCTGTTCAGCCTGATTACGGCGCTTCCGAACGTCGTGCCGAGTCTCGCCGAATTGCCGTGGGTGGTGGGGGAGTTCGCTTCGGACACGGCGGTGTTGACGGCAAACCAGATTCATATGGCGTTTGTGCTGGCGGGAGCGAGCGGGCGGCCGGTGGGGTTCAAAGAGCAGCGGAGCGAGATCGGGTCGATCGTCGCGGGCGCGTGGGGATGGCGGACGGTGGCGCGGCAGCTCGTGGGCAAGGTTCCGTTCGGCGGCGGGCTCATCCCGAAGGCGGCGATCGCCTTCGCGGGGACGTATGTGGTCGGGCTGACGCTTGAACGAATATACAGGATCGGCTACGGGCTGTCGGCGGACGAGCGCGCGGCCGCCTATGAAGATGCGCTTGGGCGCGGCAAGGAAGTGGCGGGAATGTTGATGAAGCGCCTGCGCCGCGGTTCGAAGGAGAATGAGAATCAATGAGCAGTCGACCGGTCGCAATCGTCACCGGGGCCAGCCGGGGCATCGGGAGGGCCATCGCCCTGGAACTGGCGCGGACTCACACGGTGATCGCCACTTATCGCGGGCGCCGCGACGCCGCCGAGAGCCTGGCAGCCGAGTGCGGGGCCGATATCGTCCAAAGCGACATCGGGAGCGCAGCCGACCGGCAGGCGCTCATCGATCATGCGGTCAGCCGCCACGGCAGAATCGATCTGCTGGTCAATAACGCAGGGATCGCTCCTCGGGAGAGGAAGGACATTCTGGAGGCGTCGGAAGAGATCTTCGACGAGGTGCTGGCGACGAATCTCAAGGGCCCGTATTTTCTGACGCAACTGGCGGCGAGGCGGATGGTGAGCCAGGGGGCGGGGCGTATCGTGTTCGTGACGTCGATCTCGGCGTATACGGCGAGCGTGATGCGGGGCGAGTATTGCATTTCGAAAGCCGGACTGAGTATGGCGGCCGAACTGTGGGCCGCGCGGCTGGCCGCGCACAACGTGCAGGTTTTCGAGGTCCGCCCGGGCATCATCCGCACCGACATGATCGAAAAAGTACGCGACGTTTACGAGGAGAAGGCGCGGGGCGGATTGCTGCCCCAGGGTCGGCTCGGCGATCCTGCGGACGTCGCGAGGCCGATTCGCGCGATCGCCGACGGGCTGCTCGATTACGGCACGGGCACGGTGATCAACGCCGACGGCGGATTCCATCTGCGCATCCTCTGACCATACGCGGGACCGCAGCCTTTGATATAAACAGAGTTCTCAATCCAAAAAAGAGGAGTTCCCCTCGAACATGAAGCGAGCTTTCTACGGCTGGTGGATCGTCGCCGCGACGTTCATCACCTTCGGCCTTTCCACGGGTGTCCCGTATTACAACATGCCGTTGTTCTACGACTACTTCATGCGGGACCTGAGCGCCTCGAGGGCCGATATCACGCTGGGCTTTCCTCTGGCGGCGGTTCTGACGTTGTGGGTCGGACCGATGGTTCTTCATCGCTTCAGCCCGAGGAAGCTGATTCTGGTGGGTACGGGCCTCACCTGCCTGGCGCTGATCGGCTTCGGGCAGATGGCGACCAGCCTGATGTTCTACTACGGTTTCTATGTCGTCTACGCGGTGGGATATTTCATTTCCGGGCCGCCGCCGCACCAGATCATCGTCTCCCACTGGTTCAGAAAGAAGCGCGGCATGGCGATGGGGATTCTGTACGTTGGGGTGGGCGTGCTCGGTTCGGCGGGCACGTTCCTGCTGAAGTATCTGATCGAGCATTACAACCACCACGTGGCGCTGACGATTCTGGGCGTGATGGTGCTGTTCGCCTGGCCGCTGGTTCTGTTCATCGTGAAGGACAAGCCATCCGATATCGGGCAAAATCCGGACGGCGACGCCGAGCCGCCCAAGGAGACAACGGTCGCATCGAGGACCTACAAGGAGTTGATCGGCAGCTACCCGTTCTGGCTGCTGCTGATGGGCAGCCTTTGCAGCATCGGCTCGATCGGCGCGGTGAACTTCCACATGAAGCTGGTCTTCCGCGACCAGGGATTCAACGACGACAAGCAGGTGCTGGCCGCGGCGAGCACGGCGACGATTCTGATCCTGTGGTCGTCGATCGCCGGGCGGCTGGGGGTGGGCTACCTGGCTGACAAATTCCCCAAGAAGTGGGTGATGTTCTTTTCCTACTTCGTCACCGCCGCCACGATCCCGCTGCTGCTGAAAGTCACTCCGAGCGCGGATGTGTTTCTGTACTCTTTTTCGGTGCTGTTTGGACTGGGCATGGGCGCGGACTACATGATGATTCCGCTGATGGCGGCCGACCGGTTCGGCGTCAATTCAGTGGCGCGGGCGATGGCGATCATTCTGCCAGTGAACACGATCGGGCAGACATGGTTTCCATATCTTGTCTCCCACCTGCACCGGTGGATGGGCGGATACACCGGGGCGATGACGGTGGTTCTGGCCGTCTCGTTGCTTGGAGCGGTGGCCATCATGATGCTGCCGAAGAAGCAAGAGATCGCCTGAGGGGCGATCAGGAGTCGCGAAGGGCGTCGACGGGATTGACGTTGGTTCCCCTCCATGCGGGGATGAGCGAAGCCGTGAGGCTTGCCAGCAGGACAATACCGGCGACGGCGGCGTAGGTCAGGGGGTCGCCGGGTGTGACGCCGACGAGCAGGGTTTGCATCGTTCGGCTGGCAAGGGGGGCGGCGAGGAGGCCGACGGCAAGTCCGGCAGCGGCGAGCATGGCTCCCTGCATCAGGACCATGCCGGTGAGGCTGCCACGGCTGGCGCCGAGGGCCATACGGATGCCGAGCTCCCGGCGACGCTGGGCGATGGTCATCGCCAAAATGGAATAGAGTCCGAAGAGAGAGAGGACGACGGCCAGCCCGCTGAACAGCGTGATCAGGCCGAAGGCGAGCCGTGTCTGCATCAACGTGTCCCCCAGGCGGTTGGACAGCGGCACGACCCGATCCACCGGCAGATCGGCATCCGCATCGGAGAAAGCCCGCCGCATGGCGGCCGGAAGCGCTGGATCGTTGCCGCGCGCCCGGACGGCGAAAGCCAGGAACGGCCATGGATTCTGGGCGTATGGCTGATAGATGGCCGGCCGCGGGGGCTCAGCCGGACGCAACTGCGGCACCGTTTTGACAACGCCGACAATCTCGCCGCGGAAATCGTTCCGGCCCACCTTCACACGCAGCGTCTGCCCGATGGCGGAACCGCCGGGAAAGAACATCCGCTCGAAAGCCCGGCTGACCAGCAGGACCTTGACGGATTCCGCCGAGTCGGCGTCCGTAAACGCGCGGCCGCTATCCAGGCGCGCGCCGATCGCCTCAAAGAACCCAGGGGAGATGGCGTGGTACGTGACAGTGTGCCAGTTTGCCGCGGAGTTGTCGCGTCCGTCGACGATGAAATCGGCCATCCAATTGAGTTGCTGCATCGGGAGCGAGGTGCCGAGACCGGCGGCGAGGACGCCGGGGATCGCCCGGAGCCTTTCGAGGGCGCGGCGGGCGTATTCGCGGCGCGGCTCCTCCTCTTTGTACTTGGTATGGGTGGGCAGCGAGGTTCCGGCCGTGAGGACGCCTTCGGGTTGGAAGCCCAGGTCGAGAGCCGCAATTTTCTGAAAGGTGCGGGCCAACAGCCCCGCGCAGACCAGGAGGATGACGCTGACGGTGACCTCGGCGACGACGAGCAGACTCCTTCCACGGGACCTCGCCCGGCCGCCCGTGCTCGACCGGGACTCGTCCCGGAGCGAGCTGGCGAGATCCATCCGCAACGTCTTCAGCGCGGGTCCCATCCCAAACAGAACTCCCGAGAGGCCCGAAAGCAGCATTGCGAACAGGACCGCCCGCCAGTCCAGCCGCGCATACTCCAGCCGTGCGATCGCCGCCGGGTTGAACCACACAATCGCAGTGAGCGTCGCGTAGGCGACGGCCAAACCCGCCGCGCCCCCCATCACCGCGATCCAGAGGCTCTCCATGAGCAACTGCGTAAAGATCCGTACCTGCGAAGCCCCGAGCGCGCTGCGCACGGCGATGTCGCGATGGCGCCCGCTGAGCCGCGCCAGAACGAGGTTGGCGAGGTTTGCGCAGACCACCAGCAGGACCATGAAGACGGAGGCGAATAGCACCAGAATCGGCTTCTTTGAATCGGCTACGATTTCCTCTTTCACTCCGACGAGGAAGGCGGTCCACCCGCCGTTCGATTCCGGGTCCTTTTCGGCCAGCGCGGCCGCCGCCGCCTCCAGTTCGCTTTGCGCGGATGTCCTGCTCACGCCGGGCTTCAGGCGCGCGATGGCATGGAGATACCGTGAGGCCCGTGCGGCGACTTTCTCCTCGCCGAGGATCTCCGGCACGTACACCTCGCTCCTGGTCAACTCCGATTCGATCCGCGGCAGGACGCCGACAATGGTGTGCGGAACGCCGTCGAGGACGACCGCCCTGCCGACGGCGCCGGGATCTCTCCCCATCCTTTCTGTCCAAAAACCGTGGCTCAGCACGACGACCCCGCTCCTGAGCGTGGCGAAGTCGGCCTGCACCATGCTGCGCCCCATCACCGGCCGAATCCCCAGCGCCTCGAAGTAGCCCTGGGTCACCAGCAGGGTTGACACGCGCGAGGCCGCGCCCTTTTCCGCCCAGGTCGCGCGGTGGTAACGATAGGCGGAGAATTCGGAAAAACTCTTCATCTGCTCGCGATAGTGCAGGAATTCAGCGGCGGAAAGGGCGCCTTTGGGACGGCCCTTCTGGTCGTTGCGACTCCGCACGGAGTAGAGTCTTGCGGAGTCCTGAAACGGCAGGGGTTCGAGCAGCACCGCATTGACAACGCTGAAAATGCCGCTGGTGAGCCCGATGCCAAGGGCCAGCAACAACACAGCCGCGATGGTGAAGACCGGCTGCCGCCATAGCAGGCGGAAAGATTGACTTATGTCTTCGAGGAAGATCCGCACGCGTTCACCCGTTCCGCATAATGCTATCAAATACCGGACAAACGCGCAGGCTGGAATGTGTCCGGGTTGCCGGAATCAAATATGAATTAACGCAAAGCCCGCTTTACTTGAATGGCGGCGAGGCGCGCCCGGGCCCGCCCGGCCCCGGCTGCCGGCACGGCTCCGGTGCTATCTTCAGGGTCATGACCCGTGAAGAAGCCTGGGGAATCGTTTGTGAATTCGTTCAAAGCGACGCGCTGAGGCGTCACATGCTGGCCGTGGAGGCGTGCGTCGCGGCTTACGCGCCGAAGTATGGAGGAGATACGGAAGAGTGGTCCGTGACCGCGCTGCTGCACGACTTTGATTGGGAGATCCACCCTCAGTTGCCCGACCACCCGCTGAAGGGGGAGCCCATTCTGCGGGAGCGCGGAGTCAGCGACACCGTTCGCCGCGCGATCCTGTCGCATGCCGATCATACGGGGGTCCCGCGGGAAAGCGCACTCGAGAAGGTCCTCTACGCCTGCGACGAGCTGGCCGGTTTCCTGACCGCGGTGAGCTATGTGAAGCCATCGCGCAGCATTCACGAGGTGGACGCCCGAAGCGTGCGCAAGAAGATGAAGGACAAGGCGTTCGCCCGCGCGATCAACCGGGAAGACATCGTACGCGGCGCGGCGGAACTCGGCGTGGACCTGGACGAGCACATTACGTTTTGCATCGAGGCGATGAAGGCGCGGGCCGACGAACTGGGTGTGGCCGGCACATGGCCGCCGCCGGCCGGATACGAATGAAAAGGCCCGAATGGGGGGTTGCGCCGGAGCCTCGGTTGCTGTTCACTGGATTCATAGGCTTCGATCAGGGTCGCAGGTGATGATGCTCAATCAGCGTCTCGCTGAAACAGGTTCCTTCCGGCGCTCCTGGTTAGTTCGCAAGGGGGTGAATCCCATATGAACCAAAAACATTCGATCGTAAAGGTCTTTCTCTGCCTGCTCATCACCAGTGGGCTGGCTTTCTCACAGACCATCACCGGGACGATTACCGGTACGGTGGCCGACCCCTCCGGCGCAGTGATCCCTGACGCCAAAGTGGCCGCAACGAACGTCGCGACCAACATTACCAACGAAGTGCAAACCAATTCCGCAGGCGTATACAACCTGCTGTTCCTGCCCGTCGGCGATTACAACGTCGCTGTCACCGCCAGAGGATTCAAGAAGTCCACTCTCGGACCGTTCCGGCTCGAGGGCAGTCAGACCGCCCGCGTGGATGTGAAGCTCGAAATCGGCGACGCCACGCAAACGGTGGAGGTCACCGGCGTGGCGCCGATCCTTCAGACTGAAACCACGCAGACCGGCGATACGCTGACAACGGCGAAGCTCACCGCCCTGCCGCTAAAAGGGCGGAACTTCATGGCGCTGACCCAGTTGATTCCCGGCGCCATCACGACCAACCCCGAGGGCTTAAACAGCCGGCTCGGAGCCCGGCCGTTCGTCAACGGCAACCGCGAGCAGACCAATAACTTCATGCTCGACGGCGTGGACGTCAACGATTCCATCGACAACCGCAACGGCTATTCGCCGAACGTGGACGCGCTCGAGGAGGTCAAGGTCCTTACGGGTAACGCCGCGGCCGACTATGGCAACGCCGGCGGCGCCGCCGTGATGATGACCATCAAGAGCGGCACGAACCAGTTCCGCGGCAACGTCTTCGAGTTCCTGCAGAACGACAAGCTGAACGCCAACGGCTTCTTCCGGAACCGCAATCCGAACACGGCCAGACGAACCGGCTTTAAGCGGAACATCTTCGGCGGGACGTTCGGCGGCCCGATCGTGAAGGACAGGGCCTTCTTCTTCGTCGACTATGAAGGAACGGAGCAGCGAGCAGGCGGGCCTTCATCGGCCAGCGTCGCCCCGGCCACATGGAGAAACGGCAACCTCAGCCAGTTCCCGAACAACATCATCGACCCGACTACCGGCCAGCCGTTCCCCGGCAAGCAGATTCCGGCCTCGCGGATCGTCAATCCGGTGGCTAAGAAGCTTTACTCGAGCCCTGACCTCTATCCGCTCCCGAACCAGGCTGGCGCGGGCGCGCTTGGCATTACCGGCAACTACGCCGCGAGTTCGGCCAGCCGCCTGAAGAACCATCAGGGCGACGTCAAGATCGACTTCCGCATGTCGGACAAGGACAGCCTTTCGGGCCGGTACTCGATGGGCAGCTATGAATCGGCGGGCAGCATGGCTCCGCTGCCGATCCAGATGACCAGCGGACAGGAAGGCCCGACGAAATCGGGCGTGATTAACTGGGTCCGCACGTTCTCGCCGGCGATCGTGAATGAAGCCCGTGTGGCCTACTCCCGTGTCGTCATCAAGGACGTGGCGCTGGATTGGTCCGGCAAGCTGGGTCCGGACGGCAACGCGCAGTTCGGAATCCCCGGCGGGCAGCCGATTCCGGGATTGAGTTCCGTCGCGATGGGCTCGGGCCTGACAGCGGCCGGCGCCGCCGCGACCATCAGCAACACGGCCGACAACAAGTTCATCTACTACGACAACCTGACATGGCAAAAAGACCGGCATCTGCTCAAGATCGGCGCCCAGTTGACCCGTTACCAGCAGAACCGGTTTTACGCCGGCAACAACGGCGCACTCGGCACCTTCGGCTACAGCGGCACTTACAGCGGCCTGGATTTCGCCGATTTTCTGCTGGACGTGTTGCGGTCCAAGGGCCGCGGCGCGGCCGCAGGAACGTGGGGACACCGCTCCTGGAGGACCGCCATTTTCGCGCAGGATGACTGGAAGGTCACCTCGACGTTCACCATCAACCTCGGCCTGCGCTGGGAGTATGCGCAGCCGATCTACGAAGTGGCCGACAGGCAGGTCAACGTCGATACCTTCACAGGCAAGCTGTTGTACGCCGGACAGAACGGCGCCAGCCGCGCGCTCTACGAGGGCTACTGGAAGCAGTTCATGCCCCGCATCGGTCTCGCATGGACGCCGGGAATGTTCAAGAACAAGATGGTCATGCGCGCGGGCTACGCGTACATGAGCTTCATGGAAGGCACCGGCGCCAATCTCCGCCTGCCGCTGAACCCACCGTTCTTCGTGGAAACCAACTTCACCTATGACACGCTCACGCCGGGGACGATTACCAAAGGTTTCGCCGACGTCGTGACCGGAGACATCCGTCTCGACATGCCGCGGCCGCCTTCGGCGGGCGTCGTGCCGCAGTTGCAGGGCCGCGCCTGGGACATGAACCTGCGTCCGCAGACCACATCCCAGATGAACGTCTCGCTGGAGTATCAGATCGATAGCACGACGTCGTTTTCCACGGCGTATGTGGGACAGAAGGGAACCCATCTGGTCGCGCCTCATGAGGCCAACCAGCCTCTGCCGGGCACAGGGCCCTTCAGCACATGGACCAACCTCAACCTGCGCCGCCCCTTGATCAACGTGCTTCCGAACCTCGGCAACATCGCGTTGACAGAAGCGTCGGCCACCATGGACTACCACTCGCTCCAGGTCACCGGGCGCCGCCGCCTGAGCGGCGGGTTGGAGTTCCTGGCTGCATACACATTCGGCAAGACGCTCACCGACAACCTCGGGTATTACGGCGGCGGCTTTACCGCCGGCGAAGGCGCCTACTGGCAGAACGCCTACGACCGCCGCAGCAATCGGGGCCGCTCGTTCTTTGACGTGACCCACAACTTCACCATCGGCGGCCTGTACGACTTGCCCGTAGGCAAGGGCAAGAAGTTCGGCAACGATATGAACGGGGTCGCCAACGCCTTCCTTGGCGGCTGGAACATCAACTACTTCTTCGCCGCCCGGACCGGCTTCCCGGTGACGGTTCTGGCGATCGACCGCACTGGCCAGGCGGTCCGCGGCAATGTTCGCGCGAACCGGTATGGAACCTTGAAGGGAGATCCGAACCTGGTCAGTATCGACAACTACTTCGGCCTGCCCACCGACACGGCCGCCCGCGCCGCCTTTTTCTGCGCCGGCGGAGTGAACAACGGCGTGTGCCCGTATGGCCAACCGGCAGACGGTTCCTTCGGGAACTCGTCGATCGGCACCGAGCAGGGACCGTCGTACTTCTCAGCCGATCTCTCGATCGGCAAGAAGTTCTCCATCACCGAACGGCAGTACATCGACTTCCGGACGGAGTTCTTCAACGCGTTCAATCACGTCAGTTGGGGAGCGCCGGGCCGGAGCATCGGCACGCCGGCCAGCTTCGGCACGGTCGGCAGCCAGGTGCAGGCGCCTCGCAACATCCAGTTTGGCCTGAAGTATTACTTCTGATAGCCTGACTGAGATTCATCACCCAAGCGCCGGCCCCTTCGCGGGCCGGCGTTTTGCACAATTCCATCTGCAAGGAGTGGGCTCATGATCTGCCGCGATCTTCGTGAAACGCGCCGCCAATGGCTGGAGCGGATGCTCGCGCTTGGCCTGACCGGGGCCTCGCTTGCGCGGGCTACTTCGACCTATGGGAGCGCGGAAAAGACCAAGTGGTCCGCGCCGGGCCTGTTTCCGGGGCGGGTCGTGAGGGTGGAGCATCCCGGCTCGATCATCAGCGGCGCCTACCAGCGCGAGCCGGTCGAGCAGATGATGAGCCGCGGCATGATGGAACTCACCGGAGCGCCGGATGCGACCGCCGCATGGAGGGCGTTCTTCGAACCGTCCGACGTCGTCGGCATCAAGCTCAATCCGGTCAGCCGGCCGTACGTGATCTCCGCGCCCGAGGTGGTGCAAACGATCGTCGCCGGACTCGAATCGGCCGGCGTCCCGCGCAAGAACATCGTCGCCTACGACCGTTACAGCCGCGAGTTCCATGCCGCCGGCTTCCAGAGGTGGCTTCCCGAAGGCGTCCGCATCTCCTGGGCGTCCGACTACTCGGACTCGACCCAGCAACAGATTCGCGGCTACGATCCGGAGCACTACATGGACATGCAGCTCACGCTGCCGGGTTTCGATCTCGAAAACGACCGCGCACGCCGCAGTTACGCCGCCCTGTTCATCACCAAGGAAGTCAATAAGCTCGTCAACCTCTGTCTGCTGAAGCACCATCAGTCGGCGGGTATAACTTTCGCGCTGAAGAACATGTCCCACGGCCTGGTGAACAACGTCAACCGCAGCCACTCTTCGCCGATGCTGAACGCCTGCGGCGCATTCATTCCCGCCTCGGTGTCCATCCCCGCGATTCGGAACAAGGCCGTGCTGCACATCGGCGACGCGGTGAAGGCGCTGGCCCACGGCGGGCCTGTGATGAATCCCGGCCGGGCGAAGTATGTGTGGGAGCACAAGACGATGTTCTTCTCCACGGACCCGGTGGCGATCGACAAGATCGGGTGGGAGGAACTCGACGCCCGCCGCGTGGCCATCGGCATGAAACCTCTCGCCGAGGCGATGAAAGACGCAGACAGCGGCTTCGTGCGGATGCAGCCGGAGCACGTCGAGATCGCCGGCGCGCTCGGGCTCGGCGTGGCGGACAGGAAGAAGATCGATCTGCGCTCCATCAAACTGAGCTAGACTGCCTCCCAGGAGAAGCTCAGATGCCCAAAACCCGACGCGCCATTGGCGCCGCGATCGCCGCGGCGGCGGCCAGCACCGCTGTATCCGCCCAGACCGGGGCGCCCCAGAAGAAGGTCCACTACCGCAGCGGAAAGAAGCCCGCGAAGACTCCGCTCTTTTCGAGCGCCGTCTCTTACGGGAATCTGCTGTTCATCGCCGGAAAAGGGGCGCACGTGCCGGGCGACATCAAGGATCACACGCGCATTGTGCTTGAGGAGGTGGAGAAGGAACTGGTCAACGCCGGTTCGTCGATGGCCAAGGTGCTCAAGTGCAACGTTTATCTGAACGACCTCAAGGACTACGCCGCCATGAACGAGGTGTTTCTCGGCAAGTTCGGCGACGAGCCCCCGGTGCGGACGACGATCGCCGCGGCTGGGGGGATTCCAGGGAACTCGCTAGTCGAAATCGACGTGATCGCCTACATCTAACGAGGCTTACTTAGCACGATCCGGCCAGTACTTCAGACCCGGGTGGATGGGACCGATGGGCAATTGCACTGCGCCGCGCGGTGGTGTTCCCTGGAGTCATGAGCCGGGGCCGAGAGCAGAGATCCGAAGGCCGCGTGCGCGCGGCTTCGCCGATTCGAGTGTGCCGGGAGGACGGAAGGCGCCTCTCCGGCCGGTTTGAGTTGATCGACATCTCCGGACAGGGGATTGCGTTCAAATCCGAGAACCGGTTCGCGCCGGGCACGCGTCTCTGGTGCGAACTGCCCGCGTTCAACATGTGCGTCTCCACAGAAGTGCGTCACAGCGCACGGCGACTGTTCAGCGGGCGGACCGGCGTCCGGTTCATTGCTCCACCGGCCTGTCTTGACTGAGGAAAACACATGGCGTTAGCGAATGAAGAGAACCGGCGCGAGATCCGCATCCCCGCCACAGGCGCCGTCTACGTGACGGGCGAGACGGTGGAGCGTGCATTCGAAGTCAGGGGCGAGTTAAGAAATATCAGCCCGCGCGGGATGGCCTTCGATCTGCGGGACCGGCTTCCGGAGGGCTCGATTGTCTGGTGTGCCGTGCCTTCGTTGGCGGTGTATGAACGGGCGCAGGTGTGTCATTCGGCGAACACGGCGCTGAACCGGAGGACCGTGGGCGTGCGGTTTCTCGCCCCGCCGCTCCCGCGCGAAGCGGACTGAAAGCTTCGTTCGTCGCGATTTGTAAGATACTGGAGCACAGGAAACGACTATGCCTCCAGTGACACGCAGACGAGCCATGCAGGGCGCAGCGCTGATCGGCGCGGCGCCAACCGCCATCGCCACGCCCAAAGCCACCGGCGCGACCTCCATCAAGTTCGCCCTCATGCAGAACCCTGGGCAGCCCTTGAAACAGAAACTCGGCAAGCAGATGGGCGTCGACTACGCCATCGTCGGCGTCCAGGGAGAACTGATGAAGGTCCGCAAGGAGCAGTATGTCGAAACGCTCCAGCGGATCAAGAGCGAGTTCGCCTCCAACGGCATCACCATCGCCGGCGTGGAGAGCCACCCGGTGCCGGCGGAGAAGATCAAACTCGGCGCGCCCGGCCGGGACGAGGAGATCGAGAACTACAAGTGGGCCATCGACGCTCTGGCCAAGGTCGGGATTCCGGTGCTCTGCTACAACTTCATGGCTGGGTTGGGCTGGTATCGCACCAAGGTGAACGCACT
>CAYWST010000132.1:0-13262 GCA_964461075.1 uncultured Solibacteraceae bacterium | reverse complement strand
GCGAGGGCGCAGCCGGCGAGCAAGCCGCCTCCTCCGAGGCAGACGGCGAGGCAATCGAGGTCCGGCGCCTGCTCGAGGAGTTCGAGGGCGCAAGTTCCCTGCCCGGCGATGATCCAAGGGTGGTCGAAGGGGGGGACCAGGGTGGCGCCGGTTTCAGAGGCAATGCGGCGCCCGATCTCTTCGCGGTTGCCCGTGAAGCGGTCATAGACGATGATCTTCGCGCCGTATGCTTCGGTAGCGGCCATCTTGCTCTTTGGCGCATCATCGGGCATGACGATCGTGGCGGGGACGCCGAAGTGGCGAGCGGCGATGGCGGTGGCCTGAGCGTGGTTGCCGCTGGAGAAAGCGACGACGCCGCGAACGCGGTCTTCCGGCTTCATCGAGAAGAGGAAGTTGGACGCGCCGCGGATCTTGAATGCGCCGCCCTTCTGGAGGTTCTCGCACTTGAAGACGACCTCGCGGCCGGCGCGGCGGTTGACGCTGCCGTATCGCCAGATGGGAGTTCGGCGGACAAGGGGGCGCGTGCGTTCCGCGGCGGCGCGGATGTCATCCATGGAGACTGCGTGTTCGCCCATGTCAGTAGCCCGCCTGCTTATCGACCAGGTTTTCGAGGGGCTCGCCTTTGATGTAGCGGGCATAGTTGCGGACAAAGAAGCGGGTGGCTTCCTCGAGCCATGTGGCAGTGTGATCGGCGGTGTGAGGCGAGAGCAGGACGTTGTTCATTGACCAGAGCGGGTGGCCGGCGGGGAGCGGCTCCACGTGATAGACATCGAGCGCGGCGCCGCGTATGGGTCCGGATTGAAGGGCGGCGAGGAGAGCGGCTTCATCGGCGACGGCTCCGCGGCCCAGGTTGAGCAGGACGCTGCCGGGTTTCATCATGGCGAACTCGCGCGCGCCGATCATGCCGCGGGTTTCGGGGGTGAGCGGAGCGGAGAGCAGAAGGTAATCGCTTTCGCGGAGGACGGATTCGAGTTCATCGCGGGAGTGCTTTCTGCCAAGGCCGTGAACACGCATGCCGAGAGCGAGCGCGCGGCGGGCGACGGCTTTGCCGATACCGCCGAGACCGACGATGCCAAGGCGAGCGCCATGCAGCATCTGAACGTCGAACTCCTGCCAGCGGCCTTCGGCCTGCTGGCGGCGCATGCGATCGAGATCTTTTGCGAACCAAAGCATGGCGGCGATGGCGAACTCGCCGAGAGCTTCGGCGAAGACGCCGGCGCCATTGGTGAGCGGGATGGAGCTTTGAGCGAGAGCGGGGAACATGAGGCCGTCGAGGCCGGCCCACTGAGAATGGATCCAGCGGAGGTTGGGCGCCATGGCAAAGACCTGCTCAACGAGAGCGCGTTTGACGCCGCCCACGAGCATGACGTCGGCTTCTGCAGCGGCGCGGGCAAAGGCCTCCGGCGTATCTCCGGCGACAATGCGGGGGGAGCCTTCTAGTTCATCCAGAACCGCGAGGTTCCGTGCGGCGGGATTATTGAGGACCAGAATCGTGTGTTGGCTCATCTCGAATAAAGGGATCTCCCTCAGGATAAGCTGGAGAAGTGGAAGGATACTGCACCTGCGGAACGCGTCTGGCCGAACAGGCCAGATTCTGCCATCGCTGCGGCCGGCCCGTGACGCTCGAGGCGTTGCGGGAAGAAGAGGAGCGTGAGCGGATCGAGCAGCGGGAAGCCGCCGCCGCGACTGTGACTGAGGAAGCGAAGCACGGCGAGGCGTCTGCCGAGCCAGCGGGGCTTCGAACGGATCTGGTGCTGCGCGCAGGATGGGCGGCGGCAGTGCTGTCGCAACTGGGCATGATGGCGACAGGCATGGCGGGCGCGCCGGTGCTGGCGCCTCTGGTGCTGGTCTTCGGCGGCGGGTATGCGGTCCATTTATACAGGAGGCGCAGCGGCAGTTCGTTGAACGTGCTGCAGGGCCTGCGGGTGGGCTGGTTCGCGGGGTTGTTCTCGTTCGTGCTGGTGCTGGTTTTTCTGACGTTGAGCGTGGCGGTGCTTTCGTCAAATCGGGACGCCATGAAGACGGCGGCGGAAAGCGCGCCCGCAGGGGGCATGGCGAAGGAAGCGATCGAGCAATTGCAACGGTCGCTCGACAAACCCGCGGATCTGGCGGGGCAATTAGCGATGAGCTTCGTCTTCCTGACGGTCTGCTCGGCGGCTGGCGGCGCGATCGGCGCAAGGCTGCTGGCAGGCGGAGTCGCGCCGCGGCACTAGCGCCCCGTTCGTACCGGCTGTGCGGAGGCCGGAGCTGGCTTGATTTCGAAGCGTTTGACCAACGCCACGCCAAGAAAGATGATCCCCATGGCGACGCCTTCACGCAGGCCGAACGGCTCCCGGTAAAAGAGCCAACCGAGAATAACGGCTACAACGGGGTTGACGTAGTTGTGCGCCGAGACGAGGGCCACGGGCAGATGCTGTAGCGCATAGATATAGCTCGTGTAGCCGACGAGCGAACCGAAGACGACGAGATAGGCGAGAGCCCATGTCCCGCTGGCGGTCCACTGAATGGAGCCTGGGGTGAACCATGCGATGGGGATGAAGGCCAGCCCGGCGGCAAGCTGTTGCAGAGCGGCTGAGAGGATTGGGTTCGTTGACGAATGGTGTTTTCGCTGGAGCAGGGATCCGAAGGACCAGGAGAAGCAGCCGACCATGAGAACAGCGAACCCGTTCAGAATGGCCTGACCCTGGGCGCCGCCGGCGAATGCGCCGGGTCCTACGAGCAAAGCGGCGCCGCCGAGGCCGGCAAACATTGAAAGGAGCGTACCGCGCCCTACGGGCTCGCGAGGCGGAAGAACGGCATTGAGACCGATCATCCAGAATGGAGCGACCGAGATGATCAGCGCGGCCAACCCGCTCGGAATCCAGGTTTCGGCAAGAGCGAGGCAGCCGTTGCCGACTCCGAGGATGAGCACGCCATTGCGGGCGGTGCGCAGGATCTCCGGCCTGGCGGGCAACTTCATGCGAAGCGCAAGGCAGGCGATAAGCAGAATGCCGCCAGAGAGGACGTAGCGCATTCCGACAAGAGGCGCCGGGGGAATGGCTTCCAGGGCCATGCGGATGGCGAGATAGGTAGTGCCCCAGAAGAAGCACACCGAGACTAACGCGGCATACGCCCAAAAGCGGGAGTGAATCCCCAAGAAACCAGGGTAACAAGGAGGATGGAACCGGCGAAATCGGAGCTGTTTGGCTGATAGAATCGTGGGTTGATCCTCACACTGACCGTCAATCCGGCGATCGACCGCAATATCAGCGTCGACCGGCTTGTATTCGAAGATCGCGCCTACATCCTGGCGACTCGCGAGTCAGCCGGGGGGCGCGGCATCAATGCCTCTTGCGTGTTAAACAACTTCGGGGCGGAGACGCGCGCAATCGCCATTTGCGGAGGACGAAGCGGGAAGCTCCTGGAGGCGTTCCTCTCCCAGTGTGGATTCGCACATGACCTGGTTCGCGTTCGGCAGGAGATCCGCACCAATTTCACGATCGCGGACAAGCAGGGCCTGGCGGTCAAGCTGAACGAGATGGGGCCCCGGCTCAGCGCCGGAGAGTGCTCGCGCGTGGAGAAAGCTGTGGAACAGCGGCTTCCTGAAGCGGCGTGGTTGATGTTGTGTGGAAGCCTGCCGCCGGGCATGCCTGTGGACTTTTATGCGCGGCTGATCCATGCGGCGCGCAATGCCAACGTGCGGACGCTCGTGGACACGGACGGCGAGGCGCTCGAGGCGGCGCTCGAAGCGCAGCCGACGGTCGTGACCCCGAATCAACAGGAGGCCGAGAGACTGCTCGCGCGAGTACTCATCACTCGCAGTCACTTCCAGGAAGCGGCTTCCCGGCTTCGGGAGATGGGTGCGCGGGAAGTCGTCCTGAGTCTCGGGGCGCGAGGCGCAATCGTCGCGCTCGAAGACGGAGCATTACACGAGGTGGTCCCGCCGCGAGTGGACGTGCTTTGCCCGATCGGCGCCGGAGACGCCCTGGCGGCGGCGTATGTTTGGGGTTTTCTCAAGACGGGCGATCCTGTCGAGGCGACCAAGTGGGGCGTCGCGGCGGGAACTGCCTCCGCGCGGCTTCCTGGCGTCAGCTTTGCATCGCTCGAGCAGACCGCCGAGGTCTACGGCCGCCTGGAAACGCGGCGAGTCGGGTAGCTGCGAATCGGAAAGCGCATCAGAAGGGGAGGTCTCCCTCATCTTCCGATTGCGGGCCCGGTTCGGCGGCGGCGGCGCGTTCGGGCCAGCGGAAGAAGAGTTCCGATTTACCGTTGATGGTTTTCTTTTCCAACCGGACGAGGCGTCCTTCCATCTCGGCGACACGGGAAGAAAGGTCAGAGAGCCGCGTGAGATTGAGCCCGCATTTGAGGAGATCCTCCTTAAGCCAAGGCATCGTGTTCTCCGTGATCACGCGAGTCTTGGTGATGGTCTGGCGGATCTCGGGTGCGCTGGTGAGAACCATCCTCCAGACGAGCATCGGCTTCGATGTGCGCGTGCGGCCGAGGTGTGCATCGCGGATTTCGGCGTCGTAGGTTCCGTCCGGGATTCCGGAGTAGAAATCGTCGAAGCGGTTGGTGGATGCGCGGCGGAATGCGTCGTCGAACTCGGAGAGATCAACGGGAGAGTTGTCTTGAAGGTCTTCGAATTGAGTCGTATTGTTTCGATTCATGGGCTCAGGGGCCTCTGGGAAGTAGAGTCGCCCGAGCGGAGAAAAACTCTCAGCGAACCAGCGGATCTTCGACATCCGGGGAGGTTGCTTGAATGAGCCGGCCGAGGGCGGGCTCGACGCGCTCCATTTCGAGCTTCATCCGCCAGGCGGCGTCGCGGTAGCTGAAGTGGCCCTTGACCCCGCTTCGCAGTTTGGAGATGTACTCGGCCTCGGCGAAGTCCATCTTCATGAGGAAACGGCAGCGTGAGGCGAAGGGCAGCAGGTAATGAGAGGCGGCGCCGGGGAGCTGAGAGGCGGCGGCGCGGGCGGCTTCGATGGCCGCGGTGAACTCGGGCGCGAGGCCAAAGTCGATGGCCGGTTGAGGGAGTTCGAAGCCGTGCCGCCAGGAGTAAGGCTGCAGCACCTGCGTGCAGCGGCGGTGGCGGTGCATGTCGCGGTAAGCGCCGATGTCGAGGAAGAAGTCGTAGACGAAGGGGCCGCCACGGAACTCGCGGAGCAGTTCGTCGTGGCGGGAGCGGGGTCCGAGGGCGGCGTCGATCACTTCCATGCGGAGCGCCTCGGTCCAGGTTTCGGCGAGGGCGTAGAGTTCGCTGTAAGGGCGATCGGTGACGGAGTAGAGCAGCGTGGCGGCGATGTCAGCGGACGGGTCACGGGGCTTTGTGAGTTCGACGCGTGGGGCGGTTGTTTCGGCTGGCTTTGGCAGGTTTTGGGCGGCCCAGTCAGCGACGGCGTGCTTGGCCAGACCGGGGTAGGGATCGGCGTTGACGTACTTCGCCAGAGTCGGTGAGACAGGGGCGGCTGATTCGTTTTCACTCCATCGGCAGGCGGGCGGTTCTGTGCAGGCCGCGGCGGCTTCATGGCCGAGTTCGCGCACTTCGGCATAGGCGGATGCTTTCATGCGCCGGATTTGCCGTTCGAGCGTGCGGATGCTGGTGACCTGGCCGACACCGGTCGGGATACCAAGGAAGAGGAGATAACGGGCGATGTCGAAGGCGCGGGCGGCGATGTTGCGGTCGTAGGCTTCGGGCTTCATCGTGTCCGGCCGTGGCAGTTTGTCCCGGAGGGCGTCGACGCAGCGCGAGTGTATCTGGCGGTAGGCGGCGAGCAGAGTAGCGCCGGCTTCGTTGTAGAGGGTGGACTGGGCGGCGTCGAGATCGGGCGGGGTAACGAAGCCCGACTTGGAGAAGTCCTGATAACGCGAGGAGCGGGCCTGACCGTCCCAGAGCGGCTCGTCTTCGATTTCGATAGCGGCGATTTCGCTGACGCCTTCAAAGCAGAGAGCAAGGTGGCCGAGATCGGCGATGGAGGCGTGGCCGTACTGGAAGTAGAAGCTGTCGAGGAATTTCGAGGAGTCGTGGGCGCGGACCCAGTCGAGCGAGGCGCGGATGGAATCCGGCGAGCGGCTGTAACGAGCGAGGGCGTAAGCGAGAGGCTCTGGCGCGATGGGGCCGAGCGTGATGACGCGGGAGGGGGCTTCGTTTTCGGACAAACCGTTATCATAGCCAAAGCCCCACATGGAAACGCACACGAAGATTCGAATCCGGCGGTTGCGGCCCGAGGCACGGCTGCCGGAGTACGCCCACGGGCCGGACGAGGATGCAGGGATGGACCTGCATGCGACGTCTTCCGTGACGCTCGAACCGAACCGGCCGGGGTTGGTGCCGACGGGGTTGGCGATAGAACTGCCGCCGGGCTTTGAAGCACAGATCCGTCCGCGCAGCGGGCTCGCGCTGCGGCACGCCATCACGCTGCCGAACGCGCCGGCGACGATCGACCCGGGCTATCGCGGCGAGATCCAGGTGATTCTGTTGAACCTTGGAACGCAGCCGTATGAGGTGCACGCGGGGGACCGGATCGCGCAGATGGTAATCACTCGGTACGAGCGGGTAGCGTGGGTGGAGAGCGAATTGAGGGAGAGCGGGCGCGGCGAGGGCGGGTTCGGGTCGTCGGGGCGATAGGGGAGTGGTAGGGACGGCGGGATTCGAACACGCGACCTTCCGCTTAGGAGGCGGACGCTCTATCCAGCTGAGCTACGTCCCCACGTGTCTTTCATTGTAGCCGTGAATCGGGCTACCAGCGCTTGAGCCCTTTGCGGCCGATGTCGGTTCGCATCTGCCGGCCGTCGAAGGCGATGTGAGAGCATGCGGCGTAGGCGGCTTCAATCGCCTCGGGGAGTGTGGGTCCAGAAGCAGTAATGCCAAGGACGCGGCCGCCGTTGGTGACGAGTTGTTTCTCATCGTTGAGGCGCGTCCCTGCGTGGAAGACGACCGCGCCCGCGGCTTCGGCGGCTTCGATGCCCGAGATGGGGTCACCAGTGCGCACCGCGCCCGGATAGCCGTGTGCGGCGAGAACCACGCAGACGCTGGGATCGGGGCGGAAGCGCAGTGCTTCCGCGCGGACATGGCCTGCAGCCGCTTCAGCGATGGCGATGCCGAAGTCTCCATCGAACCGGTGAAGCAGCGCCTGCGTCTCCGGGTCGCCGAGGCGGACATTGAACTCGAGGACCTTCGGTCCGTCCTTGGTCATCATCAGCCCCGCGTAGAGGAAACCGCAAAAGGGCGTACTCTCTTCCGCCATTTTGTCGACGGTACGCTGCATGACAGACTTCATCACATGATCGCGCATGGCCTCAGGCAGGATGCGTGAGTCCGAGTAGGCGCCCATCCCGCCTGTGTTAGGCCCTTTATCACCGTCTAAGATGGTCTTGTGATCCTGGGAGGGTTCGAGAGCGGCGACGCGCTCGCCGTCGCAGAGCCCGATGAAGCTGACCTCTTCGCCTTCGAGGAATTCCTCAATGACCACACGCCGGCCGGCTGCGCCAACGAGAGCGCCGCTAAACATGGCATGAATCGTGTCGTGCGCCTCGCCCGGCGATGCGCAGATGACGACGCCTTTGCCGGCTGCGAGGCCGTCTGCTTTGAGAACAACCGGGTAAGTGAAGCGACCGAGGGCTTCAACGGCTTCTGCTTTGTTGTCCGTGCTTACGAAGGCGGCCGTCGGGATGCCGGCGCGTTCCATGAAACGCTTGGCGAAGATCTTGCTGCCCTCCAATTGGGCGGCGGCTTTCGTGGGGCCACAGATGAGGCGGCCCGCCTGCCGGAACGCGTCGACAACGCCATCCACGAGCGGCGCCTCCGGCCCGACGATGGTCAGGTCGGCGCCGACTTGGCGGGCGAGGGTCAGGTAGCCGTCCGGAGTTGCCGCCTCCGGCCGAATGCAGGTGGCGACGGTCGCGCACCCAGGATTGCCCGGAGCGACGTACACTTGAATTACAGAGGCGCTGTTCTTCAGGCGCCATGCAATAGCGTGCTCGCGGCCGCCGCTTCCGAGCACAAGGACTTTCATAGCTGCAACTCCTTTAATTACAAGCAACTAGGATAGCGTTGCCGACATGTCGATGCAACCCCGCGTTCTCCAATACGATGTCGTCGTGATCGGAGCCGGCCATGCCGGCTGCGAGGCGGCGCACGCCTGCGCCCGGATGGGGCTCAAGACCGCTCTGATCACGATGAACATCGACCTCATCGGTCAGATGTCCTGCAATCCGGCCATCGGCGGGATCGCCAAGGGGCACCTGGTGCGGGAGGTTGATGCGCTGGGCGGAATCATGGGGGAAGTTGCGGACTCTGTGGGCATACAGTTTAGGTTGCTGAACACCAGCAGAGGTCCGGCCGTGTGGAGCCCGCGGGCGCAGATGGATAAGAAACAGTACAGAGTTCGGATGCGGGAGCGATTAGAACAGGAGCCGAACTTGAGGATCCTGCAGGCCGAGGTCGCCGAACTTCTGTACGAAGAGCAGCCAAATGGCCTCAGATCTCTACGCGGGGTGCAGCTTTCCGATACCAGAGTTCTCTCGACGCGCGCGGCTGTCGTGACCACTGGGACGTTTCTCAATGGGCTTGCTCATGTCGGCGAGGCAAGGAATCCATGCGGCCGAAGCGGGGAGGCGCCGGCGAACCTTCTGGGACACCATCTGAGGACCTTGGGGCTCAAGTGGACAAGGCTCAAGACCGGGACTCCTCCGCGGCTTGATGGGCGGAGTATCGACTTCAGCCGTTTCGAAGCGCAGGCGGGCGATGAGAATCCGACTCCGTTCAGCTTTCTGACGGAGAAGATCGAGCGAGCGCAAGTCATTTGTTATGTTGCATATACCGGCTTGGAGACGCACGAGATCATTCGCCGCAATGTCGACCGCAGCCCGCTTTACAGCGGTCAGATAGAGGGGATCGGACCGCGGTATTGCCCGTCTATCGAGGACAAAGTGGTCAAGTTTCCAGATAAGACCCGCCACCAGTTGTTTCTGGAGCCGGAAGGACTGGATACCTATGAGGTTTATGTGAACGGCCTTTCGACGAGTATGCCGGTGGATGTGCAGGAGGCGGTTCTTGCTTCGATTCCTGGGCTGGAACAGGCTGAGATGATGAGGCCTGGGTACGCGATTGAGTACGACGCCATCGATCCCAGGGAACTCCATCACAGTCTTGAAGTGAAGCGGATCAGTGGGCTTTTCCTCGCAGGACAGATCAATGGCACCTCCGGCTATGAAGAAGCTGCGATTCAGGGATTGCTGGCAGGGATTAATGCCGCCTGCAAGGTGAAACAGATGGACCCCTTGGTCTTGGGCCGGACGGAAGGGTACGGCGGAATTCTTGTCGATGACCTGGTGACAAAAGGGGCCGACGAGCCGTACCGAATGTTCACGTCGCGAGCCGAATACAGGCTTTCCTTGAGGATCGACAACGCCGACGAGCGATTGACCCCCCATGGGCGGCGGGTGGGTCTGATCAGCGACCGAAGATGGACGAAGCTCGAGCAGAAGCTTCAATGGAAGACGAAGCTGCTGGAATGCCTTTCAGCGACTCGGCTCAACCCCGTCGATTTCCCTCATCTTTGTGGCAATGGAGATCGGCCCACGATGGAAGTCTGGCTTCGGCGCCCGGAATCGCATCTCGCTCAGTTGACTTCGTTTGTGCGGGGGTGGGTTGGAGAGGATGTGCCGGATTCGGTTCTCGCCACTGTGGAGACGGAGGTGAAGTACGAAGGCTATTTCCGTCAGCAAGAGAAACTGGTAAAGCGGCTTCGGGCCGGGGAGGCACGCAGCATCCCGGACGGTTTTCAGTTTCGAGGGATCCCTGGGCTCAGCCGGGAGATTATCGACAGGCTGGAGAGGGTCCGGCCGGTGACGATTGGTCAGGCCGCGCGAATTCCGGGAATCACGCCGGCGGCAATTGCAGTCCTGGATTTGTATCTGACCTTGAGAGATCGGGGCTGAGCCATGGCGTCTATGTTTGTTGAGGCGCTGCGAGCCGAGACATCTCCTTGGTTGGAGTTGGAACTTCGAGTGGCTCAACTGCTGGAAGCTCACTACGAACTATTGGTGCGGTGGAATCGTGTGGTGAACCTGACGAACGTGGTAGAGCTTCATGATGCAGTGCGGAAGCACTACTTCGAGTCCTTGTTTCTCGGCATTTGCTGCCCTCACCCTCCGGCGACTCTGGCGGATGTCGGGAGCGGTGGGGGCTTTCCGGGCGTACCATTGGCCGCTTTATGGCCGGATTCGCACGTCACTTTGGTTGAGTCTGACACGAGGAAGGCCGCTTTTTTGCGGGAGTGCCGAGACATCCTGCCCAACTTGACGGTTGAATGCGCTCGCGCGGAGCAACTGACGGGCAGGTTTGCAGCGATTGTTTCGCGGGCAGTCAGACCAGTCGACGTTCTGAGGGTGGCAAGGAGGTGCGCGCCTTCGGTGGGTTTGATCGTGGCAACAAGAGATGTTCTCAGTTTGAAGATCCGGAATCCTCATCTAGTTGATCTGCCAATGGGCGGTGGGGTCGCCGTTTGGGCCGACGTTCCACGTGAAACATAGGGATACCGGAAGCGAGCCACAGTTCCACGTGAAACCCGCACCCTGCGTGATAGCATAGTCGTTTCATCCCCCGAAAGGTCCCCTCATGGGCAAAGTCATCGCCATCGCCAATCAAAAGGGTGGTGTCGGCAAGACAACCACAGCTATCAATCTTGCCGCCTCACTCGCCGCCAATGATATCCAAGTCCTTGTCATCGACATGGACCCCCAAGGGAACTGCACGACAGGCCTTGGCATCACAAAACAGTCTGATCTGGCCACCACTTACGACGTCCTGATGGGGCGTCGTTCAATGGACACGATTCTTTGTCCAACAGAGTTCGATGGCCTCCGGCTCGCCCCAGCAGACAAAAACCTCGTTGCCGCCAACCTCGAGCTTGTCGAATTCCCTGACCGCGAGTACCGCCTCCGCAATGCTCTCGCCCAAGTCCGCGAGACTTTCTCGTTTGTCATCATCGACTGCCCCCCAGCTCTCGACCTCCTCACCCTTAACGCGATGATGGCTGCGGATTCCATTCTGATCCCAATCCAGTGCGAGTTCTTCGCCCTGGAAGGAATCAGCCAACTCCTCGACACGATTGAACGCCTGCAGCAATCAATCCACCCGTACCTCAAGATTGAGGGCATTCTCCTAACCATGTACGACGATCGCACCAACCTGACACGCCAGGTTGCCAACGACCTTCGCGACTTCTTCCAGGACCAAGTCTTCGACACCATCATTCCTCGCAGCATCCGCCTCGCCGAGGCTCCAAGCTTCGGAAAGCCCATTATCAGCTACGACCTTCGCTCGAAAGGCGCCGAGAGTTATATCCAACTTGCTAAGGAGATTATCGAAAATGAGCAACACGGAACAGCCGCGTAAGGCGCTTGGCAAGGGACTCTCTGCACTGCTTCCGGCCAACAAATCACACGCTCCAACAACAATCACCTCACCATCAACCGGCGCGTTGGACCTTCCTATCGACCAGATTGAGCCTAACCCTCTCCAACCCCGAACCACTTTTCAGGCAGACCGTCTAGCGGAACTCGCCCAATCAATCCGTGAAAACGGTGTCATTCAGCCGCTTGTCGTCCGCCGCGTCGGCGACAGGTTCCAACTCGTTGCTGGTGAACGGCGCTGGCGCGCCTCCAGACTGGCCGGATTGAAGACCGTGCCTGTCGTGGTGCAGGAATTCGCGGAGAAAAGGCTGATGGAGGTGGCGCTGATCGAGAACATTCAGCGCGAAGACCTGAACCCCATCGAAGTCGCGCATGCTTTCGAACGCCTTCACAAAGACTATTCCCTCTCGCATGACGATATCGCCCGCCGCACAGGTAAGGACCGCACCACGGTCACCAACATGCTCCGGCTTCTGAAGCTCCCCGGAGACATCCAGCTTCTCCTTGCCGAGCGCCGGCTCTCGATGGGGCACGCCCGCGCTATCCTCGGCTTACCAACTCCTGAGCTCCAGATCCAGGTCGCGGAGAAGGCGGCAAGTGAGGGAATGTCCGTCCGTCAGGTGGAGCGCCTTGTCCAAAAGATGTCTGAGCCGCGCGAACCCAAGACCGTGGAAGAGGTTCAGTTGGACCCGAACGTGAAAGCCGCCATCGAGCAATTGGAGCGGGTCTTGGGCACAAAGGTTCGCATCGTCCAGAAAAGCGAACAGCGGGGCCGAATCGAGATCGACTATTACTCCATGGAAGATCTCACACGCATCCACGAAGTGATCGTTGGAAGCTGACTGCAACAGGTGGTGCCGGCGGTTGGACTCGAACCAACGACCTACGGATTATGAGACCGTCGCTCTAACCGGCTGAGCTACGCCGGCACAACTCCTTTCAGACTACGATTGAGGATTGGTCCAAGTCAAATACCAGATAACCAGACCTGATTAGTACATATATCATTAAACTTATTGACACTATCATCCATCAGGTCCATATTGTGGCCAGAGGTTGGGTTTGTCCCTAGCCTCGTCTGAGGAATCGCCCAGTTCAAGCGGCTGGGCTAACAGGAGGCATCCATACACATCGATCACTTCTTTGGGCGGCTACCGCTTTGCTGAGCAGCCCAGGCATGCGCCTCCAGCGTTCATCGGAGAGTGCGACCTCCCCCGAGACGCGCGGAAAAATGCACCGCACTTAGTGAGGTTCAACGTGCCTGAGAGCCGAAGGGAGGGTCCCTTCAGGCTGTCTAGCCTGCGGCGGTCGCCCATTTCATGTTCGGCGCCCGATTGACACCCCGACATCCCCTTCAGTAGCTTGAAGATGGCGGCTCAGCAGAGCTGCGAGAAGCGGAACCTCCCCCAGTGAGTCTGATTGAATTCCGGGCCGTATCCAAGTCCTACCCGATCTATCAGTCTCCAAGCGACAGGCTGAAGGAGTTGCTCACGCTCAACCGCAAGTCCTTCCACGCCGATTTCTGGGCGCTTCGTGATGTGTCCTTTTCTATCCCCAAGGGCGAAACGTTTTGCATCGTCGGCGAGAACGGATCCGGCAAGAGCACTCTGCTCCAGATCGTCGCTGGAATCCTCCAACCCACCAAGGGGAATGTTTCGGTCAGCGGCCGCGTCAGTGCTCTCCTCGAGTTGGGTTCCGGATTCAATCCTGAATTCACCGGCCGCGAGAACGTCTATCTCAACTCGGCGATTCTCGGCTTCTCGTCGGCCCAGATTGACAGGATCTATCCGGCCATTGAGAGCTTTGCCGAGATCGGCGAATTCATTCATCAGCCAGTCAAAACCTATTCCAGTGGCATGGTAGTGCGC
>CAYWST010000131.1:0-13312 GCA_964461075.1 uncultured Solibacteraceae bacterium | reverse complement strand
AGATGATGAGTCGGCTCATGCGTCGATATACTGACCCAATGACTCGAGGGCTCTTCAGGGCGATGCTTTTTCTGGCAGGCGCCACAAGCGTCAACTCCGAGGACTGGCCGCAGTGGCGCGGTCCCGCAAGCCAGGGAATTTCCACCGAGATCAATCTCCCTACAGCGTGGAGCGCAACGCAGAACATCGCGTGGAAAGCCAAGCTTGCTGGATACGGCGCTTCCTCGCCCATCGTCTGGGACGATCTCGTGATCGTCACTTCGCAAGCCGGTACCGCTGTCACGCGCTCCGGCAACCACCCGCGGCTCGCCCGCGACGACCAGGCTCTCGCCAGCCGTGAGCACGCCATTGAAGGCGCCCGCATGCCCGCCACCGCGGCCAAGGGGAACGTCGAGCTTGTCGTTGAGGCGTTCAGTCGGACGGACGGCCGCCGCCAATGGGGGTACCGGCTGAAGGCGATCGGTCCCTTTCCCGAGTTGCACGAGAAGCACAATCTCGCAACGCCGACGCCCGTCACCGACGGTGAGAGGGTTTACGCATGGTTCGGCAACGGCCAACTCGCCGCGGTGGACATGAAGGGCAGGCCCTTATGGACGCGTCATCTCGGCGAGGAGGCGCCATTCGAGAACCAATGGGGCCATGGCAGTTCGCCCATGATCTACCGCGACTCGCTGATCCTGCTCTGCGACCACTTGCCCGCCGCCTACCTGCTCGCGCTCGATAAGCGCACCGGGAAGCAGCTTTGGAAGGTGGACCGGGGCAAGGGGCGCGTGGCCCACAGCACGCCCGTTCTCGTCCCCGGTGTTGAATCCGGCGAGCTGCTGGTGAACTCGAGCGAGCGCATTGATGTCTACTCGCCCGCTGACGGAAAGCTCCTCTGGCATTCCGGCAGCGAACGCCAGACCCCCATCCCGACTCCGGTCTCGCACGGCGGCGTCATCTACATGAGCCGCGGCTATCGCAACAGCGATTACCTCGCCCTTTTGCCCGGCGGGCGCATCAAGTGGCGGCAGCCCTCCGGCGCTTCCTATGTTCCCTCGATCCTTCATGACCAGGGCCTGCTCTACATGACGAATGAGATCGGGGTTGTCACCTGCGCCGAGGCGTCAACCGGCGAGCGCGTCTGGCGCCACCGGCTCGGCGGCATCTTTTTCGCCTCGCCCGTGGCGGGCGACGGCAAGGTCTACATGACCAGCGAAACCGGCGAAACCTTTGTCCTCCGCGCCGGACGAAAGCCTGAAGTTCTCGCCACCAACGATATCGGCGAGCGTCTCATTGCGTCGCCGGCGATTTCCGGCGGACGCATCTTCCTCCGCAGCGACGGGACCCTGTTCTCCATCGGCAGGCGGCCATGACTACTGCGCTCTTGGCTTCACGTCGTACGGCGGCGTCTTCCCGGCGTGCACCTCGTAGAGCCTGCGGTGCGTCGCCTTCATCGCCTCCACCATCCCCGGATACGCCCGGTCTGTCACGTCAACGAGGCCGATGTTGTAGTTCTCCCCGTCCATTCTTCCCGTTGAGGGCTGATCCACCCATTGAAACCAGCTTGATCCGATGAACGCCGGGAACGAAGCCGCCTGCTCTACGTAATACCTGTAGGCCAGCCCGCGCTCGGCCTGATCGCGCACCTGCACAAGTCCCGCCGCCAGCCCGCGCTCCGGAACGCCGAAATGGAATTCGCCGGCAATGATCGGTCTACCGGTCACCTTGTAGATCTCCTCCATCACCTTCGGACTGACCATCGTCGAGTACACGTTCATGCTGTACACGTCGAACGCCTTGGACGCCTTGAGCATCTCCATGGGCGGCACGCCGCCGCCGAACCGCAGACCGAGATTGAGATGGTTCGGGTCGTGCCGCTTGATCGCCGCGTTGATCACTTCCAGAAACTTCTCGTAGGCCTTGTAGATAAACTGCCTCCTGCGTTCCGGCGTGTCGCCTTGCGCCAGAAACGCCTTGAGTTCTTTCTGGATCGCGCTCGCCGGCCGCTCGAGGATGATGTCCACGATCAGCGATTCGCGTCCCGGCCACGGCGGCTCGTTGGCGACAAAGTAGCCCAGCAGCCACGGATCGTTCTTGCGCGGCGCGCATTGTTCCGCCGCCGCCTTGTCCACCATCCGCGCCCAATCTTCCGAATAGACGTCCGGCATCCCCATAAAACCGGACTCCATCCCCCAGCCGCGCAGGTTCACCTGATACGCCTTCCTGCCGGCGTCCCACAACTGCGAATCGCTCCAGTTGCCGATGGTGTTCATCCCCCAGGATTCCAGGCGGCGCAAGGCAAGGTCCACCCATTTGGTGCGCCAGGCATCGCCATGTCTCCGCTGAACGTTCCAGGTGTAGAACCCCGTCTGCGGCCTGCGTCCCGCAGGCGGATTCCGGTCAACCGGGGGTAGCGCCTTAAAGTAGTCCTCGCGCCCCTGGAGGCGCGAATCGCCGCCGCCCGCGCCGATGCCTGTCGAACTCGTCGAATAAAACAGGTGGCCGTCGGGGTCCACAAACCACCACCTGCCGTCAATCTGCTCCACGCGGAAGAAGCCGGTCGCCTTCGCCTTCGTGTGCGAGTATCCGCCGTACTTGCAGTAGCCGAAATCGCCTTTTCCAAGATTCTTCTCTTCCGCCACCCATGCCTGTTTCAATTGGGCGAGGCCCTTGACCTTTCCGGGCCACTCCCCATGCGCCCATTGGCCGAATTCGTCCACCACCGGCTTGCCCTCAAGCACGTCCGACCCCGGATCCTCCTTCGCCAACGTCACAGACCTGATCTCCAACTCAGGCCTGCCCAGCGGGACGATCATCTGCACGCTGATGGCATCCACCGCATTCAGCGGACCGTACACGCCGCCCGTGCTGACCCAGAACGAATTGCGCGGCGCCTTGCCCACCGACGCCAGGTCGAACCCCGCCCGGTTCGGCTGCCTGTAGTACTGCAGCGGCACGGCCGCTCGGATCCACACACCGGCGAACGGGTGGAACTGCCGCCGTTGCGTCACGCTCCCGCTGTGCAGGCCGAGATGGAAGCGCTGCGTCGAAGACGCTTTCAACTCGAGAACCAGGTAATTGTAGCCCGTCCAATCAGCGGGCAAGTCAGGATTGAGTTCCTTGAGCGTCCACTTCTGTTCCGCTTGCGTCCCTTCGAAGACAATCTTTCGCGGCGCTGCGCCCGCTGCAGCGCACACAGCCATGACTGCGACAAACCACCGATTCATGTCCGATTCTCCTTGCTGCCCTCAAGCTTACAATGAGACCGTGATGAAGGTTCTCGTAATCGGCGGCGCCGGCCACATCGGCACTTATCTGATTCCGCGTCTTGTCGACGCCGGGTGTGACGCCGTCTGCATGAGCCGCGGTCAGCGGAAACCTTACACGCCGCACCAGGCGTGGAAGCGGGTACGCATGGTCGAAGTGGACCGCCACGCCGAAGAGGCCGCCGGAACGTTTGGGGAACGGGTGGCGTCACTCGATCCGGATGTCGTCATCGACCTCATTTGTTTCCATCCGGAGTCGGCCCGCGCTCTCGTGGATGCGCTTCGCGGGCGTGTCCAGCATTTTCTTCATTGCGGCACGATCTGGGTCCACGGCCATTCGGTCCAGATCCCCGCCACAGAGGACCAGCCGCGGCGGCCCTTCGGCGACTATGGGATTCGCAAAGCGGCCATCGAGGAGGACCTGCTTCGTGAGGCGAGGCGGGGCGGGTTCCCGGCGACAGTGCTCCACCCCGGCCACATCGCCGGTCCCGGCTGGCCGCCGATCAACCCCGCCGGGAACCTGAACACGGATGTGTGGCGTATCCTCGCCGCGGGCGAACAACTCTGCCTGCCGAACCTGGGATTGGAGACGGTTCACCACGTTCATGCCGACGACGTCGCTCAAGCCTTTGTTCAAGCGATGAGCAACCGGAGCGTTTCCGTCGGCGAGTGCTTCCACGTCGTGTCTCCCGCCGCCCTCACGCTGCGCGGCTTCGCCGAACAGATGGCCGCGTGGTTCGGCCTGCAGGCCAGGCTCAAGTTCCTCCCCTTTGACGAATGGAAGCGGGCTGTTCCTGAGCGCGATGCCGATCTCACCTGGGATCACATCGCCCATTCGCCGTGCTGTTCGATCGGGAAGGCGAGGCGGCTGATCGGATACGAGCCGCGCTACTCGTCCATCCAGGCGGTCCAGGAATCCGTCTCGTGGCTTATTTCTTCGGGACAGATACCGTGATATTCCGGAACCTGACGCCGCCGGCGTGATCGCCCTGGATGTAGAAGGGCCCCGGCTCTCCCTCGTTGGCGTCGATGGCGCCGCCCGTGATTCCTTCGAGTTCCTGCCGGTCGATCGTCTTCACACCGTTGTGGACCACGGTCAGCGTCCGCCCAACCAGCGTCACGTCATACACGTCCCACTGCCCGGGGGCTTGCGCCGGCGGGTTCACCGGAGCGATTCGCCCATAGATGGAGCCGTTCCGCCGTTCGGGAGGCGCCTTGCTGTCGCAGCACTCCAGTTGCAGCTCGTAGCGCCCGCGCATGTAGAAGCCGCTGTTGGTGTGATCCGGCAGCGAGACCTCGAAGTGCAGCTTGAAGTCCTCCCACTTGCCGGTGCTCTTCAGATTCACGCCAAGCTTCTCGTTCACCAGCAGCCCGTCCTTCACTGTCCAGAAGCTCTTCGCCGGATCGCCATTGGGCTCCCATCCGGTCAGGTCCTTGCCGTTGAAAATCGGCACGGGCCTGGTCCAGTTCTTCGGCTCCTCTCGATTGAGCGAAGGCGCGCGCATGCCGGTCAACTGCACCGTGGCGTCGCCCCGCTTCTGGACGCCGATGAGTTGATCCCCCTTGGCCTCCAGTTCCCACGTCATCGCCGGCCGGTTTGCTCCGCCGGCGGCGATCCCCAGGATCAGCTTCCCGCCGTCCACTTTCACATCTTTCAACTGGAAGACGTTTCCCCCCGTCGGCTGGTAGTTCACCACGAGCGCTCCGTCCTTCTCGGAGATGCCCAGCCAACTGGCTCGCATCCCGCCCGGTGTTGAGATGTTGAAATTCCAGCGGCCCTCGAACGGGCTCTTCGCCAGGAGAGAAATCGGCGCAAGCAGCGCCGTTGAGAGAATAAGACTGGACCGGATCAACCGCATGTTCGCAGTCTACCCTACGTCTCCGGTAGAATGAGGCCGGTTATGCGAATCTTCGTTCTTGCGCTCCTCCTCGGATTCGCCGTCCCGGCGGCGCCGCCTCAGGAAATCGTTCTCCGTCCGGATCTGCCCGCGGGCGAGGAGTGGTATGCCCCCGGTGAAAACCAGCACGTCAACAGCCCCTCGGAACGATGGGTCCGCAAAGTCAAACGCCCGGTCATGGAGATCTACCCGGCGGCGAACCCGAATGGCGCGGCGATCGTCGTGGCGCCCGGCGGCGGCTTCTCCATTCTCGCCATCGAACACGAAGGCCGTGACGTCGCCAGATGGCTCAACCAACTTGGCGTCACGGCGTTCGTCCTCCGTTATCGCTGCGGCCTCGAAAGCGGAGATACCCCGGCGATGAACCGTCAACTCAGCCAGAAGGCCGCGATTGAAGACGGCCTGCTCGCCGTGAAGACGGTCCGGGAACGCGCGGCCGAATGGAAGATCGATCCGAAACGCATCGGCGTGATGGGCTTCTCCGCCGGCGGCTACCTCGCCATCGGCGTGGCGACCCAGTACACTCCCGAAAGCCGCCCCGACTTCGCCATCCCGATTTACGCCGTGGCCCCGGAGGGCTTCCAGCCGCCCGCCGGCGCGCCGCCTCTCTTCACTGTGGTGGCCTTCGACGACAACGTGAGGATGACGTCCACGTTCACGAGCCTGATCGAGAAGTGGAAGCAGGCCAAGGTCCCCATCGAAGCGCACCTCTTCCCCGACGGCGGCCACGGTTTTGGAATGAACCGGAAAGGCAAAGCCTCCGATGGATGGATTGCGCTGCTCGCCGAGTGGATGAGGCGCCAGAACCTACTGCGGCGGCCGATTTGAGTCGGGGGCCATGTTCGCCTTGCGCAGCCGCTCGTAATTGGCCAGCGCTTCCTTGGAGCGCGCATCCATCTTGAGCGCCCTCGCCGTGCGCGTGAGCTGGTACCAGACCGACATCTCGTCCGGGTTTAGTTTCGCCGCCCGCTCCAGAAAAGGCAACGCCTCATGGTAGCGGCGCGCGGCGGCGTGCAAGCGGCCGTAGTAGTAGTGGACGCCCCAAAAACCGGGCTTCGAAGCGAGGACCTTGTCCAGGTGGGGCAGCGCTTCAGCCTCGCGATCGAGCTGAGCGTAGAGTGCGCCGAGATAGTAGTGCGCTTCGAGGCCGGAAGGCCGCGCATTGAGAACTTCCTTCAGCAGCGCCTCCGCTTCCTCGTTGCGCCGAAGACTGATATTCGCCTTGGCGAGCTCGAGTTTGGCCTCGATGAGGTCCGGATCGCGGTGAATCGCACGCCCCAGCACTTCCACCGCCTGCTCGAAGTACTCGCTCTCCACCATCGCCTTGCCGATCAGGTATTCGGCCTGAGCGGGGGACACCGCGCGGGTCAGCAACTGGTCCAGCGTCCGGCGGCCTTTCTCGGCGTCACCGGCGCGCATCTGCGCCAGCCCCAGCAGATAGAGCGCGCTGGCCTCCTCCCGTGCAAGCCCTTCGAGTAGCGTTATGGCCTTGCGAGGCTCACCAATGAAGATCAGGCAGCCCGCTTCGAGTTCGCGTGCCTGAGGTGTCTGCACCTGCCTGAAAAGGGGCAGCGCTTTACGGTACTCCTCCTGCTTGAGATAGGCGAGCCCCAGATTGATCAACAACCGCGGGTCGCCCGGCTTCGCTTTGAGAGCCGATTCATAGCATTCGATCGCTTTGCCGTAGCGCTCGGTTTTTGAATACACCACTCCGAGATTCGCCAGCACCGCGGGATTCGACGGCGCTAGCTTTCTGGCTTCCACCAGATCGCGCTCCGCCGCTTCGTAGTCGCCCCGCTGAAGAGATTGGGCCGCCCTTTCGAAGAGCGGCCCAATCTGGAGCAGAACAAGGAGAGCGGGAAGCATCTACCTCATAGTTTAGAAATAGAGCTTGACGCCCAGTTGCAGTTGACGCGGATCGCGTGTGCCGGTCACTTCGCCCAGCCGCCCGCGCGTCGCCTGCGTGACGGCGGTGTTCGGGTTGGGCACGCTCAGGCCGGTGTTGATCCCGGCCCACTGGGTGTGGTTCCAGAAATTGAAGAACTCGAACCGCAACTGAACGCGGACGCGCTCGGTGATGGATGTGTTCTTGAAGAAGGAAACATCCCAGTTGTTGATGCCCGGTCCACGGAGAATGCCATTGGCCGTGTTGCCCAACGTGCCGTCAGCCGGACGCCCGAAGGCGAAGACGTTGAAGTAGTTGAACCGGTCGCGCGTGGCCGGGTAGAGATCGCCGCCGAGGTAATTGGCGCGGACGCCTCCGCCCAGCGTGCCGGGATTGCCGTTGGAGGTGACGGTGAGCGGCGTGCCGCCCGAGAATCGCGTGATTCCGCTGATTTGCCAGCCGTCAAAGACCACCTTGGCGAAACCGTTGTTCCCCATCTTCTTGGAGAATTCAGGGAACAGGTAGACGTAGTCGAAGGAGAGAACCTGCGTGCGGTCGTAGTCGAGCGGGCCGTAGTTGCGGCGCCGGTCGAGGTAGTAGCCGATGTTCTCGCCGTCGGTCTCGGTGAAGCCCATCGCCTTGCTCCACGTGTAATTGGCGTTGAACGTCAGGCTCTTGGAGAATCGCCGGCTCACCCGAGCCTGCAGGGCGTTGTAGTTCGAGTTTGCGGCGAAGTCGGTGAAGTTGATTGAACGGTAGCCCTTGAACGGCCGGATCGCGTCCTGGACGTTGTTGGCCTGCTGAAGCAGATTCGTGCCGGTCGTCGTATTCAGCGGGAGCTGGTTGATATCGCGAGTGTCCATCAGGTGGTTCGAGATGTTGCCGACGTAAGAGACCTCCACCGCCGTGTTGCCGGGCAACTGGCGCTGGATGCCGAACGACCAGCTATAGATGGTCGGCGTCTTGCCGTTTCGCGCCCACGCGGCCACGGCGGCGTTGGGCGGGAAGATGACGCCTGAAGTGACGAGCGCCGGTCCGACTTCGTCAACGCGGCCGGAGTAAATGCTCGGCTGCGTCTCAGTCGGCGGGTTGCGGACCCCGTCAAAGTTCAGGTTGTTCTGGCGAATGCGCTCCCAGAAGATGCCGCCGCCGGCTCGGATTGAGGTCTTGCCGTCGCCGAACGGATCAAAGGCGATACCGATGCGCGGAGAGAATTGATTCCAGCGCGGCTTGGTGAAGCCTTTGTCGACGCCTTCGGAGCCCTCCTGCACCATGCCGTTAAAGCGGTTACCCGAGTTCGGCACGATTCGGCCTCTCAATGGCGGAGGCGACACTGTATCAATCGTCACTGCCTGCGCCGGATTATACAGCGCCGGATCGAAATACCACATCAGCACGTCCGGGATTGTGTAGGTCGGGCCATAGAAGACGTGCCTGATGCCGTATTCGAGCGTCAGCTGCTTATTCACCTTCCAGGAATCCTGCGCGTACCATTCGAAACCCCGGAAACGGAAAGCCGCATAGTAGCGGCCGTCGGACTGGGTGATCGAAGTGTAGTTGCCGGTCAGCATGTTCGCGAAAGTGTTGGCCGTGTCGCGGGTGTTAATCGCGTTCGGTCCGAAGTCGAACTGGACCTGGTCGACCCAGGTGGGCTGCTGGCCATTGTTGTTCTGGTTCCAGAAGACGCCGAACTTGAACGTGTGCGCGCCCTTGATCTTCGTCGTGTTGTTGGTGATGGCGATCGTCGTCGCCTCGCTCAGCCAACCCGACGAGAAGTTGGTGAAGTTGCAGGCGCCTACGCCGCAGTTGAAGCGAGGGAACCGGTTGTTCAGGTTGACGCCTTTGTAGAGCTCCTGGAACTTGAATCCAAGCGCATCGCGGTCATACTGTTCCTTCGGAGTTCCCGGAATGACGTCCACGATCTGGTTGAGGTCGTTGACGGTCATGATGAACTCGTTGGTCAAGGTCGGATTGATGACGCTGATCAGGTTGCCCGCGAAGCTCTTGCCCGGCTTCTCGCGATACATCGGGTAGATCGGGTACGGCAGCGTTGAGAAGATGCCGCGCTGTTGATTCTCGCTCTGCGGATCCCACACGGCGCGGAAGAAGAAGGTGTGATTCTGATTGATGTTCCAGTCGTACCGCGCCACGTATTGGTTCTTGTTGAACCGGTAGACGTCCTGGAACGGGACCCGGACCAGCTCCGGATTCGTCGGCGCCAGCGACTGTCCGCCGGACGTGTTGAATCCGCCGATCACTTTCAGAAACGCCGGCGTATTCTGGGCCCAATCGGACTTTGGCACAATGTTGCCAGGATACGGATCGCCGCCGATGACGCGGCCGGCCGCATCGCGCCGGATTGAACCGGGCCGGAACACCTGGCCGATCTGCAGTCCGTGAAACGCGTCCGTGCCTGGGCGGTAGAGCCTGGACAGGTCGCCGTTGAGCAGGTCGGGATGAACGTAGTCGATGAAGTTGCCGCCGGTCGGCCGCGACGCTCTAGTCCCTTCGTAGTTGAAGAAGAAGAACATCGTCTTGTTCGACCGGGTGGACCACTTCGGCAGAATCACCGGTCCGCCGATGTTGCCGCCGAACTGGTTGAACCTCAGCACCGGCGGTTTGCCCGTCGTGTCAAAAGGCAGCCGCGCATCGAATTTGTCGTTGCGAAGGAACTCGTAGGCGGTGCCGTGATAGTCCTTGCCTCCCGACTTGGTCGAGGCCGACAGGAGCACCCCGGGGTTGCGGCCGTGCTCCGCCGCGAAGACCGAGTTCTGCACGCGGAATTCGCCCACGGCGTCCATCGAGAGCTGCGTGTACTGGCCGTCGTTGGCGCCGACGTCCGTGTTGATCGAGCCGTCGAGGAAGAAGTTGTTCATCGAGCCGCGCAGGCCATTCACGTTGAACTGGTCCGTGTTGTTGAAGGCCAGGCGGAAGTTCGACGAGCTGTTCGTCACGACGCCAGGCAGTGTCAGCATCAGCGACTGGAAGTCGCGGCCATTCAACGCCAGCTCCGTCACCTGACGGGACGTGATCGTAAAGCTCTTGTTCGAGGTGGAGGTTTCAACCAGCGGAACGTCGGCCTCAACCGTCACCGTCTCGGCGGTCTGGCCGAGTTCGAGGTTTACGCTTCCGAGATCCATGATTTGGTTGGGATCGAGGACCAGGCCCTTGCGTTCGATTGTCTTAAAGCCTTTGACTTCGGCGCGTAGGGTGTAAGTCCCGCGAAGCAGTTGGACGAGCCGGAATACGCCCGATGCGTCGGTCGCCGATTCACGGGCGACAACGCCCTTCGATTCGTCGATCACTCGGACTTGCGCGTTGGCCACCGCGGCGCCGGATGGGTCCATGAGCGTCCCCATGATCGTGCCGTTTTGGCCGATCGCGAACGTGGTGAAAAAGAAGAGGAGCAGAGCCCCCCGTAGGATGACTTGTGTTCGTTCAAACATGGAAGTGTATTGACCCTGAAAAGTCAGTCTTACAACTGCCGCTAGTATATCCCAGCTAGTTGCCGGCTGCGAGGTTAGTTGGGGTTAACAGATCACATTTATTTTCCTGTATTTACTGGGCATGGACGCCACGGTCCGGATCTGATATTTTGTAGCCCTGGAGGGCCCGGGGAATGATCGTCAAGGTCAGTGTTGTTGTACTCATTGTGTTGGCTGTGCTTTGTGGAATCATTGCGTTACAGCCAACTGAATTCAAGGTTAACCGGACTGCCGTTGTCAATGCGCCGCCGGAGTCCGTCTTCGGGCTTGTCAACGACTTCAAAAAATGGGAGAGCTGGTCCCCTTGGGCCAAGCTCGATCCCGGCATGAAGACGACCTTTTCCGGGCCGCCGGCCGGCATTGGCGCCGTCTATTCGTGGGCCGGAAACGACGAGGTCGGCGAGGGACGGATGACCGTTCTCGAAAGCAGGGCCAATGAGCTCATCCGGATCAAGCTGGAGTTCATCAAGCCGTTCCCCTCCGTTGCAGATACCGAATTCACCTTCGCGCCTGCAAATGGCGGCACGACGGTTCAATGGACGATGTCGGGAGAGAACGACTTCATGAGCAAGGCGTTCTGTTTCTTCATGGGCGGGATGGACAAGATGGTCGGCCCGGACTTCGAGAAGGGCCTGGCTCAAATGAAGTCGGCCGCAGAGAGAATGTAGGCTGCCTCAATAAGGCTGGTCCTGCGGCTGCCGTCTTTGAACAGAATCTGCCGAAGGCGGGCAAGAGGGATCTGGCTACCGCTTCACCGGCGGGCGCAACGCCCGGCGGCGAGGCTCGGGTGGAGGATCGAGCGCCGGCAAGACCCGATGGACCGCAGTCTGGGGAGGTGCGGCGGGTTCCGCGGAAGCCAGAAGTCCGTCGGCGGCCAGAATCGAGTCTCGTGCGGACTTGATGTCCTCCAATCGGATGATATGCGCTCCTTTGAGGACCGCGACGGCGCTCATCCCCGCGCTCAGCGAAGCGCTCGGCTCAATTGGCGGAACCGAGACAAACGGCTGTCGCGACAGGCTGACCATCAGGGGAGTCCTGATCCGGTGGAAAATCCCCAAATCGGCCAACAACAGAGAGTTCTGCTCCTTGCGTTTGCCCAGGCCGAAACCGGGGTCGACGGCAATGTTCGACTTCTGCAGCCCTGCGCGCGCGGCGCGTGAGACGGCCGCGTTCAGTTCCTCCAGCACCGCTTGAACAATGTCTTTGGGCGTGCCCAGTTTGGGCCACTGCTCCGGGACTCCGCGAAGATGGCGGATGATCAGCCCGCCGTTGGCCTCCGCAACCGCCTTGGCCAGTTCGAGATCGAACGTCAGAGTCGACGGATCGGCCACGATTCGCGCCCCCAGTTCCAGCGAACGGCGGGCGACCTCTGACTTGGAGGTTTCGACGATCAGCGGAATCGTCAACTTCGGCACGAGCTTCTTGAGCGCCGGGACCACCCGAAGCAACTCAGCTTCCACGGACACCGGCGCCTTGCCCGGCAGCCAGGAGTCCGCCTGAAGCTCAATGAAGTCGGCTCCCTCGCCTTCCAGGCGAAGCGCCGCGTCGACGGCTGCTGCGGCGTCGGAGGCGTTCAACGGGACGGCTCCGGCGATGAGGGTCCTGTCGCCGAGGCGGATCGCCTCGTTGTCGAACTTCCAAACGAGGGCTGGGCGGGACATGTCTCTACTATCTTCGCAGCAGGTGATCGGTTCCGGCGCGTGCTCCCGCATTTCCGTCCACCCAGCAGCCCGAAATTGTGGCAGGCACAATTTCGAAATTGTGCCTGCCACAATTTATCTCCTTGATTCTGCAGCGCCAGGAGCTACTCTGGAGCCGGAACGGGAGGTGCGTATGCGGAGCGTTGCCTTGCGGGTCGTCGCCATTCGAGTAGGTTGCGAATTGGCGCAGGCGAGAAGCGCGGTTTTCCCAGTCAGAGTAAGGCGCATGGATGTCCCCTCCTTGGAACATTGGTCTCTCGAACACGCGCGGAGGGTGCGCGGAATGGACCAGGCGGGGCTCAGGGAATCTCAGAGGGCCTTGCGAACCCATTCCAGGCTGCGCTCAATCATCGGTCCGGCCTGGCCTTCGCATTCGAGGCTCAGGACGCCCTGGTAATTGTTTTCCTTGAGGATGGCGAGGCAATCGAGAATGTTCTGTGCGTTGACGCCCTCGCCGATAGCGCAGTGCGATACCGCAATCCCCGTGAGGTCACCGCGCGCCGCTGCGGCCAGAGACGCGCTGACGTCCTTCACATGCACATGGCTCACCTTGCCGGCGAACTGCCGCAGAAACGCGGCCGGATCCTGACCCGCAATGAACGTGTTGCCCGTGTCCATGTTCATCCGCAGGCTGGGAGAATCGACGAAGCCGAGCATCTCGGCCATGAACTCGGGCTTGGTGGTGTAGTAGCCGTGAGGCTCGATGTTGATGGTGATGCCGTAGGATTCGGCGACGGGGACCACCTGCCGGTAGATCCGCCGCATCTGATCGAGCGCTTCGCGGTCCGAGAGGCCGGCAGGCTTGAAGCGGTCGTCGGTGGTGTCAACGCAAGGGCACCCGGCGATGTGCGCCCACCGGATCGCATGGAGGATGTATTCGACGCCCAGCGTCGCGCCTTCCGGAATCGACAGCGGAAAGGCCGCGTCGATCTGCGAGAACCGGATGTCCAGCGCCTCCATCCGCCGCCGCAGCGCGAGCGGATCCTGCCAGAGCGCGACGTGGGGCTGGTAGCCAAGGCCGTGAATCCAACTCACGCCGTCGATCGCCCCGCACTCGATCCAGCGCACCTCGTTCTTCGACGCCCACTCCAGGCAC
>CAYWST010000130.1:0-13479 GCA_964461075.1 uncultured Solibacteraceae bacterium | reverse complement strand
CCTTATCACCGGCCCCAGACGCGATCTGCGAACTCTCTCACCTTCGCAGTGTACGTATCCCCTGCGACCGCTTCTATATCGTTGTGCCCCGCCCCGCTGACCATCCAGAATTCCTTGGGTTCCGCGGCCCTGGCGAAAAGCCCCCGGCCCAACTCCAGATCGATCACTTCATCCCTGTCGCCGTGAATGAACAGCTTCGGCGCCTTCACCCGCCCGATCACCGCTCCGGCGTCGAATCCCCGGACAAGCATCGGCCCAACCACCGGCACGACCTTCGCAGCGACAGCCTGCACGTTGGGAAACGGCGATTCCAGAACCAATGCGGCGCAGGGAACTTCGGAGGCCAGCAGTGTCGCGACCGTAGTCCCGAGCGATTCTCCGTACAGCAGGATCTGGTGCGCGTCGAAGCCGCTCTTGCGCAGGTAGTCGTATCCGGCGCGCGCATCCTTGCGAAGTCCGCTCTCCGTCGGCCATCCCTCGCTGCGTCCGTATCCTCGCCAATCGATGACCAGCACGCCAAGCCCAGCCGCGTTCAGCCGCCGCATCTTGTCCAGCCGGTGCGTGACGTTGCCGGCGTTTCCGTGAAGGAAAAGCGCCACCCGGCCTGGCGACGAAGCCGAGTACCAGCCGTGAATTCGTACCCCATCGGAACTCTCGATCCACACGTCGTTCGCGGCTGAGGACCAATCCCCATCCGGATACTTCATCGGGTAGTAGATGGAGCGGTTGCCAAACCACGCCAGCGCAATCATGAAGACGACCGCCGCGATCAGCATCCCCCGGATGTCCACGCCTATCGCCCTTCCTCGCGCGCTAAATGAAAGTCCACCCGTTCATCGCCCGAAGGCATCCACGCATACCACTCGCGTCCGACCTTGACCGTTCGCGGCCGGTACCCAAGCGCGCTGGCGGTAACCTCATGCCGCTCGGGCAGCGTATGCAGTTCAAAGTGGCCCAGATGATCGGCCATGGACTGAAATCGCGGCTGCCGGGCGTCGGGCCCGTCCGTGATCCGCGCGAATGGAATCGCCTCACCCGTCCGCGCGTCCCTCACGATTCCGTAGATCCGCCATTCCGGAGGAACAGCCAGATTCGCGGAGCGCACCGCGCTGTATCGTACCGTCTGCCCCGCCCACCAGATCACAAAGCAGCCCAAAGAGAAGAGCGCCGCGAAAATCACCAGCCACCGCGCAAACTGCCGGCCCATCTCTCTGCGCGCGGCCCGCTCCTCTTCCTGCCAGAATTCCTCGGCCCGGAACAACTCGTGGTCAGCCTGCTCGGTCCGGCGTGCCATCCACCGCAGTATAAAGCGAATCCGGCGGAGCGATGATAACAAAGGAGACACCGGATGAACTTTCTCCTGCTCGCCGCCCTTCTTGCCCCCGCGGATCCAATCCAACTCCCGCCCCCGCCCGCAACCACCATCTCACTGCATGAAAGCCTCAGGCTGCGCCAGACCGCTCGCGAGTTCAACCCGCGCGCACTGCCGCTTGAAACCTTGTCCGGATTGCTTTGGGCGGCTTACGGTGTCAACCGCCCGGCCACCGGAGGCAGGACAGCGCCTTCCGCGCACAACTGGCAGACCATCGACATCTATGTGGTCCTGGAGAACGGAGTCTACCTCTATGAACCCAAGCCGCACCGGCTTCTGCCCGTCGCCCAGGGCGACCATCGTCCGCTCGCCGGCACTCAGGATTTCGTGAACACCGCCCCGGTCAACCTCGTCCTGGTCGCTCGAATGGAGAAGACGAGCAAGACCGCCGAGGATTCCGACGCCGATATCCTCTCCTGGGTCTCTATCGAAGCCGGCGCCATCAGCCAGAACGCCGCGCTCTTTTGCGCCGCGCACGGGCTTCACTCGGTCCTGCGGGTCGGTGTCCAGCGCGCGGCCTTCGCAAAACTTGTCCGGCTGCCGCCCTCGGCGAAAATCATCCTTGCGCACACGGCCGGCTACCCGCCAACCCGCTGACGACTCAAAAGCCTTCCTCTATCGGATCTGCACCAGGTTCTGCGCCATCGCCTGGTGGGCGTGAGTAAGCGCGGATTTCTCCAGGTCGTTCAGCGCCTGCGAAATCGAACTGATGCCGGCGCTTTGCTGCACTGAAGCCTGAGCGATCATTCGAACCAGCTCATCCAGGCTGCCCGCCGACTCGTCGATGGTCCTCAGTAACACCGCCGCCTCCTCCGCCAGGCCGGCCCCCCGTTGGATATCCGCCGCCGCCGCCGTGATGAGTTCCGACGTTTCATGGGCCGCATCCCCAGCCTTTCGCGCCAGGCTGCGAACCTCCTCGGCCACCACCGCGAATCCCGCTCCGGCCTCGCCCGCGCGCGCAGCCTCCACGGCGGCGTTCAGCGCCAGCAGATTCGTCTGGAACGCGATCTCGTCCACCGTCTTGTTGATGCCAAGGATGCGCTTGCTCGCTTGATTCACCTGCCTCATCGCGTCGGCCAGCCCATGCACCTTCTCTCCCCCTTCGTTGATCGCCGACCGCGCCGCCGCCGCCCGTTCGTTGGCCGCCGCGGCGTGTCCCGCGTTTTCCTTGACCTGGGCGTCCATCTCGGTCATCGTGCTGCTGATCTCTTCGAGCGAACTCGCAATCCGCGAGTAGAGCGATTCGAGTTCGTACTTCGAGTGGCTGTCCGTCACGATCTCTACATGGCCGATCCGCCGGCCTTCCTCATCGTGAATATAAGACGTGTCCACCGTCATCGCCCGGCTGCTTCCGTCCGGCATCTTCTGCATGGACTCCGTCCTCGGCCGCCCCGATCTCAAACTGCGAATGCCGCACTTCTCGGTATTGCAAATCGTAGCGCCCCATTCCGAGCACAGCCTGCCTTCAATTTGCGTGCTCTTCTTCCCCAGCAGACCTTCCACCACCTTGTTCACGAAGATCCACCGCATGTTCATGTCCGTCACCGTGATCGATTGCGGGACCGCGTCCAGCGTCCCCTTTAACCACACATTCCGGCGTTCCAATTCACGCTGTGTCTTATAAGTCCACCACGTCTCAGCCGCCTGGACCAGCGACGCCACCGCAAGCAGCGCCGCGATCCTGCCATGCTCGCCCGCCAGCGCTACCGCTGTCCCGCCCACTGCCAGCGCGATCAGGAGTGACACGAGCGCCTGTTGATCTCGAACCTTCACGCGAATTCCCCCTTCGATCCGGGAAGGTCCGGCGACTGCGGCCTCCCATATCTTCTTTTCGGCGCGTGATTCGGGACGTTAACGGTTCTTTTGCCTTGTCACGGAAGGACGACGTCAACCCAGACCCGCCCCCCAACTCAGTTCCTGTAAGAGATGCGCCAGAGCTTGTTGCCGCCGTCTTCGCTCATCAACAGGCTGCCGTCGTTCATCACCAGCAGGCCGACGGGGCGGCCCCACACTTCCTTGCTCTTCGGATCTGTCATGAAGCCGGTCAGGAAGTCCTCCACCGGTCCGGCTGGCTTCCCGTTCGCGAAGGGCACAAAAACAATGGAGTACCCCACTCGCTCGGCGCGGTTCCATGAGCCGTGCAGAGCGAGAAAAGCCCCTCCGTGGTAACGTGCCGGAAAGCTCTTGCCGGTGTAGAACCGCGAGTCGAGGACAGCGACGTGCGCCTGCAGGACCACGTCGGGGACGATCGTCTTCGCCACGAGGTCCGGCTTCAGCCCTTTGTTGCGCGGATCTTCGTTCGGGCCGATGTAGGAATAGGGCCAGCCGTAGAAGCCGCCTTCCTTGATCGATGTGAAGTAGTCCGGCACGAGGTCGTCGCCGAGACCGTCGCGCTCCTGGATCGCCGCCCAAAGCGTGTTCGTGCCCGGATACCAGGCCATGCCGATGGGATTGCGCGTGCCCGTCGCGACATACTCCCGGCCCGTGCCGTCCGGATTGTAGCGCGTGATGGTGGCGCGAATTTCCGGCTCGCCCGGGCTGACGTTGGAGCGCGAGCCGACGCTCAGGTAGAGCTTCTCCCCCTTGGGGTCGAACAGAATCGTCCGCGTCCAATGGCCGTCGGCGGCTTCCGCGAGAGGAATGATCTCCTGGCCGGGACCGAGCGCCATCGCTTTCGAGTCGTACTTGTAGCGCTTCACCGAGGTGGTCTCGGCGATGTAGAGGTAATCCTTCCAGATGGCGAGACCAAAGGGGCGGTCGAGCCCCGAGATCAGTTCTTTTTTCGTCCCGCCGGAAAGCGCGTAGACCCGGCCGCGCTTGGCGCTGTCGCTGAGCAGGATCTCGCCGGACGGGCCGTAGATCATGTAGCGCGGCCGTTCGAAGCCTGCGGCGAACTCCTCGATCGTGAAACCCCGCGGGAGTTTCAGCTGCGCGCCGTCGGGACGCTGGACCACCGTGGGTGCATTGGAAGCGGAAGGCGTGTGATAGGGGGCCGGCAGTTTGGCCGGCGGTGTCTGCGCCCCGGCGATACCCACTGCCGCGGCCAGCAGGCAGGTCGACTTGAATTGCATCTCCTTTCATTCTAGCTTTCCCTGCACGCGCAGGACGGCTCGCCGAGTCCGCCCCCGCCGCAGGCCGCCGCGTCACATTCATGCAGGACCCGGTCTATCATGACGATGGAACACTTCGGCCGATGGGCCGTCCCTACGGGCCGATGACCAGCTCCTATCTGGGCGCCGGCGGCGCCGGTTCAAAGCGGGAAGGAGACGACGCTGTGCGATTTCTGATTCTGTTGCTGAGCCTTGCCGCATCCGCGGAGCTGAGGACCGGACGGTTGTTCGGACCGGAGACAAAGACCGGCCCCTACAAACACCCGGCGTCCATCTGTGTCCTCGACAACGGCGATCTGTTCCTCGTCTGGTATGGCGGAGAAGGCGAGTACGCGAACTCGACCGCCGTCTGGTCATCCCGGCTGAAGAAGGGCGCGAAGCAGTGGAGCGCGCCGCGCAGGATCGCCCAGGACCCTCTGCGCGCGCTCGGCAACGGCGTCGCCTGCCAGGCCCCGGACGGCGAACTATGGCTCTTCTACGTCGTCCGCTTCGGGGAGACCTGGAGCTCCTCCCGCGTCGCAGTCAAGGTCTCCCGCGACCGCGGCGAAACATGGTCGGACTCAACGCTGCTCTCTCTCGAAGAAGGCTGGATGGCGCGCGGCAAGCCCATTGTGCTTTCCAGCGGCGAGTGGCTCCTCCCGCTCTATCACGAAACTGGAACGGACCGCGATCGCGTGCCGCCGGATACGACCTCAGTCTTCCTGCTGCGCGATCCGAAGACGGAGCGATGGAAAGAAGCCGGACGGATTCGCTCGGCCAGCGGCAACCTGCAGCCCGCGCCGGTGGAGCTTTCGCCCGGGCATCTGCTGGCGTTCTGCCGCCGGGGCGGCGGCTATGGCCCCGAAGAGAAGGGCTATATCGTGCGCTCCGAATCCCACGACGGCGGCCGCACCTGGAGCGAGGGCGTGCCGAGTGAGTTCCCGAATCCGAACTCGGCCGTGGAACTCATCAAGCTGAAGTCGGGCGCGCTGCTGCTTGTCTACAACGACTCGATGAGCAGCCGCACGCCGCTGGTGGCCGCGCTGTCCTCAGATGGCGGCAGAACCTTTCCCCGCCGCTTGACGCTTGCTTCGGGCAAGGATAGCTTCGCCTATCCCAGCGCCGCGCAGGCCGAAGACGGAACCATTCACGTCGTCTACACGAGCGACAACCGGACAGCGATCCGGCTCGCGTCGTTTAAGGAAGGCGATTTCTCAGTGGCCAGGTGAAATCTACTCCCGCTTCCGGGCCGCGAGGTAGAGACGGAGCCACGCGAAACAGAGTGTAGTGAGGACCACCCAGATCACCCAGGGAAATGGTCTCTCGGATTCCATGAGGCCCATCATCTGCATCACGCCCGCCCCGGTGACGGCAACCCAAAGCGCGGCGAAGCCGAGCGTGATGAACGCGGCCGCGTGGCTTGTCCAGAACCCGCGGCCGCTTACGCTGTCTGAAAGCTGCCGGGCGGCTTCGTCGTCCGTTTCCGGCATTGCGTTTAGGATGGACTCTTGCAAAGACTTGACGTCTTCCGTTTTCCCAGAAAGGGAAAAGGCCGCGGCGGGCCCAGCGAGCCGGACCAGAAGCCACGCCTTGGGACCCAGGGGATCGTGCGAACAGAATAGGACGCTGCGGATATGCGGCAACGCGGCGTTGATGTCGAGTTCGCCGTAAGGATGCCACCCGCGAAGCGCTCGAACTCGAAGACCGGCCTGCGTCACCGAAACTTCCACCGGCACGGAAGTAATCCTCACGGCCGCCATGATCCACGCCACCATCAGGGGAATGCCGGCGGCAGCCGCCACCCACTCCGGGGCGCCAATTACCGTCAGCAGGACGGTCGCGCCGAAAACTATCAGATTGGCCGGGCCGAAGATCGCCCAGAGAATCACTTTGGTCCGCGCGTAGTGGAATCCGCTCCCAGCCATGCGGATCAGGATACCGCGCCTTCAGCGCTCAGATGGGCAGCGCGTCCAGCGCCCTTCGTATCCGCTCCCGCGCCTCGCCCTCGATCGGCAAAAGGCCATCCGTGAGCCGGCCGGAGCAGATGCCGGCGAGTTCAAGAGCGCACTTCAGCCCCGGAATGTAGCCGTCGGCGTAGATCTCACGGCACAGGAAGAGTGAAGTCTCTTGCAGCGCGTAGGCGGTGGCGCGCTGATTGTCGCGCATCGCCTTCCAGATATCGGTGAACAGCGACGGAGCGAGGTTGCCCCCGCCCGTGACCCCGCCGTGCGCCCCCATGTCAAGAGCGCGCGCCAACCGCTCCTCCGGCCCGATCAGCACCGTGTAGTTGGGGAAATCGCGGGCCATTTCAATTAGCGCCGCGAAGTACTCCCAATCGCCCGAAGAGTCCTTCATCCCGATGCACATGGGGTGCGGCGCGATGGCGCGCACCGTCTCCAGCGGAAACGAGTTTCGCGTATGCGACGGGATGTTGTACAGAAAAAACGGCAGCGGCGTCGCCTCGGCGAAAACCTCCGACCACCGCAGCAGCCCTTCTCCTGTCATCGGAAAATAAAACGGGCACGCAAACACAACCCCCGATGCCCCCGCCTCCGCGGCGTACTCCGCCAGTGCGAGCGATTCCGCTACCGAACAGTCCGTCACCCCGACAAGCACCGGTACGCGGTTGCGGACCACGCGGCAGGTCTCGGCGATCATCGCCCGCCGCGCGGCCGCGCTCAGCGCGGGAGCTTCGCCTGTCGTCCCGAGAGCGAAGACGCCCCGCACGCCCGCCCCAATCATCCGTTCAATGATCCTGGCGAGTCCTTCTTTCTCGATTTCATCGCGAGCGGTCAGTGGCGTGACAAGCGGAGGAATGACGCCCTTGTAAGGACGGGGAATGGGCAGTGGCATCGTGAAATGTCAGGCTACAACAAGGCGGGCGGGGTCATGTAACCTACGAATTGAAACGTGTCCGAAATCGTCATCAGCCCGGAGTGGAGATCGCTGGACGGATACCTGAGTTCAGCCGTTCTTCTCGACAAGGAAGGCTCGATCATCTTCGCCAACGCCGCCTGGCGGCGCTTTATGCACTCCAACGGCGGCGATGAGGGCCGTTGCGGCGTCGGCGTCAATTACCTCGACGTCTGCCGGCGCGCCGCGGAACACGATCCCGGCGCCGCCGCCCAACTCGTCGATGGCATCCGCGCCGTGCTCAATGGCGCCAAGGATTGGTTCGAGGTCAGCTACCCCTGCCACAGCCCGTTCGAGCAGCGGTGGTTTCGAATGCGCGTCGAGCCTTACGCCGACGAGTGGGGCGCGCGCGTGCTCGTGCTCCACAGCCCCGTCATCGAAGCGGAAGCGCAGACAGGGTCGCGCGGCGAGGCCATTCAGCTCCTCGAGGCCCTCGACGCCTGGCAGTCCTCGCTGCGCCGCAAGGACTGGACTCCCGGCCCCATCGAGCGCGAGCGCCTCCGGCAGTTGGAATCCGAACTCGCCGCCGCCCTCCAGGCCGTTCGCCGCCGCCTCTCCGGCTGACATTCGCGATATGCTGGTCCGTTGGTAGTCATCCAAGACTTTTCTTCCTTCTGAAGGAGATCATTCATGAGCCAGGAACTCTCTCGGCGCAACTTCGCCGCCAAGGCCGCCGCCGCGGCCGCCCTCCTGCCGTCCTCTTCGGTGTTGGGCGCCAATGACCGCATCCATGTCGGCGTCATCGGCACTGGCGGCCGTGGGCGCTATCTCACGCAGCGCGCCTACGCCGGCGTCGCCAGCCGCATCCAGGTCGACGCCGTCTGCGATACCTTCGCCGGCAACCTGGCCCAGGGCAAAGACGTTGTCGCAACCCTTGGGAAGACGGCGCCGAAAACCTACGTCGACTACAAGGAACTCCTCGCCGACAAATCTCTCGACGCCGTCATCATCGCCACTCCGGAGCACCTCCACCACCGCATGCTCCTCGACGCTCTCGCCGCCGGCAAGCACGTCTACGTCGAAAAACCCCTGGCGCACACCGTCGAAGAGTCGCAGGAGATCATGCGCATCGCCCCCAAGTCCAAGAGCGTCGTCCAGGTCGGCACACAGAACCGTTCAAACAGCCTCTACCAGATGGCCCGCACCATGATCCAGCAGGGGCTCATCGGCGACTGCCACTATGTCCGCGCCTTCTGGTACCGCAACGCGCTGCCCAACGGCGCCGCCGCCTGGCGCTACACCATCCCCGCCGACGCCAACGAACAGAACACCGATTGGAAGCGCTTCCTCGGCCCCGCGCCCATGAAGAACTTCGACAAACAGCGCTACTTCCAGTGGCGGCTCTATTGGGATTACTCCAGCGGCATCGCCACCGACCTCATGGTCCATCAAACCGACATCGTCGCCTACGTCATGGACCGCCACTTCCCCGTCAGCGTCGTCGCCACCGGCGGCGTCAACCGCTGGGTCGCCAACGACGACCGCGAAGTCCCCGACACCTGGAGCGTCCTGCTCGACTACTCCGACAAGTTCCACGTGAACTACTCCTGCTACCTCGGCAACGACCACTTCAAGTACGGCGAGCAGTTCTGCGGCAACGAGGGCACCATCGAGGTCATCGGGCGGCAGACCCTGAACTTCTACCCCGAAAACTACAACGGCGTGCCCGACCACGTGAAGGCCCGCAAGGAACTCTCGGTCACAATCCCGAACAACGACCACCTCGCCGTCGAAGCCCACCTCCGCAACTGGCTGAACTCGATCCTCGGCGTCGAGCGCCCCATCGCTCCCATTCAGGCCGGCTATGAAGCCGCCCTCGCCGGCTTCCTGTCGGTGGTCAGCTACCGGCAGAACAAAAAGGTTCTCTACGACGCCAAGACCGACAAGTATTCGCTGAGCTAATTGCTCCAGAAATCCACTCGCCAACTCGCCCGCCCTGGACACTGGGCCTTGTTGGCCGTATTCAATGAGATTGAAGCCGGCGCCCCTGGGATGGCCGTGTCTGTGCGTCTGCGGAATCCGCCGGACGCGCCGTGAACCCGCGCGCTACCGCGCCTGCATGGCCGCCTGTGGAGCCCTTTCCGCCGGAAACTCTCTCGGCAGGATCGGGTTCGGCAGCCCGCGATCCTCGTAATAGCCCGGCTGCAGCCGGTCGACGATCGTCGCCACCGGCCGCTCGATGATGTCGAAGATCGGCTTCGGGTACAGCCCGATGTAAAACACCAGAAAAACGAGCGGCGCGAAGACGGCGATCTCGCGCCAGTTCAGATCCGGCAGCGCTTTGTTCTTCTCGTTCTTCATCTCGCCGAGCATCGTGCGCTGGAACAGCCACAGCAGGTAGGCCGCGCCCAGCGCGATCCCCGCGCCGCAGGCCAGCGCCCACCAGAAGTTCACTTCATAGACTCCACGGATGATTGTGAACTCGCCGATGAACCCGTTCAACGGCGGCAGGCCCATCGAACTCAACGCAGCCAGCAGAAAGACGAATGTGAACACCGGCATCACCCGGAATAGCCCCGAGTAATCGTCGATCTGCCGCGTGTGCCGCCGCTCGTACACAACCCCCACGATCAGGAACAGCATGCTCGTCGAAACGCCATGGTTGATTTGCTGGATGATCGAGCCGGCGATCCCCGTATGGTTCAAAGCGAAGATGGAGAGCGTGCAGAAGCCCATGTGGCTCACCGAAGAGTACGCCACCAGCTTCTTCCAATCCTTCTGCATCAGGCACACCAGCGCCCCATAGACAATGGCGACGATCGAGAGCGCCGCCATGATTTGAATGATCTTCGGACTCGTCGAAGTGTCCGGCAGCATCGGGAGCGAGAAGCGAATGAAACCGTATGTGCCCATCTTCAGCAGAATCCCGGCCAGGATGACGCTGCCCGCCGTCGGCGCCTCCGTGTGCGCGTCCGGCAGCCAGGTGTGCAGCGGCCACATCGGGACCTTCACGGCGAAGCCCAGGAAGAAGGCCCAGAAGATCCACCACTGCCATTCCGGGGGCAGCTTCGTCTCCAGCAGCGCCGCCATGTCGAAGGTCAGCCGCGAGAACTGCAGATAGTGCTGGTAGTAAATCGCCAGAATCCCCAGCAGCATCAGAACCGACCCGATCAGCGTGTAGATCACGAACTTGATGCTCGCGTAGCCGCGCCGCTCCCCGCCCCAGATCGCGATGATGAAATACATCGGAATCAGCGTCAGTTCCCAGAACAGGAAAAAGAGCAGGAAGTCGCGAGCCGCGAAGACGCCGATCATGCCGAACTGCAGCAGCAGAAAGTGCCCGTAGTATTCCTTGAGACGCTCGGTGATGGCCGACCAGCTGCAGAGCACCGAGAGAAACCCGATCAATGCCGTCAACACGATCAGCAGCATCGAGTAGCCGTCCGCGCCCAGATTCCAGTAGGCCCCGATCGAGGGAATCCACGGCCGCTTCTCGACGTAATGCCAATCGACGTTGCTCTTAAAGCGAGTCAACAGCGGTATGGCGGCCGCCAATCCGGCCAGCATCACGCCATTGGCCCAAAGCTTCACCAGCTTCGAGTTGGAGGAAGGCAGAAAAAAGAGAACGAAGAGTCCCGCAAGCGGGATCAGGAGGTTGACGGAGAGGATATAGTCCATCGCGGCTTGTGGGCCCGCCCCGCAGAGAGGCGGGCCAAGCCGTCATTCTATCCCACTTGGGCAAGAAATGGACATTTCCATCTCAAACACAGCGGCTTCACCTGTAAGGGATCGGAGCCTTGAGGCCGCCGATGGAGAAGGTGAAATAACTCGTTTCGGTTTCGCCGCCCGCGACCAGCGGCGCCTTGAACGTGGCGATCGGATCCACCGGCCACTGCTGAACGTACAGCGAGCCGGGACTGCGCTCATCGCCCGCTGAAGCAGGCATCTGGCTGAGAACTGCCGCCGGCACGGTGAGCTTGCCGGCATTGGCCGGCGTGTAGCAGATGAAAACCCGGTCGACCGTTCGTGTGGGATCCTCCGGCGCGGGACCACGCGAAGTTCCGTTCACTGAGACGATCTCACCGGCGGACCCCCCGGTCCAGAGGATGTCGAGAGGGGCCGAGCGGTCGATGGCGGTGATGGAAGACTGGTTGGTCCACGTGATCGGGTCGCCGATGTTTTGCGTCACGGAGAAGGGAGCAACATCGGCGCCGCCATTGCCCTTCAGGGTGAATGCGCCCCTCTGGATGGCGGATGCGCCGCCCCCGCCACCGGGCAGGCCGGGGATGGAGGGCAAACCAGGAATGCTGGGGATGCCGGGGATGCCGCCGCCGGCCGGTGCAATGTCGGCCGTGTAGGTGTTTTGCTTGCGCGGGATCTTCTTGTCGAGGTTGGCGGGTCCTGTGAGCTGAAGTTCAGGACCTGCATCGAGAGGCGTCGCCGGGATATAGTACAGGTCCTCGCTTCCATCGGAGGTGAAGACGCTGCAACCGTTCGGGTTGAGCAGCCAGCCCGACGATGCTTCGCTCAGGCTCATGTAGAGCGAGTCGAGCGAATGGCGATAGAAATTGCCGGAAGCGCTTTCGTTCTTGATGTTGAGGCTCATCCCGCCGGCGGAGACCGACAAAGACTGCTGCGTCAGAACGAAGTCGCCCCGGACGATCGTGCCACCCTCGTCCAGCGCCTTGAGAGCCGCTTCCGATGTCGCAAAGGGGAACCGGCAGTCGGAGCCGCCCTCAAGCTTAATTGGAATCGTGGCCGAGCGCGTGGAGACGTCGCCGTATTTGACGTAAATCTGGACGACGCAGCCCTCGGGCAGGCCCGATTCCGGCAAGGTGAAGACGACGCGCTCGAATCCGGGCTGCGCTGGATGCCGCCCGAGGTAGCTGACAGGTACTTCCAGGGTTCCCAGAACGGCCACCGCGCCGTCGACAAGGTTGGCTTCATCCTGGAATTCGTTGTCCGGCTTTTCGCTCGGTCCGTAGCCGGTCGCCCAGACCTCGATCGTCTGTCCTGGCTTTGCCGACGTGGTGAAGCCGATTCGGGCCGGGTCACCCTCGGCGGGGCGTGTATAGGCAATGACTGGACCGTATGGAACGACGGTGTAGAGGGCGAGTCCAAAGGCCCGGTCCACGACTTTAATCCTCACTTTGTTGGAGGTCTCGCCCGCCCTGGCCACTGTGACATCATAATCTCCCGCCGGCACGGAAGACGGCAGAATCGCCGTCACTCTGCCCGCGCCCGCTTCGCGCAAATATGCCTGATAGGTCGCTGAGCCGTCGGGAGTTGTGACCGCTACCGTCAGCCCTCCGAGTTCCGTCGGAAACGGAACCTCCCCCTTGACTGCCTCCGCCGGCCCCAGGTCCGTGCCGATCACGTAAAAAACTGAACCGCGCGCGATGCTTGAATCCGCTACCGGAGCCACACTCCGGACACCCCTGCCGCTGATCTTGGGCCCGCCCCAAGATGAAGTCGCCAGCAACGCCACCGCCGCCAGCATGATCCCTTTTTTCAATGAATTGATCCTCCAGTGGATACTCTTGAGCTTAGAATCTTTCAGCCCTGGTGTGGAATAGGCCGTTTGCCCTACACGGACCAGCGCTTGACTTTTCCCCTACATAGAATCATGCGGAATGCCCCAATTTGGAGGAAAAGATTCTCTTGCGCCGCGTCAGTCGCGGGGCGTGATCCCAAGAGCTCGCATCTTCTTGTAAAGATTGGACCTCTCGAGACCCAGCAGTTCGGCCGCGCGCGAGATGTTACCGCCCGTTTCGTCCAGACGCCGCAGGATGTAGTCCCGTTCAGCCGCCGTGCGAACTTCCTGCAGACTCGCAGCCCGTTCGGAAGGCGCTGGCTTGCGCCGCTCCACGGGCAAGGGAACATGCCGGGCGTCGATTCGCACCTGCGGATACATGATCACGATGCGTTCCATCAGGTTCCGCAACTCCCGGACATTGCCCGGCCACGGGTAGCGCTCAAGAACCTGCCAGGCTTCGCCGGTTAGCTCCTTCGGCTTGCGGCCGTAGGCGGTGGTGAATTCGGTCAGAAAATGGCCGGCGAGCAGCCGGATATCCTCGATGCGCTCTCGCAGCGGGGGGACCTCGAATGGGATCACGTTCAATCGGTAGAACAGGTCCTCGCGGAAGTTCCCGCGCTCGATCTCCT
>CAYWST010000129.1:0-13498 GCA_964461075.1 uncultured Solibacteraceae bacterium | reverse complement strand
CTCAAGAAGGCAGGGCTCAAGTGAAGAAGCGCTATGCAATCGTCATCGAACACGGGCCGGACGGCTGCAGTGCCTACTCGCCGGTCTTCCAGGCTGCGTGGCCGCCGCGGAGTCCGAGGAGGAGCTGCTGGGCCTGATGGCCGAAGCCATTGAGTTTCATATCGAAGGACTACGGCAGGATGGACTGCCGGTTCCTGAGCCTACCTCGACCGTCGACTACGTCCACGTGACGGCGTAAAAGGAGGCGGCTTCAAGATGCAGCACTCCGCCGAACTCAGCTCGCGGAGGTCGTTCCTCCGCAACTCGACACTCGCCGCCACGGCCGGCCGGCTCGTTTCCGCCGGCGCCTCCGCGTCAGGCAGCCGCGGGCGCCCGAATATCATTGTCATCGTTGCCGATGATCTCGGCTGGCGAGATGTCGGATATCATGGCTCCGAGGTCCGCACGCCCAATCTGGATCGCCTCGCCGCCGAAGGCGTCGACCTCGACAACTTCCACACCTACCCGACCTGCTCTCCTACCCGCTGCGCTCTGCTGACGGGACGCCCGCCGTCACGCTTCGGAATTCGCGGGCCCCTCCAGTACAAGGGCGACCGCGGATTGCCCGCCGGCACGCCCACGATGGCTTCCCACTTCCGCGGCGCGGGCTATGACACAGCGATCTGCGGCAAGTGGCACCTGGGCATGCGCCGCGAACTCGGCCCCAACAACTACGGCTTCCGCTACAGCTACGGCTACACGGGACCGTGGGTCGATTCCTACACGCACCTGACGACCGACTGGGAAGGGACGCGCGACGGCATCCGCCAGTGGCACCGCAACGGGGAACCCTTGAAGGAAGAAGGTCACGTCACCGATCTGCTGACCGCGGAGGCGGAGCGCTATATCACCGCAATTCGGGACAAATCCAGGCCATTTTTCCTCTACCTTCCCTTCAGCGCGCCTCACACGCCCTGCCAGGAGGAAGCCAGGTGGGTGGACCCCTACAACGAGTCCATCGCCAGCGTCTCGCGAAGGTATGTCGCCGCGGCCATCACGCACATGGACGATTCCATCGGCAGAGTCATGGAAGCGCTGCGCCGCGAAGGGATCGAGCGGGAGACCATCGTGGTCTTCCATAGCGACAATGGCGGCCCGGGCGGGGGCGACAACACGAGGTGGCTCATCCCGCCCAGGGCCTTCTACATGTCTTACGGAGCGACCGATGTACTCAGCGACAACAGGCCGCTGCGCGGGGGGAAGGGGCATCTCTACGAGGGAGGCATTCGCGTCCCGGCGCTCATCCACTGGCCCGGACGCCTCAAGCCGCGGAAGCTGCAGGCGCCTCTGCTGGTGTGCGATCTCTGGCCGACGCTTGCCGCCGCGGCAGGCGCCGCCCTGCCCGCGCAATCCCGAGTCGAGGGGCTGGACCATTGGCGGGTGATCACCGGCGAGACCGCCCCGCCGGATCGCGTGATGTACTGGGCCGACACGCGGAACCAGGCCGTCCGGCGCGGAAACTGGAAGCTCATCCACTTCGGGCCGAACTTGAACGAGGGCCGCTTCGAGCTTTACGACCTTGAGGCCGACCCGCAGGAAACCAACGACCAATTGAAAAGCCAGCCAGGGAAAGCAGACGAACTGAAGGCCGCACTCGCCCGGCAGGTTTCCCTCGACGCGCCGTAAAGGAAACTACCGCCGCTTGCCCTTCTTCGCGTCCCGCACCAGCGTCTCCACCGAGTAGAGCGATTTCCGCGCCGTCAGGAAGAGAGTCTTTCCGCTCGCGCCTCCGAACGCCAGGTTGGCCGCGGCCTCCGGCAGCAGAATTCGCGCGATCAGCTTTCCGTCGGCTGAAAACACCTGCGCGCCATCCCCCGAACTCGACCACACGCGCCCGCCCTCGTCGCACCGGATGCCGTCCGGGCCGCCCTTGTCGATCGTCGCAAACACCTGGCCGTCGCCCACGGCACCGTCTTGCTGAACCGGAAACACCCGGATATGGCGCGGCTTGCCTGAATCCGCCACATAGAGTTTCTTCTCGTCCGGCGAAAAGCAAAGGCCGTTGGGCTTGTCGAAATCTTTCACCACCGCGGTCAGCTTCCCCGCCTTCGGATCGAAGCGGTAGACGTAGTTGCCCGGCGCTTCCTTGGGCCGCCCCGCCAGCCCGTAGTCCGGATCGGTGAACCAGATGGTCCCGTCGCTCTTCACCACGACGTCGTTCGGCGAATTCAGCTTCTTCCCTTCGAAGGTTTCGACCACCGTGCTGACCGTGCCGTCCTTGGCGATGCGCGACACGCGCCTCGCGCCGTGTTCGGCGCTCACGAGCAGGCCATCTCCGTCGAGCGTGTTGCCGTTGGCGTTGTTGCTCGGTTCCCGGAAGACGCCGAGCCCGCCGCTCCTGCTCCACTTTTTGAGCTGATCGGCCGGGATATCGCTGAACACGAGCAGGCCGCCATTGTCGCGGAGCCACACCGGCCCTTCAACGAACTGCATTCCCGTGGCCAACCGCTCGATCTTGGCGCCAACGGGGAAGATCTTCTTGAACGCCGCTTCGTCCTTGACTTCGAAATCGGCGCCCGGCGCGAGAGCCGCCGCCATGAACAGGGGAAGAATCGCTCTCATGACGAATCATGATAGCGGGAATGCGAGCGCTTAACGATTTTGTTGCCGCCGGCGGAGCACAAACGCAGGCTCGGGGGTGGATGCGCGCTCAATCTCGGCGAGTTCGCGCTCGATAATCTCGCGTTCAAGTCCGGCCGCGATTTCTTCGCAGCCCGGAGTCTCACGGTCGCTGCCGATTCGCTCCAGTAAAGCGGCCTCCAAGGCCAACCGTTCCTTGAGGTTTTCCATGGCGCCCTCCTCTTGCACGGCCATCCTCTCATTTCTATAGACGACACCGGACGCCAATCGTTCCAGAGAATTACTGAGCCGCGGGCGCCGCCCATTCGACGAAACTCGCCATGTCCTTGCCCAACTGTCGCAGCGAGGGCTCGTGAATGTAATACATGTGCCCCGCTTCGTATTCATGAACGCGGATATTCGGACGAAGCGTCAACGGAAGTCCCATGTGATCGAGCGTATAGTAGGCGGCGAAGTACGGCGTCGCCATGTCGTAGAAGCCCGCGCCCAAATAGATCTTCAAATACGGGTTCCGCGTCAGTGCCCGCCGCAATGAATCGCTCACGTTGACGTATTCGCCTTCGGAATTCGAGTTCCAGCGGCCGATCCCGCCGCCGAGAATGTAATACTCAAGCTCTGACTCAAAGCCGAGTTCCGTCCGCACGTAGTGGTTGAACGCCGCGGTATAAGGCGGGCGGATCGCCGTCATCGACGGATCGAACTCGTAGCGGCGGCTCAGGTCCCTGGTGCCCGGCCCCACCAGCCGGCTGTCGAGCCGGCCGACGAGACGGTTCGAATCCAGCAGTAGTGCGCGGTTGAACTCCGGCAGCAGCAGCCGCATCTCCGCCTGATCGATCAGCTTCGGGTCGAGTCCCGTGTAGCGCGCCAGCCGGTCGACGCACTGCTTGCGCTCCTCGGCGGTCAGCCGGTCGCCCTTGGCGAGCGCCTCTGAGTATCCAGTCAGAGCCCAATGTTCGACTTCCTTCAAAAACTCGCGCAGCGGGCGCTTCTGCAATTCCGGAGCCAGCCGCTTGTGATACCACGCCGTCGCGGCGTAGGTCGGCAGAATGAGCGGGTAGGCCAAGTCGTTTCCCGGCGCGAAATCGGTGGTCTGGAAACTCAGAATCGTCGATACGAGCGCAATGCCGTTGAAGGCGATGCCGCGGTCAATCAAATATCCGGCCAGGCCGGCCGCCCGCGTCGTCCCGTAACTCTCGCCCACCAGAAACAGCGGCGAAGCCCACCGCCGTGCACGCGTCAAATAAAGGCGAATGAACTCCCCGACGCTTTCGATATCGCCGATCCGCGACGAGAATTTCGACTGCAAATCAGGTCTCACAGGACGGCTGTAGCCCGTCCCGACCGGATCGATGAACACTAAATCCGTGAACCCGAGCCAGGTGTCCGGGTTGTCCACGAGCTTGTAGGGCGGCGCCGGCATCGCGCCGTCCTCGAGCATCTTCACGCGCTTCGGCCCCAGCGCGCCCAGGTGCAGCCATACTGAAGCCGAGCCCGGTCCGCCATTGAAGGAGAACATCAGCCGCCGCTTCGAGGGGTCTGTCACGCCGTCCAGCGTGTAGGCCATATAGAAGATGTGAGCTTCGGTCTCCCCGTTCGCCGCGCGAATAGGCATCATACCCGTCGTTGTTGTGTAGCGCAGCGGCTTGCCGTTGACCGTCATTTGGTGCTGACGCACCACCGGTGTTTCGTTCACCGGCTGCGGCGCGGGCTTGGGCGCCTGCGCGGGAGGAGTCTGGGCCTGCAGGACAAACGCGAGGGACGCGAGAAGACAGAAAAGCCGCATTCGGGTATTGTAACGACGAATGCGGCCCCAATAATCTATGACGTCTGTTCTTTGATACCGGCCACGGCCGAGGCTTCGTCGGTGTACACCGCGAAAACCGAGTAGAGCTTGGTCACCTTCAGCAACCCATGAACGCGATCATTGACCTTCATCAGCGAGATGATCGCGCCGCGGTTTGCCGCCGAGGCGTGACAGCCCACCAATTCGCCGAGCCCGGCGCTGTCTATGTAATCGACGTCCTTGAGGTTCAAGATAATCTTCGTGTTGTGGTTGAGACAGGCCCGGACGCCTTCCCTCAGCATGCTCGTGCCCTCGCCGAGCAGGATTCTCCCCTTGAGATCGAGAATCGTGACGCCGTCGACGTCGCGGCTTGCCATTTGAATTGCCATTTGTACCGCCTTCCTTCCAGAGACTAGGCTATCCCAAATGGAGGGCTGAGCGAGATTCTCCGCTTCGCGTAGACTAGTGGCCATGCCGTCCCGGTTCCTGCCTGTTTTGCTTGGCGCCGTCTTGTGTGCTCAGGCTCAATCCGTCCCCGATTCCAACTCCCTGGAGGACAAAATCCGCGGCGGTCTCCTTGGCCAGATCATCGGTGACCTCAATGGCCTCAAGCACGAAAACAAATACACCCACGAGCCGGGCAATGTCGCCACCTACACGCCCGAACTCCCCGACGGCGCCTGGACCGACGACGACACTGACATCGAGTGGATCTATCTGGTCGAAATGGAAAAGACCGGGCAGATCCTCATCCCCTATCCCCGCATCGCCGAGCTCTGGCGCAAGCACATCAACCGCCGCATCTGGTGCTCCCACAAATATCTCCGGCAGCTTCTCGATCTCGGCATAGAACCGCCGCTGACAGGCAATTCGCTGCTCAATCCATGGGCGCCCTTCAACCTCTCTGGCCAGTTCGTCAGCGAATCCTGGGGACTCATCGCGCCCGGCAAGCCCCAGACCGCCGCCCGCATCGCGCTCCACTACGTCCACACCTCCATCGACGGCGAGCCCGCTCAATCGGCGCAGTTGTTCGCCTCCATGATCGCAGTGTCCTTTACCACTGCCGACATCAACGCCATCCTCGACGCCGGCGCCGCCTCGATCGACGCGAAGAGCCGCATGCGCGCCATCCTCGACGACGTGCGCCGCTGGCATCGCGAAAACCCTTCCGACTGGCGCGCCACGCGAAAACTCATCCGCGACAATTACACCCTCTACCCGCCCACGAACGGCAAGATCGACATCCGCGATTTGAACGGCGTCCTGCTCAACGGCGCCGGGACTTTGGCCGCCCTGCTTTACGGCAAAGGCGATTTCGTCGAGACCATCCGCCATGCGTTCAACTTCGGCTGGGACGCCGACAACAACGCCGCCACCTCCGCCACCATCATCGGAGTCATCAAGGGCCACAAGTGGATCACCTCGCAGGGCTGGAGACTCGGCGACGCCTACAAGAACACCAGTCGCGACGATCTGCCCGACGAAACCGTCACCCGCTTCGGCGATCGCCTCGTCAATCTCTCGCAAATCGTCGCCCGGCAGAATCACCGCACGCCGATCGAGCAGCCCGAAAACATCGAGCCGCTCACCGACGCCTCGGCCCAACTACGTGGCCTGCAGCACAAACTCCGACCGCTGATCGAAAAGGACCTCGCCGGCGACAACCAGGCCCGCGCTCGCGCCGCCTACCTCGCCATCGCCCTCGACCTCGCCGCAACCTTCAAAGAGAAGAGCCCCGACCAGTGGAAGCAAGCCGCCGCGGCCCTTTCGAGCTACGAAGGCGTGACCGATGTCCTCTTCCGTGACTCCCCCGGCGAACCCGGCCGCCTGCTGCGCGAGCGCGCCGCCGCCGCGGGCGTCGCGCCGCCCGTCGTCTGGACCCCGCTGTTCGATGGCAAATCCCTTCAGGGTTGGAAGGAAACCGGCTTCACCGGCCGCGGCAAGGTCGCGGTCAAAGATGGCGCCATCGTTCTCGGCGCCGGTTACCTCACCGGCGTCACCTGGACTGGCCAGTTCCCCAAGTCCGGATACGAGATCCGCTTCGAAGCGCAGCGTGTCTCCGGCGGCGACTTCTTCGCAGGCATCACCTTCCCCGTCAAGGACTCCTATTGCACCTGGATCAACGGCGGCTGGGGCGGCACGCTGGTTGGGCTCTCCAGTCTCGATGGCAACGACGCCTCCGAAAACGAAACCTCCACGTCCAAGGACTTCGTCAACGGCCGCTGGTATAAATTCCGGCTCGTCGTGACGGACACCCACATCCGCGGCTGGATCGACGACGAGCAGTTCATTGAGGTCGAGTACACCGGACGGCGTGTCGAACTGCGTCCCGGCGAAATCGACCTCAATATCCCCCTCGGCTTCGCCTCCTACTCCACCGTCGCCGCGCTGAGGAAGATTGAGTACAGAACCCGGCTGAAGTGACCGCTGTATAATGCCCTTGGACAGCGGCGAGTCATGCCGCTGCATGGAGGTTAAGGATGAATCGCCGCTATTTTCTGATGAGTTCGGCCGCGGTCGCCGCCCGGCCGGCTCGCGCACAGAACAGCCCGAATGACACAGTGCGAGTCGCCGTGGTCGGCTGTGGAGGCCGTGGCGGCAGCCACATGAGCGCCTGGACCAATATGCCGAACGTCGAACTCGCAGCATTGGTCGACGTCGACGATTCCCACTCCGAGCGCTTCATCGGTCAACTGCAGAAGCGCGAAATGAAACCGGTGCCGACCTTCCGGGATATCCGCAAGGTCCTCGACGATAAGAATATCGACGCCGTTTCCATCGCCAGCCCCAATCACTGGCACGCACTACAGACCATTTGGGCCTGCCAGGCCGGCAAGGACGTCTACGTCGAGAAGCCTGCCTCCCACAACGTGTTCGAGTCGCGCCAGATCGTCGCCGCCGCCCGCAAGTACAACCGCATGGTTCAGCAGGGCAGCCAGAGCCGCTCATCCGCCGCGCTACAGGAAGCCGTCCAAAAACTCCGCGACGGCGAGTTCGGAGAAGTCTACATGGCCCGCGGACTCTGCTTCAAGGCCCGCAACACCATCGGCAAGACGCCCGTCGAGCCCGTTCCCCCCGGCGTCGACTACGATATGTGGACCGGTCCCGCCCCCTTGCGCCCCTTCACCAAGAACCGCTTCCATTACAACTGGCACTGGTTCTGGGATACCGGCAACGGCGACCTCGGCAACCAGGGCATCCACGAGGTCGACATCGCCCGCTGGGGTCTCGGTGTCACTCATCCCACCAAAATCGCCGCCATCGGCGGGAAATTCATGTTCGACGACGACCAGGAAACGCCCAACACCTTGAGCGCCTCCTGGGAGTTCATGGTCGACGGCAAGCCCAAGATGATGACCTTCGAAGTGCGCCACTGGTATAGCAATCACGAGGCTGGCATCGGCGGCGAACGCGCAGGAAACACCATCGGCAACACCTTCTACGGCTCCAACGGCTACCTGGTCATCGACGGCTACAACAAGTACTGGAGCTTCCTCGGCCGCGACGGCAAGCCCGGCCCCGCCAGGACCGCCCGCGACAACCACTTCGAAAACTTCATCGCCGCCGTCCGCAGCCGCAAGCGCGAGGACCTTACCGCCGAGATTGAAGAGGGCGCCATGTCCTGCACCCTGATGCACATGGCTAATATCGCCTACCGGGTCGGCCGCACCCTGCACTGGGACGAAAAGACCTGGACTTTCAAGGGCGACCCGGAAGCGACAAAGATGCTCACCCGCCCCTACCGCAAGCCCTACGTCGTTCCCGAAAAAGTCTGACACCAGACACCCCCGCCCAAAAATGGTGCCTGCCACAATTTCTTGCCTCTCTGAATCTAGTAAGCGCGCGTGAACGAGCGGCCCTACCGGATTGAATCGGACCTCCGTATCTGATACTTTTCTGGCATGTTGACAGCATCCATCTCCAGGCGCAATTTCGCCCTTTGCCTCGGCGCCACCACGCTGCCGCTACGGGCCGCCTCCGATACCGATCCCTGGGCCGGACCCGCCGTCGTCAGCAAGGTCTACCTCGCCGCAACCAGAATCACCTGGCCCTACCCTGACATCAACCTCAAACAGGAGATCGCCGGTATCGACAAGCGCCTCGCTGAACTCGAAGCCAGGCATCCCGGCGTCGTCCGATTCACCGGTGGCGCGCTGCTGCAATCGGAAAAGGACATCGATCCGTGGGTGAAGAGCACCGCCGGCGCCGACGCTATCCTCGTCCTCGACCTCACCACCAGCACCGGACCCCAGTTCCAGGCGCTCGACAAACTCGAGACCCCCTTGCTGCTCTTCCAGCGTCCGCTCACCAGTTGGGCCTTCATGAATTTCGCCGGCTACATCCAAAAGGGCAAGAAAGCCGACATGGTCAACAGCAGCGACTACAACGACATCGTTCCACACCTCTACATGCTTCGAGCCATGCACCATGTCGCCAACAGCAAAGTGCTCGTCGTGCGTCCCGAAGCCAACGCATCCGCCTACCAGGCCTGGAGTGATCAGTTCGGCACTCGTGTCGAGCTTCCTCCCTACGAGGAATTCAAGGAGGCATACCAGGAGGTCAACGGCAGAGAGGCCGAAGAAGCAGCCGCCGAATTCAGGAAGGGCGCCCTCCGCATCGTCGAGCCGAAATCATCCGACGTCCGCGACTCCATGCGCTTCTACCTTGGCGCGCTCGAAGTCATGCGCCGCCGCGCCGCCAACGCCCTCACCATCGACTGCCTCGGCGGCTTCCGCCGCCGCGACCTGCCCGCCTACCCCTGCGTCGCCTTCTCGAAGCTCAACGATGCCGGCATGTACGGCGTCTGCGAAGCCGACTTCCCCTCAACGATGACCCAACTGCTCGTCACCTCTTACTCCGGCAAACCCGGCTTCGTCTCCGATCCCACCTTCGACACCAGCCGCAACGAGGTCATCCACGCACACTGCGTCAGCGCAACGCGGCTCCGCGGCCTCAACGCCGAGCCGTCGCCTTACGCCCTCAGGACACACATGGAGGATGAAAAAGGCGTCTCCCTGCAGGTCCAAATGCCCGTCGGCGAGACCATCACCTGCGGCAAGTTCTCTCATCCCAAAACGTTCCTCGTCTCCACAGGTCAGGTTACCTCCAACCTTGACGACCGCCGCGGCTGCCGCACAAAAATCGTCACCAAGGTTGCAGACGCCCGCAAGTTCGCCGAAGGCTACTCGGGCGGCCTGCACCGCGTCATTTTCTACGGCGACCACTCCCACGCCATCGAACGTATGGGCCGGCTGATGGGATTCAAGACGCTCCGCGAGTGCTGAGCGCGGGCAAGGAGATCGAACATGCTCCTCAACTCCATAATCGCGCTTGGGCTTCTGACGCCCGGTTCCTGGTGGGGCGGCAAGGCCCCCGATGAGGCCACGGCAATCGCCCGCGACGGCTCGGGCGCCATTTACATCGCGGGCACGACCAGTTCCGAAGATCTGAACGAAGCCGGAGGCGGCTTGAGCGCACGCCCGTCCAAACACATCTACCCCGGAGACGTGTTCATTCAGAAAACCACCACAACGGGCGCCGTGATCTGGCGCGCCATCATCGGCGGCTCGGCCACGGATAAGGCCACCGCCGTCGTGGTCGACTCGAACGGAGCGGTCTATGTCGCGGGTGTCACCTATTCGCGCGACTTCCCCGTTTCCGCCACAGCGTTCCGCAGGACCAGCGGCAATCCCCAGGCTCTCGCCGGCGATGCCTTCGTCCTGAAGTTGACGCCTCAAGGCGACCGCCTCCTCTATTCGACATACTATGGCGGCGCCGAAAACGATCAGGCCAACGCCCTCGCCGTCGACGCTGAAGGGCAGGCCGTGATCGTCGGCCAGACCTTCTCCGACGATCTCCAGACAACGCAGGGGGTCCTGGCGGCCAAGCCTTGCTCGGGCTATGGCTATGACGGTTTCGCCGCCAAACTCAACGCCCTGGGAACCGCACTCGTCTACGGAACCTATCTCTGCGGCTCCGGCCACGATCTCCCCCGCGCGCTTGTTCTCGATTCGAAGGGAGCGGCCTACATCGCCGGCGAAACCGCTTCACGCGACTTTCCAGTCACCCGAGGCGCCTTCCGCGAAGCGCCCGCCTCCTACAACAACGACGCCTTCGTCGTGAAACTCTCCCCCGACGCCCGCTCGATCGAGTGGGGAACCTTCTACGGCGGCATCGAATATGAACGCGTCGCCGCACTCGCCCTCGACGCGCAGGGCCGCGTGATCATCGGCGGCGAGACCCGCTCTCCCGAACTGCCGGGAGCCCTCGGCTCGCCCGCCGGCATGCAGGACGGCTTCCTCGCCCGCTTCTCCGCCGATGGCAAATCTCTGGAATGGGCCCGCCTGTTCGGAGGCGCGCGGGAGGAGCACGTCACCGGCATTGAGCTGAGCGCTGATGGCGCCGTCTGGGCCGGAGGGTGGACCCGATCCCTGGATTGGGGAGGCGAATCCGCCGGCGGGGAAGACGCCTTCCTCCTCTTCGCGCCTCCTTCAGGCGAAGGTGATTTGATCGCCACCCGCTTCGGCGGACGCCTCCGTGACCGCATCAACGCCATCCGTCTTGCCGGCCCTTTTCTGGCTGCGGCGGGCGCCACCGAAAACGCCGAGTGGATCGCTGAAGGTCAATCCGGTGGAGGTCAGGGCGACGCGGTTTTGATTCTTGCCGAAGCCCGCGCCCACTCCAGCGCGGCATCCGAGGCCTCTGATCGCCGGGGCCGCCGTCCGGAGAGCGGCTGGGGCCTTTGGAGCGCAGCAGGCCGGATTCAGTTTGACCCGCCCGCCTCTTCAACTTCGCGCCAGCGCTGGATCGTTGAACTCAAGGATCCGCCCGCCGCCGCGGAAGCCGCGCGCTTCAAGGGCCTCCGCGGCATCGCCCGCGAAGCCGGATTACTCCGTGCGCGCGAGGCCGTCCGCGCCCGCCAGACAACGGCCCGCTCCGCCATTGAGAGAATCGGCGGCCGCGTTTATGGCGCCGTCGATCTCGTCGCCAACGCTTTCTTCGTCGAAATGGATCTCGACTCCGCGGAGAAACTCAAGTCTCTTGATCAAGTCAAACGCGCCGTGCCCGTCTCTAGCGTCGAACCCGATCTCGACGCGAGCCTCGTCACCCACATGGTCCCCGAAGGCTGGCAGCGCATTGGGGGCGAGACCAACGCCGGATCTGGGGTCAAGCTCGGCATCATTGACACCGGCGTGGACGCTCGCCATCCCGCACTCGCCGATCCCGGCCTGCCCGCTCTCGAGGGATTCCCCCGCGCCAATCGCGCCGCCGATCTCGCGCTCACCAACGGCAAGGTCATCGTCGCCCGCGGCTATGTCCCCGCCGGCGACTCGCCGCATGCGAACGACGATGTCGGCCACGGTACCGGCGTCGTTAGCGTCGCCGCGGGAAGCCCGGCCGAATCCGGTCTCGCGCGGGTCAGCGGCGTCGCCCCGGCAGCTTACATCGGCAACTACAAGATGCTCACCAACCAATCCTCGCCGATCGGTAGCGATGACGCGCTGCTGCTCGCGTTCGAGGACGCCGCAGCCGACGGAATGGACGTCGTCAATATGAGCCTCCATACCAACCGGCACTTGTTGCGCCCCGAGGATGACATCTATACCGATGTCTGCGAACGCATGGTTTCGATGGGCGTCATGGTCGTCCGCTCCACCGGCAATGAGGGCCCTGAGTGGTCCACGCTGACCAATCCGCACCTCGGCGAGTGGGGCGTCCTCGTCGGCAACCACACGCACGCGCGCCTGCTGGCCGCGAAGGTCGAGGCCACCGGCGGACTCGAAGTCATGGCCCTCCCCGGCAACAACACCGAGATGGGGATCGCCTCGGCCATCACCGGACCGCTCGCTGAAGTGCAGCAGATCGCCCCCGGCACGTGGGGTTGCTCCGCGCTGCCCGCCAACTCACTTCAGGGCATGATCGCCTTGATCGACCGCGGCGGCTGCAATTTCTCCGTCAAGGGCGAAAACGCGCGCCGCGCCGGCGCAATCGCCATGATCGTCATGGCGCTCGCCGAATCGCCCGCCGCCTTCACGATGAGCATGGCCTCGGAGAGAATTCCGGCCTTCATGGTCTCTTATTCGGATGGGCAGAAACTGCGGCAGACAGTCGCCAATGGCGCAAAAGCGGACGGCAGAATCCCGCTCGCGTGGCAGCGTTACGACAACTCACCCAACGCCATCGCTTCTTCCTCGAGCGCCGGCCCCGGCATGTCCACGATTGGCATCAAACCCGACCTTGTCGCGACGGGCTCGGAGGTCTGGTCCGCCCGCGCCTCCGGCGGCTGGGCGATGGCCTCAGGCACCAGTTTCTCCAGCCCCCATGCCGCTGGCGCGATGGCCGTCCTCCTCGGACAGCGCCCTGGACTCGATCCGCGGCACTACCGCTCGCTGATCATCAACACCGCCACACCCATCGTGGACGGAGGCAAGCCGCTCCCGGTGATGAAGCAGGGCGCCGGCCGGCTGAATCTCGATGCCGCTCTCGCCACCACCGTCACCGCTTATCCGACCTCGCTGCACTTCGGGTCAAGCCGGGGCTCTTTCGACACATCCAAGGCCGTCAAGCTCGTGAACATCGGCGCCGAAAACGCCAGTTGCGCCGTCTTGGCCGAACCCCGCGAGGGCGGAGCACCGGTTGCCGAGCCGGAACGTGTCGACATCCCCGCGGCCGGTGAGTCGTGGGTGGTCGTCAAGTGGAAGGGCGCGGACTGGAAACCGGGCCAGTATGACGGCCACCTCCGCGTCCGCTGCGACGGAGCCGAATACGCGCTCTCGATCCCTTATTGGCATGGGGTCTCCACCGGCGCGGTTTCGGGCATCAAAATCACCGAGTCCACCGCCGCCGGCAAGATCGGCCAGACGCTCTGGTGGGCCGCTCACTTCCGCCTGACCGACGAAGCCGGCCTTCCCATCGACGGCGCCAAGCCCACAGTCACCGTGAAATCCGGCAGCGGGACCGTCGTCGACGTCGTCAGCAGAAACTCCGTGTACCCCGGCATCTACGCCGTCCACGTCCGGCCAGCCTCCGGCCAGACCGTCTACGTCATCAACGCAGGCGGAGTGACCAGGGAGTTTACCGTGACGGGCGAGTGAG
>CAYWST010000128.1:0-13561 GCA_964461075.1 uncultured Solibacteraceae bacterium | reverse complement strand
GCGGGTCGATCGCGCGGATGGACTCGGGCGGTCTATTGAGGGTGGGGCCTGAATCCGCGGGCGCGGATCCGGGCCCGGCGTGTTACGGCTCGGGCTCACAGCCGACGGTGACCGACGCGCATGTCATTCTGGGCCGCATCGCCGCTTCACAACTGGCCGGCGGGGCGCTGCGGCTCGATCCGAATCGGGCGCACGAAGCGATTTCGAAGCTAGGAAGAGAACTGGGGTTAACGGCGTCGAAGGCGGCGGCGGGGATCCTGCGCGTTGCCAATGCAACAATGAGCCGGGCGATCCGGGTAGTCTCGACCGAGCGCGGCCACGATCCGCGCGACTTCACGCTGGTGGCGTTCGGCGGATGCGGCGGGCTGCACGCGTGCGAGATCGCGGAAGAACTGGGAATCCGAACGGTCCTGGTCCCTAGACTTGCAGGCGCGCTCTCAGCGCTCGGTATCTTGTTGGCGGACCGGATTCGGGACTACTCGATCTCGGTTCTGAACCGCGGCGATTTCGAAACCGCATTCCAGATGTTGGAGTCCAGGGCCGGGAGCGACATGCCGGGATCAAAAACGGAGCGCGCGGCGGACCTTCGCTACCGGGGTCAAAGCTACGAATTGACAGTCCCCTGGACGCCTCGCAATCCGGGCAAGCCGTTTCATGAGCTGCATCAGAAAACCTACGGCTATTCGAGTCCGTCGCGCGAGATCGAAGTGGTGACGCTGCGGCTGCGTGCAAGAGTGGCGACGCCGAAGCCCGACCTCCGCGCGATCTCCCCGGGAAAGGGTGAGGTGCTCGCGGACCGGCGGGTCTACACAAATGGTGGCTGGCACAATTTCCCGCCGAGGACGAGGGATGCGGTGGGGTCGCGCTGGCTGGCGGGACCGCAGTTGATCCTGGACGAGGGCGCGACGACGCTGATTCCGCCGGGTTGGCGGGTGCGTCTCGACGCCTGCGGCAACCTGATCGCGAATGTGATTCACTAGACATCGATGAAACGAGTTGTCCTTATTCTTCTCGCGGCGCTGCCGATGGCGGCCCAAGTCAAGTTCACGCCCTCCCCCGACAAGATCGAGGTGGAGATCGACGGCAAGCCATTCACGACCTTCTACGTCGCCGGAGAGGCGGCGCCCAAGCCATACCTGCACCCGTTGCGGATGGCCGACGGCCTGATCATGACGCGCCGTTATCCGATGGAGAAGGTGCAAGGGGAGACCACTGACCACCCGCATCACCGCGGCCTCTGGTTCACCCACGGCCTCGTGAACGGGATCGATTTCTGGATCAACGAGAAATCCGACCGGCCGCTCAAGGCTCCCCGCGGCGTGATCAAGCTGGATGGAACGCCAAAGGTAAAGGACGGGAAGAAGCAGGGGACCATCGACAGCGTGCACATCTGGAGCACCCCGGACGGCAAGCCGCTCCTGCGGGAGACACGGAAGATGACGTTCCACTCGCACCCCACGCTGCGGATGGTCGACCTGGATGTGACGTTCACGGCGCTGGACGCGGTGACGTGGGGGGACACAAAGGAAGGGTTCTTCGCGATCCGTATCCGCGACGAAATGACCGAGAAGTCCAAGAACGGGAAGATGGTCTCTTCGACCGGGGCGGAACTCGAGAAGGACGTCTGGGGCAAGGCGTTCCCTTGGGTCGATTACTCAGGCACGCTCGAGGGCAAGAAGGTGGGCATCGCGATCCTGGAGCACCCGTCCAGCTTCCGCGCACCGACCTACTGGCACTCCCGCGGCTATGGCCTTTTCGCCGCCAATCCTTTTGGAATCCGCGATTTCACACGGGACAAATCCAAGGACGGCAGCCACAAGATGGAGCCGAAGCAGTCGATCCGGTTCCGGTTCCGGGTGGTGCTGCATCCGGAGGAGACGGCGCAGGCGCGCGTGGACAAGCTGTACGCGGAGTGGGCGAAGACGAAATAGGCCGGCAGGCGGGGCTCAGCGCCCCATTTCGCCGAGGATTCTTCGGGCGTAGCCGATGGAGATATCGATCTGTTCCGCGGCGACGTTCCAATTCCGCGCAGCCAGAGCCGTGCGGGCGCGGTCGTAGCTGGCCAGCATGCCTTCGTAGCGGCCGAAGGTCTCGGCGTTCAGTTGCAGGCCTTGAGCGTCGAGCCGGTTTCTCAGGGAATCGACAAGGCTGCGCGCGGCCATCACGGAGACCGTAGCGCCATTGAAGCGTTGCTCGAGGGCCATAGCCTTTTGCAGTTCTTCAGGACTGAGGCCGTCCTTGGGGACTTCGACGGGCAGCAGCGTTTCCCTGCGTTCGGGCTGCTGGAGATACTCGTCGGGGATGCCGCGCTGCCGCTGCGGTTCCTGGCCGATGGGGACGCTGGCCCAGACGGGGATGCTCCCGCCCAGAGCGCGCACTCTGCCGGCGACGAAGTAGAGGTCGCCGCGCAGCGCCGGGTCCTGCGGGCTCTGACCGGGGAGCTGCTCCATCCAGATGAAAGAATTGCGGTAGCCGGCGAGGGCGCCGGAGCGGTCATAGGGCAGTCCGCCCAGTTCCATGCCTTCGCCGACGCGACGCCATGCCTGAGCCATCGGGGCGCGCATCGACCAATCCGAGGTGGGCCCGATTCCGGCCAGATAGGAGGAGGCGCGGGAGAAGGCGTCGCGCTGCAACGGGGAGAGCCTGCCGGACTGGCGGGCCGCGGCGAGATCGGCTTCGAGAGCTCTGTTGAGCATTCCGATCTGCGCCGGACCGGGCGCGCGGACCTTTTCGAGCATGGCCAGAGTCATCGCAGTCTCCGGCGCCGGCTGCATTTGGAGGAACATGAATACGGCCAGTGTCGCGATCATTGCTTGACCGCCTTGTCGCCTGGTTTGACGGCGCCACCTCCCTGGAGGGTTCCAATGGAGACCTTTTCGCGAACCTGGGTGATGATGACGGCGCCCGCGTTTTCGAGCACGGCGTCGAGAACCTCCTTGGTGACGGGATCCCGAACTTCTTTGACGACCCGCTGAATGACGAACTTGTCGCCGGCCTGAACGCCGGCGGCCGAGCCCGCGTTCAAGTAGACCTGCCCGCCCTCGACGGCGGCCACGAGAGCTTCGATTTCGACATCCTTGGGTTGCGCCGCCTGGCTGGACTTGGAGGCCAGGTCGGCGGCGAGTTTATCGCAAGCTGCGATGGTGGCTTCGCCGATGATGGTTTCGGCGAAGTTCGCGGCGGAGAAATCGACGCCTCCGCCTGCGGCGACGCCTCCGGTCCAGAAGCCGCCGAAACCGCGGGTGCTCGAACGTTTGGATTCTCCGCGGGCCTCGCCAGAGAGGAGGATCTCCGAGGTCTCGTTGTCGACCAGGCGGTAGGCGAGCACGACGACAGCCTTGCCCTCGCTGCGTCCAGCGCCGCCGAAGCCGCCTCCGGCCGCAGTTCCGCCGCCGCCGTAGGCGCCGCGATTGCGGTCGTCCCGGTCGAAGACGACGATGTCGCCCATGAGGGTATAGTCGGCCCCGCGGACCTGGCCGCTGCGCGCCTGCGTCCCCTGCTTGACACGGCCGCTGGCGCCGAAGTCCTGCTCCTTCAGGACCACGCCGACGTTGGCGCGCTCGACCACGCGGAAGGCTCCATCCTTGGCGATCCGGTTGACCATCAGCGCGTTGATGCCCTTCCCGATGTCGAGTTGGGTGCCGAAGATGGCCTGAACGCTGGTCCGGACCGCCGAGTACTCGAAGTCGTTTACCGCGACGCTGCGCTTGGGCTGCGCATTCGCGGCCACCGCGGCTGAAAGCAGAAGGAGGGGGATCCGCATCACTTCGCTCCGGTCTTGCGCCTGGCCAGGAACTTCACTTCGGGCGCTTCGGTTCCGTTATAGGCGCCGATGGCGACGCGCTCGCGCACCTCGGTGACGAGCAGTTCGCCGGTCTGCTTCAACTCGAAGTCAATGACTTCCTTGGTGGTCGGCTCGATGATCTCCTTGACGACACGGAAGATCTCGAAGCGGTCGCACTTGCTGACGCCGTCGTTGCTGCCGGCGGCGAGATAGACCTGCTTGCCGCTGATTTCGGCGATGCGCGTTTCGACCTCCCAGGCTTTGCGGGGGATCTTCTCTTCCTTGGCGTTGAGGTCCGCGCCGAGTTTGTCGACGCAGTCGATGGTGGCTTCGCCGGCGATCACCTGGGCGGCGCGCTGCTCATCGGTAAAACCGCCGCCGCCGCCGGCGCCGGGCCAGTAGGCCGCGCCATCCAGGCCCTTGCTCTTGCGGACAGCTTCGCCGCGGGCCTCGCCCTGCTCAATGATCTCGGAAGTCTCGGCATCGACGAGGCGGTAGCTCACGGCGAGGACGAACTTGTCGCTGCCCCATTTGAACTTCGCGAGGCCGGCCCAGGGCCATGCGCCTCCGAATCCGCCGATGCTCTTGCGTTTGTCATCGCGGCCGAAGACGGTGATGGTGCCCATGAGGATGGCGTCGGCGCCGGTGATCCGGCCGGTGCGGGCGCCGGTGCCGCGCTTGACGCGGCTGCTCTGCGCGAAATCCTGCTCCTTGAGGATCTCCTGGGCTTTCCTGCGCTCGACGACGGTAAATTTACCCTGCTCGACCAGGCGCTTCACGAACATCGCCTGGATGCCCTTGCCGACATCGACGTTGCTGCCGAAGATCTTCTCGTCGGGCCTTTGGACTGTGCCGAAGTCGATTTCGTCGACGGCGATGACGCGCTTGCGCGACACCGGGGCGGCCTCGCACTGGATGGTGGAGAGATCGGTGTTCCAGGCAGGCGCCGCGGCAGGGGCCGGAGCGGCTGCGGGGGCTGCCGGAGTTGGCGCCGCCGCAGGCGCCGGGACGGCGCCGCCGCCTCCGCTGAGGGCAAGGATGATGGCGTCGGAGGCGCCCATGGTCTTCAATTCGATGAGTTCGTCGGCGGTTGCCGTCACGCCGCCGGGATAAGCCTTGATCTGGTTCAGAATGGCGGCCTCGGGCATCTTGAGGCCGACCATCTTCTTGATCTGGTCGACCGGACGCACCTTGGCGGCGGCCGGCTTCTTCGCCGCTGGAGCGGCGGGCGGCTTGGCCGGCTGGGCTTTGGGCGCCGCCGGAGCAGGTGTCGAAGCCGGAGGCGCCTTGGCCGCCTGGCCGAGCGCGGGCGAGCCAATTGCCAGAGAGATCGCCGTCGTGAACAATGCGGCCTGGAGCGTGGACAGGCTCCGCCGCTGATATCGCGTCATCTTCATCCCTCCAAAATCAGAAAGCGGAATCTGCGCCGCTCCCGGAATCAAAAACTGGTTTAACACTTCCAGACGATCAGCGCCCAAGGGCCCTCATCAATCTGGTTGCAAAAGCATCGGCGCGGCCCAGGTAATCCTGGGCCGATTCCCAATCCCCAGATTTGGCGAAAGTCTGCGCGGCGTCAAGACAAGTTTGCATCTGCTGGCTCGAAGACACCAGTTCCGAGCTTGGCGACAAACCGCTCGCAGACAACTCCTGCCTTTTCTGCTCGAACGCCCTGTTGGCCGTGGCCACTTTGATGGTGACGTTGGTGAGGCGGTCCTGCCACCCGGCGGGCGCAACGGGCGCGGCGGGCGCCGGCTTAGGAGCGGGTGGCTGAGCGATCACGGCGGGCGGCTGAACCGCGGGAGCTTCCACCTTCCCGGAGACTGTCGCAGCGGCCGGCGCTGGCGGCGGGACAACAACGGCCGGGCGGCGCTGCTGAGGCCCTTTCTCCGCGGCCGGAAGCGGGTCTGATGGGGCCACTGGCGAGTCCTGCTTTGGAGGCGGACTCTGTAACTGCTGGGGAGCAGATATCGGCGTTGAGGCTTCGACCGGCGGGGACGCGGGCGGCGGCGGTACGCTCTTGGGCTGCCGAAGGAAGAACACGCCTCCCGCGGCGGCGAGCACGGCCGCCAGAGCGCCGGTCATGACGAAAGCGGGCCTCCGGTGAACAAACCTTGTGAAGCGCTCGGCCGCGGAGGCGGAACGCGCAGTCACCGGCGCGCCCCTGAGGAATCTCTTCAGGTCTTCCGCGAGTTCGAGCGCCGTGGCGTACCGCTTGGCCGGATTGTGCTCGAGCGCCTTCATCGCGATGCCGTCGAGGTCGCCGAGCTGGTGCTGCGGCAGCGGCTTCGCGGTCGTTGCGGCGGCGCCCTGCCCCGTGGTGAGGAATCCGCTGGGAGCGGTCGGGGCCGACAGCGAGGGTGTCTGCTGAGTCAGAAGCCGGTAGAGGACCGCCCCTAAGGAGTAGATGTCCGAGCGCGGCGTGCAGGTCTCGCCCGCCATCTGCTCCGGGCTCGCATAGCCGGGCGTCAGGAGCCGGTGCTGGGGGGCGGTCATCATCGGATCGGCCGTGATGGTGTTCACGCGCGCGATGCCGAAATCAAGCAGCTTCACCTGCCCGCTCGTGGTGACCATGACGTTGGCCGGCTTCAGGTCCCGATGAATCACGCCGGCTTTGTGGAGGTAATCGACAGCCTCGCAAACCTGGATGATGAGCCGGACGCGGTCCTCGATCGAGAGGCGGCGTTCGTCGCAGTGTTTGTCGAGAGGAAGGCCGTCGATGAAATCCATCACCATGTAGGGCCGGCCGTCGCTCAGTTCGCCGCCGTCGAGGATGCGGGATATGCCAGGGTGGTCGAGGTTGGCCAGGACCTGCATCTCCTGGCGGAATCGCTGCAGGAACTGCCCTTCGCCTTCCAGCGGCGTGGTCATGAGCTTAATCGCGACGAGCTTGCGGAATGTACCGTCGTCGCGCACCGCCTGCCAGACCTCGCCCATGCCGCCGCGGCCGAGGAGCCGCTCGACGCGATAGGGCCCGATCCATCCCGCTCCGCGCGTTTGCTGAGCGGGGGCCGGGTTGAAGAGCTCGAGCACAGCCTGGACCAGATCAGGTTCGTTGACACACGTCTGGCGGAGGAACGCCTCCCGCCCCTCCGCGGGGATCGTCAGAGCGCGTTCATACAAGACCCGGATCTTGTGCTCTCGAGTCGCTTCCATGGATGGCCCGCGAGGCACCCCTTAGTATAATCGGCATCTAGCGCCGTTTCGCCAGGGGTCACGTGTCAAACAGGAGGCCATTAGAGGCTAAGCAAGCCGGCCGGCGGGCGCGCGGGCTGGCCGAAGCGCCGTTCCCCCCCATGAGTCCGAAGATGGAATGGGCTCGCGACCCGGTGGTTCAATACGGATCCGCCTTCAGCCTTTGGACGCCGGTGTAATGCCACTTGGCTCCGGCGCGGAACTTTCCATCCCGTTCCCACATCGTGAGGAGACCAAAGCTCTGCCGGGGCGTCAGCGGGACTTCGGCGCGGCCACCCTCGGGCCCCGACTCACTGGAATTCACGAAATTGCAGGACGCCGACGCTGCGGACATGGATGGGTATTCCCTCAATGGCGTGGTCGTGTAGAACCCCTGCCTCGCCGAAAGTCTGCTCGTCCAGCCGTCGCATCACAGCAGGGCGGAAACCCGAGGGCTGAAGAACCCGCATTCCTCTCTGTGGGAGCCGAGGCGGGCGCGAATTGGAAAGGACTGCCAGTCCTCAGGCGCCGAGATCCCACCTGCGGAAATAAAGGGCCTGTCTCGCGATGGGCAGCGTCCGCTTCTCGAGTTCGCGCATCTTCGCTTCGCTGAGCGGGTTGAATCTCGCGGCGAAGGCGACATTCTGCTCGAGTTGAGGGATATTGTCCACGCCGATGATGTTGGTGCTGAGCGGCAGCGTCATGTTGTAAGCGAGCGCTTCTTCGATCGTGATCGTGCCAGACTTGGCGGTGCGATAGCGCTCCGGCTGCTGATCGAGCGGGGGCGGCGTCCAGGTGGAGAGCATGCGGCTTCGAGTGGCGATCTTCATGCCGATGGTACCGACGCCCATCTCCTGCGCCACCGGGAGCAGGTGCTCAATGAAGCTCAGGTAGTGGCGGTCGGCTGCATTGACGGCCATCAGAATGGTGTCGAACGGGAAGCGTTTCAGGGCCTCGACCAGCACCTCCGGCTCGTAGTGTCCGGTGACGCCGAGAAAGGTGGCCAGACCCTGATCGCGGACCTTCTGCAGGGCCTTCATCGCGCCGCCGGGCGCGAAGATCTGCTCGAGCTCTTTCCTGGTTTGCAGGTTGTGGATCTGCCAGAGGTCGAGGTGATCGGTCTGCATGTTGGTAAGCGTCTGGTCGATCAAGCGCATGGAGCCGTCGTAGGTGCGGTCGGCGGTCTTGCTGGTGACGAAGACCTCCTTGCGGCGCGTCTTCAGCACGGCGCCGATGTTTCTCTCGCTGGTTCCTTTGCCATAGCCGGCGGCGGAGTCGATGTAATTGACGCCGAGATCGATGGCGCGATTGATGATGGCGAAGGACTCCGCTTCCTTGCCGGGAATCTCGAGCGTCGCCTGCCCGCCAAGACTGAGCGCCCCGACGCGAAAGCCTGTCTTGCCGAGATTGCGCATGGGCATCGCCTGATGGGTGCGGGGGTTATAGGGCAGCGGGTGTTTGCCCGCCGCTGATCCCGCCGCCGGGGACGCGGTTGAGACCGCCAGTCCTGTCCCAAGGAAAGTGCGCCGGTCGAACATGGCGTTCATGGAAATGGCCTCCTTGCCTTTGTCTGCCAGTCTACCCGCCTACTTGCCCCAATGCAGCCGGGCGAATTTGAGGTACTGCTCCCAGTCGTAGGCGGTGACGGCGTGCTTGCCGGCGCGGACATGGTAGCCGACGGTGTTCATGATGGGCTGGTGGATCTCGGGCATCGTCATTGTGCCCAGCCCTTTCTTGCCGAGGAGTTCGTAAACCACTCCGGCTTCGGCAGCCGCGAGGAACTCGCCCTCCGGGTCCGCCCAGGTGTCTTCCTGAGCGCTGGCCACGTAGACAGGCCGGGGGGCCATCATGGCGATGAGCATGTGGGCGTCGAAGGGGAGTTCGCGCTCGTTGCCACTGTAGCCGCGATAGTTCCGGCAGAACCAGTGCGGGAAAGACTTGTTGAGGCGGGCGACGTCCTCGCCGACGGGACGTCTGGAGATGGCGGCGCCGCCCTCGCCGGAATCGTTGGAGATCACGATGGAGAACCGTTCATCCTGCGCGCCGGCCCAGAGGGCGGTTTTGCCGAGCCGTGAGTGACCCATCAGGGCGATCCGGCGAGCGTCCACGTCGCGGTCTTTTTCGAGATAGTCGGCGATTCGGCTCAACCCCCAGGCCCAGCCGCCAATCGCGCCCCACTCATCGGCCGCAAATTCTCTCCTGCCGGCCGGAAGAAACTGTTTTCTCGCGCCATACTCGAGACCGCCATCGAAGTCGGGCTCGATGTCGCAGTAGTACATCGTGGCCAGCCCATAACCCTTCGACAAAATCATCTCGACCTGCCAGGAACCGGCGTCCGTCCCCCGGCGCGATTCGACGGCACGAACGGGGCCGTGCGGCTCCTGGCGGCTCCAGATCATCGGGAGCCTGATTCCGGGGTCGGCGTGAACAGTGTGGTTGCCGTTGAAGTTCAGACCGGCAAACACGGGGACGGGTCCCTTCGCCCCGGCCGGCAGATAGAGCAGCAGGTCCGCCTTGGGGCCGTCCGGCCTGCCTTCCCACAGAACCGTGATCTGCTTTCTGACCGCCTTGCCGTCAAGGGCCCCCTGTTCTATTCCCGCCTTTTCGAAGCTGACGTTGGCTTTGCCCGCGACGGTTCGGCCGAACTGCTCCCTTTCGAAAAGGCGGAGCAGTTCGGGCCTTCTCGACCTTGTCCACTCCTTCGCGGAGGTGGCTTTGCGGCCATCGGTCATGCGGAGGACATCCGGCAATTCGAGAGCGGCCCCGAGGATGAAGGATCGGCGATTCATATCCCCATCATCGTACTCCGCTCTACTGATGGCTCCCGGAGGGACTACCCATCCGCAGCATGAGATCCTCCGCCGCCTTTTGCGGGTCCGGACAATCGAAAACCTCCTGCTTGAGGTCCTCGAATCTCGCGGCCAGGCCGCCGCTCAATTGGAGAGAGTCGAGGAATTCCGCTACCCTCTCCGCGTGGGGCCGGAACGCCCTTCCCGCGGCCATGAGAATCTCGAGTGCGTCGAGAGAGTTCTCGATGCGTTCAGAGAGGTCCCGGCCGGGCATCCCGCCGTCGTCTTCGAGCATGGCGGCGAGTTGCACAACTGGGTCGTCGGGGGGAGGAGGAGGCTGATCGAACTTGGCGCAACAATGCTCGCGGCGAACGAACGAAAATGCGGGCCCCATGACTGGAGGTGAAAAGCACGCTTGTACTTCCATGCTTTCTGGAAGACCGACCGGTACAACCACGGTATGCGGGACCGCTCCTGGCACATCTCCTTTGCGCTCCATCACCGCGACGAGCGCCATCTCCCGGCTTGCGAGGCCATACTCCTCGCTGAGCTGCCGGAGTGCTTTGCGAAGGCGCGAGCTTTCCTTGCCGGTTCCGTCGGCTTCGAGGCGGCAGTCGAGATCGGTGAGGCGGCGCGCCCCTTCAAGCAGACGGAGCGCCTCTTCGACTTCGGCTCCGGCATCGGCGGCCGCATACTCGCGACGGCCTCCGTTCCAACGGAGCCCTACCAGCGGTTCGGCGCCTTCATCGAGCCGGCCCATGAAAGCGGCAGGGGAGCCTCGATAGACTCTCTCGGGCGGCGGCACTGTCAGCGTTCCGCAGATCTCGGCCTCGATACCGGAAGCCACCGGGCGGCCGGTTGCGGCAAACAACTCGAGTGCCGCCTGATCGACGCGTTCGCTGGGCGTCACGAATCTGGAGACGCCGCCCGTTTCCCGCGCAAGGAGGCTCAGGGTGCGGTCCTGGCTCGCCGAGCCGATCCCAAGAGTGTGGAGCCGGATGCCTGCCTGCCGCGCGACGGCAAGGACTCCTTCCGAACCGAAAACCTGGCCATCGGTCATCAGCAGCACTTCGCCCCCCGAACCGCCGATCAGGCCGGCGACCGTCCTGATCGCCGGTCCAAGTTCGGTCCCGCCCGCTACGTTCCACGCATCGAGGAACTCCCGCGCCGCCTCCCGATTCGATTTGGTGGCTGCCACAATTTCGTCCTTCCAAAGTGTGGGTTGTTCACTGAACATGGCCAGTCCGAAAGTGTCGGAGGGTTGGAGAGCGGACAAGCAGGCCAGTGCGGCGCTCCTTGCCTGCGCGAAGGGAGCGCCGAACATCGATCCTGAACTGTCGATGAGGATGACGACGCTGCGGGGACCCGTTTCTTCGGCTCCGAAGGCGGTGGAGGGAATCACGCCCGAGATCTGCCGGCCGCCCGAGAGGACGCGGGCGCCCACGCCCGCCTCGACGTCGAGAACGAGATCGCGATCCGGCAAGTCGCCGCCCGCAGCCAGGGCCACGCGCTTTCGTTCCACCTGGATGCGGTGCGATGGCGAGCCGGCCTTCTCCACTTCCGCTCCCAGATCGAGTTCGAGATCGAATCCCACCCGGTGCAAGGCCTTTGCGTCCTCAGCCCACCGGGGAAGCAGCAGGTCGCCGAACTGCCCGGCCGGCAGTTCCAATTCGCCCCAACCCGGCTCCGGCGAAACGGCAATCGCCTGCTTGTGGTACGACGGCGCCAGAGTAAACGGAAACCTGAACCGCAATCCGCGATCGCGCAGGTCAACGCCGGCCACAATCTCCAGATCCACCACCACGGTTTCGCCAGGGTGGATGTTTCCTACGGCGAGATTCACCAGCCCGTCGCCATACTGACGCGCCAGCGCGGCAAGCGAGCCCTGTTCGATCCCCCGCTCGTATTCCTTTTCCGCCTCCGCAGCAGGACGCAGTTCCGAATGCGAAACCAAGGATCCCGTCCGCAGTTGAAAGCGCCGCAGGGCCGCATCGCGCGGGAGGGCGAAGCAGTAGACAGCCTCAACCTTCCGCTTCCCGCCGACACTGAACTCGTGCCTCACCCGCAACACCGCCCCCACGGGCAGCACGCGCCCCGTGAGCCATAAGCTCTGCATTGCCAGATTCACCGGCCTCTGACCGGCGCCCAAAAGTTCAAACGCCATCTTCTTCGCTCTCCAATCTCGCGGCCATCTCCGCGATCAGACGTTGCACCTGCCGCATCCGCCACGGCGATAAACCAGACCGGACTTCCACCACCACGCCGGGGGCCGCAGGATACCGCCACACGCCTTCCGGCTCCGGCAGCCGTTCGCCCTTCTTCCCTTGAGCGGCGATCTCGGCGAGGCTGAGGCCCCGCCGCTGGAGCTTGCCGATTTCGTTCAGCCGCTCCAGATGCGCGGAGGTATATCGCGCGCCACGGCCGCCCTGCACGGGGCCTTCGAGCAGATTGAGCGAAATATAGTAGCGGATCGTGCGCGCAGGCACGCCAGACTTCTCAGCCAGATCGGCGAGGCTCAAGTCCACGACACGATCATGGCTCATAAATTAGCCACTGTCAAGTACTGACTAGTTCGAGGCTGTCAGAGCGGGAGGATCTCCTCGCGCCACGGGTCGAAGTTCAGGCGGCGTTTCTGCACGTAGCTGATGTTGCCGAGGTGGGAGGCCATGGCGGAGCGGTGCCCGTCGTAGACGTCGCAGTTCGGGCGCTTGCGGGACTTGACGCAATCGAGGAAGTTCTTGACGTGATCGAGGGTGAAGTCGTAAGCAGGGCCTTTGACGACGACAGGCACGGCGCCTCGACCGGCGGGGGTCCATTCGTAACGTTCGCGGTCGATGTAGAGCTTGCCGTTGGTGCCGCAGAACTCGATGCCGTAGCCGCGGAAACCTGGGGCGAGGGTGGCTTCGAAGGTGACGGTGTACTGCCCGCCGTATTCGAGCATGACGTTGATGGTGTCGGGGGCGGTGCGGCCGTCCTTGTAGTAGTAGACGCCGCCGGCGGCGACGCCGGAGGTGGGCCCGTCATTGCCGAGGAACATATGGACGACGTCGATCCAGTGGGTGAAGAGATCGGTCACCTGGCCGCCTCCGAAATCGAGATAGGCGCGCCAGTTCCAGAACTGCTGGGGATCCCACTCGCGCCACTTGAGCGGACCGAGGAAACGGGCCCAATCGAGGTTGGAGGGCAGGGTGGCGAGAGAAGGGGGCGCCTTGCGGAGGTGGTAGGTGTTGCCGTGCCAGAAGGTCCTGACGAGAGTGACGGTTCCGATGGCCTTGGAGTCGATGTACTTCTGCTTTGCTTCGATATAGTGCGCGCCGGAGCGCTGCTGCAGGCCAACCTGGCAGACGCGCTCGTTCACCCGCGCGGCCTTGACGATCTTCGGGCCCTCTTCGATGGTGAGGGTGAGCGGCTTCTCGACATAGACGTCCTTGCCGGCGTTGAGGGCGTCGATGGCGCAGATCGAATGCCAATGGTCCGGGGTGCCGACGAGAACGGCGTCGATTTCCTTCACTTCAAGGAGCTTCCGATGATCGCCAAAGCTTCTGGCTGAAGGAGCCATGGACATCGCGCGGTCGATCATCTGCGCGTAGACGTCGCAGACGGCGGTCACGTTGACCTGATCGGTCTTCTGGAACAATCCCATGACGTGCCGGCCGCGCTCGCCAACTCGGTCGAGATTCGCCAGGCACCGTTCGTGGCCTGGATCTACGACCTGTCGGAGCCGGACGTTCTCTTGCGAATCGGCCGATTCGGCATCCATTTGCTGCCGATTCTCATGGCGGCCACGATGTTCTGGCAGCAGAAGATGTCGCCGACC
>CAYWST010000127.1:0-13586 GCA_964461075.1 uncultured Solibacteraceae bacterium | reverse complement strand
GCGACACCAACTCGACCCTGGCGGGCGCTGTAGCCGCCAGCAAGCTGCATCTCAAGGTGGCGCACGTCGAGGCCGGCCTCCGCAGCTTCAACCGCCGCATGCCGGAGGAACTCAACCGCATCGGAACCGATCATCTGAGCGACCTGCTGCTGGCGCCCACCCGGGCCGCGCTCGAAAACCTGAAGCGCGAGGGCCTGGCCGAACGGACGGTAGTCACGGGCGACATCATGTACGACGCCGCGCTCTACTACCGGCGCCTGGCCGAAGAGCGCGGCGGAGGCCTGGCCGCGCAATGGCCGGCCGGTTCGTTCGCCCTGGCCACCATTCACCGGGCGGAAAACACCGACGATCCGGCCCGCCTGCAGGCGCTGCTCGAAGCGCTCGGCGAGGTCGCGGCCTCCCTCTGCCCGGTCCTTCTGCCGCTTCATCCCCGCACCGCCAAGGTGTTGGAAGGCCGCTCATGGAACCATGGCGGCGTCGTCCTGCTGCCGCCGCTCTCCTACCTGGAAATGTTGCTGCTGGAAGGGCGCGCCCGTCTGATTCTCACGGATTCGGGCGGAGTCCAGAAAGAAGCCTACTTCGCCCGCGTTCCCTGCGTGACGCTGCGCGATGAAACCGAGTGGGTCGAAACGCTGGAAAACGGCTGCAACCGCCTGGCCGGGGCCCGCGTGGACGCCATTGTCGCCGCCGCGCGCGCGGCGGAGCAGGCCGGGCCCTGGCTGAATCTCTACGGCGCCGGTTCGGCCGGCGCCGAAATCCTGGCCGCTCTCGGCGCCGCTCGCGTTGAATCCGGACAGCTAGCCAGCTAGCCATCTGGCTGTTTAGCTGTCGGCATCCAGTCCGCGCGGGGCGTTCTGCTTCCACCACTCCTCCAGTAGTCCGTCGACCAACGTGCTCAACTCCAGGCCATGGCGCACGGCCAGGCTCTTCACCCGCAAATGAGTGTCGCGGCGGATGTAGATGGTGAACTTCGTATAGGAAGGGTTGCGGCTCTTCGACAGACCCGCCGCGGGCGGGGCGGCTGGCTGAATGTCTGGCTGTCCGGATGTCTGGCTGTCCGGACGCCGCGCCCGGCGGGCGATTCGCAATGCGTCGTATGGATTCTTACTGTTTGCCATGGAGCTTCACCACCTCCCGCGCCACACTCTGATAGTCCTGCCACGCCTGCCACGCCGACTCGCTGTTCCGGATCTGGCCCACGGTCACTCCCTCCATCGCCGCCCGCTGGAAGGCGACCGTCCGCCGGATCTCCGCCCTGAAAAGCGGCAGTCCGGCGCGTTCGAGCGTCTGCCTTGCGTAGTCGCCGTCCGACATCGGTTTCGGCGGAACGATCGTCAGCAGAATCCTGTATCTGTCGCCGCCCAACTGTTCGAGCGCCTCGATGGTCAGCAGCAGCGCGTCCAGGGAGAAGGGATCGGGCGTAGTCGGCAGCACCAGCAGATCACACCCTTCGGCCAGGGCCTTCAAATCGGCCGGATCCGGACGCGCTTTGGTGTCGATCACCAGGTGCTCGGCCCGGCGCGCCCAAAGAGCGATCTGCGACTCCGGCGCCACCGGAAAGCCCGGATCGCCCCGAGCCGCCCACGCCGTCGCGGTCCGGTTCGGGTCGCCGTCAATGAGCACGGTGGGCGCGTCAGCCGCGAAGTGCGCCGCCAGATGAATGGCTGTCGTGCTTTTGCCGACCCCCCCTTTGAAGGAGGCCACGGTGAGGATCATCGGCAACCAGGATAGCGGTAAATGTCTGGCTGGTTCAATGGGCGAATGGCCAGCCGTCTGAATGTGTGGCTGTTTAGATGGATAGCTGTGCGAATGGCCAGACGTCTGGATGGTTCTGAAACCGGCCTCTTTCGGCTATAATGCAAAAATCCAATGACCACCCAGGAGACTCCCCTTGCGAGTGTGCGTGCTGGGGTTCCATGGGCGTCCATTCTCTGGTTCGGGGCGTTGTTGATCGTCCTGTTCTGGCCCGTCGTCGCCGCGATGGTGGCCGAGTGGATGTCCGACGAGGACATGGGACACGGATTCTTCGTGCCCGCCGTAGCCGCATATGTCGCCTGGCAGAAGCGGGATGCGATTCTGAACGCCTCGCTGAAGCCGCACTGGTTCGGCTATCTGCTGATCGCCTACGGCTTTCTGCAGCTGATGGGCGGCGTCCTGGGAGTCGAGTTTTTCCTGGCGCGAACCGCCCTGCTGATTACGCTGCTCGGTATGCTGCTGGCTTTGTGCGGCTGGCAGATCGTTTCCAAGCTCTGGTTCCCGCTGTTCCTGCTCCTCTTCATGATCCGCATTCCGAGCGTCATCTATAACCAGATCACTTTTCCGCTGCAGTTGCTGGCCAGCCAGGCGGCCGAATCCTGCCTGATGTTAATCGGCATTCCGGTTTACAGGGAAGGGAACATCCTTGAGCTGCCTGGGCAGAGGCTGTCGGTGGTGGAGGCCTGCAGCGGCATTCGCTCCCTTCTGTCACTCACCTTTCTGTCCCTGGTTTACGGTTACTTCTTCGAGTCTCGCGGCTGGGTGCGGGTCCTGCTGTTCCTCTCCACGATCCCCATCGCCATCACCGCCAATGCGGCGCGGGTCACCATTACCGGCATCCTGAGCGAGTACAAGCGGGAGCTGGCCGAGGGGGTCTACCATAGCATGGAGGGGTGGGTCATCTTCATGATCGCCCTGATCGGTCTTGTCTTCGTGCACAAACTGGTCGGATGGGCCGCTGTGAGCTTTGAGCGGCGCCGGTTGAACGGCCCGGCCGCCTGATTGAGGCCAAGGACTCCTTCTATGCCGACCATTCCCGGCTCCGCCTCGCAGCGCACAGTCAGCCTGATGATGCTGCTGGCCATCGCTGTCTTCGCCGCGTACCCCAAGACGGAGAATGTGCCCCTGGCGCAGCCGCTGAGGAACGTGCCGGCCCAGTTCGGCTCCTGGACGGCCGTGCGCGATACGCCGGTCGAGAGCGACGTCCTTGAGGTCCTCAAGGCCGACGACACCCTGAGCCGCTACTACGCCGACTCCTCGCAGCGCGCCGTTCATCTGCTGGTGGTTTTTTTCAAATCGCAGTCCACCGGGGTCGCTCCGCATTCGCCGAAAAACTGCCTCCCCGGAGCCGGCTGGACGCCGAGCCGTTCGGAGATCGTTCGGTTGCCGGTGGATGGCGGCGAGCCGATCGAGGTCAACCGCTATGTGATCGAGAAAGGCAATCAGCGCAGCGTGGTCCTCTACTGGTATCAGTCCGCGCATCGCGTTGTGGCCAGTGAATACTGGGCCCGCCTCTACACGATCTTCGATGCAGTCCGTTACAGGCGGAGCGACACCTCAATGGTCCGCGTGGTAACGGGCGTGGAGGACGACGGCGTTGAGGCTGCCGAGCAGCGCGCGGCCCGTTTCGCCGCCGCCGTCTTCATGCCTCTGAAGACCTATCTGCCGCGCTGAGGAAGACCGCCGCGGCCGCTCAGAACCGGATCCGTTCCACCTCGCTCAGCGTGACCTCATCGCTTCGGCGATCGTACAGGCTGGTGGTGCGCGGCGACTCGTGATTGGCCATGTGCTGGGCGATCTCCAGCCGCCCTCCGTTCTTCAGGTAAGTCGTGATGCCGGTGGCCCGAAAACTGTGGCAGCCGATGCGCGTCCCGATGCCCGCCGCTTCCGCTCGCCGGCGGATGAGCATGAAAACGGCCGGCTGATTCAATCTGCGCCCCGTCGGCGCGGGCGGAACGCCCCGAAAACTTTGAAACAGCGGTGTGCGGGCGGGTGGATGGGGCCCCAGCCGGGCGATCCAGGCGTCCAGCATCGACGCCAGTTCGGGATGGCAGGGCAAATCGTGCCGCTTGCCCCCTTTCTCGTGCAGCCGCACCCAGCGCCGCCCCCCCTGCACGAAGACGTCTTCCACGTTCATGGCCACCACCGCGCCCACGCGGGCGAACGTGTAGCTCATCAGCCCGATCAACGCCCGGTCGCGGACATCGATCGCTCTTCCTCCTTCGAGCGAGTCCAGCAGCCTTCGGATCTCCTCCGCCGTCAATACAGGCGTCTTGCCGCGGCGCGCCGAGTGTTTGGGCCCCCGCACGGGCGCCGCCGGATTGGCGGCGGCGATCTGGCCGACCACAAGCCAATCGAAAAGACTTCGCAGCGCCGCCAGATGTTGCTTGACGGAAGGCCGGCTGAGCTTCTGCTGCAAGTGCTCAATGTAGGTGGCGACGTGGACCGGTTCGACGGCGCCGATCTCGGTCAGCCCCATCCGTTCGCACCAGGCGGCGAACTGCAGCGCGGACCGCAGATACGCCCGCCGCGTGTGGGGATTGCGAATGCCGGCGCTGAAGAATTCCAGGAAGCGCCGCCACGCCGGTTGCGACCCCCGGAACAGGGCAGGGAGGTCCGGCGCCGGCGAGACCCCGCCGGAACGAATGATAATGTCCTTTATCATCAGTCCTAGTGGTAGCGCAGATCCCGCCTCGCCGGCAACGATTCCTTTCCCGGCGCCGGCCGCCGCCGCCCTCGGCCGTTGGAGTTCACCGGACTCGCGGGGGAGCCGTCCACCTGAACCTCGGTGTTCCCGGCAGGGGCCCCATCGCCGCGCTCATGGGCGCCGGCGGAGGCGATGCCGCGACCGCCGCGGCGTTCTGCTGCGCCACGGTCAGGTCGGCGAGCCACCGCTTTTCAATCAAATACCAGGAGCCGGCGGCCCCGATTAGCATGTAGGTCAGCTCGAAGTCCCCGCGGGAATAAAAGGTGCTGCCCAAGCCAAAGACCAGAAGCGCGCCTTGCAGGGCGTAAGGGTAGGGAAGCCAGTCCGGATTCAGGGCTTTCATCCTTGCGGCGGAACGCTGCAGCCAGAACACCGCGCCCCACAGCGTCCCCACATAGAGCAGGAAGAGCGGGACTCCGCAATCGACAAGCATCTGGATATAAGTGTTGTGGCAAACCAGATGGTTGGGGCGGCCCAGATACCGCGGGGAGACGTGAATCCAGTTCTTCTCTCCATAACCGACGCCCAGCAGCGGATAGTCCCTGGCCGCCTTCAGCCCTCCGATCCAGAGTTCCAGGCGTTGCGACGAGGATGCGTCTTCTTCGTAGGTCTGGATCGTCGCCATGCGGCTTGCGAACCGGTCGCCCATCATGTAGAGGATCGGCAGAGAGAGCAGGGCGGCGCCGGCCAGTCCTGCAGCTTTGTACTTGGTTCGCATGACCATCAGCCCGACCACGCAGGCCAGGGCGAGGGCGTTGCCGCGCGAGCCTGCGGCGACGACCGTGGCGAAGGCGCAAACCAAGATGCCGATCAGCGTCATCTTGACCCAATACGTGCGGGTCAGGCCGATTGAATACCACGCCAGCGGAATCAGCATGGCGACGAAGAGCGACGCTCCATTGGAGTCGCTGATATTGCCGCCGATTCCTCTTCGCAGGCTGGCCCCGCCGTAGACGAGGCTGAACAACCCGAGTTTCACGGCCACCAACCCCATGGAGAAGACGATCGTAAACATCAGGCGCCGGAACCAGGTTTCATTGGCGATCATCATGGGGATCAGCAGCGCCATCAGCACGATCTTGAGATAGCGCGTGTAGTACGGCATGGACAGCGCGAGGCTGACGGCGGAGAAGACGCTCAGCCCGATCGGAATCTGCTGCAGCAGGAGCAGTCCCGTGAACGGGTTGGTGAAGATGTTGGCCAGGTTGCCCAGCATGCGGATCGAGTTCAGCAACGCCAGCGAAGCGAGCGCGACGCCGAATGGCAGGGTGCTCCAGGCCAGAAGATCAGGCCGGCTCAGGCTGAACGCGACATGGCTGAGCAGGGCGATGGGCGGACTGACAAAGCCGAGGCCGATAGCGCCGGTGACGGCGATCAGGAGAAGCGCAAGCCGCATGGATTCAGTGTGCCGGCCAGGGTTGATCTGGTCTTGCCGAAAGCCCCATTAGAGTGCTCACCCTTCGATCGGGTGAACCGCTGCCGGACAGTAGCCCCACCCGGCTTTTCCACACGTCCTTCATGGTATCAAGTCGCCTTGAAAGGCACTCTCTCCGCGCCAATCCGTTCAGCGGCGCCGCGGCTTCTCGCAGATCCAGACCGAAGTCCACGCGTAACGGCCTATGCCGGGGATGGCGAACAGGAGACGATCCAGCGCGCCGAGCGTGTTGGACACCGGACGGAACAGGGGCGTATTCCGCAACGGCGTCGCAGCCAGGGCGGTGAGAATAAACGGGCGCATTTCGACCGATTCGAAGTACCGCCGGGCCGTCGCCAGGTCCGACATCAGCAGCGGGTGCTCGTCGACGGTCCTCAGGGCCGGGGTAAGCCGCCGGAAGAGATTGATCGCCGGATTGTGCCCGAGCGGCTCGTGGAATAATGCCGCGCCCGATGGCTTCAGCACCCGCGTGATCGTCGAAAAACAGCGATTGACATCGAGGTGATGGACAATCGACCGCCCGATGACCAGATCGAAACTCGAATCCGGGAACGTCAGGTTCTCTGCGTCCATGACGTGGAACTCGATGTTGGACACGCTGTTCCTCGCGGCTTTGGCCCGGGCCTGTTCAATGGCTGTTTCACTGATGTCGATCCCGGTGACGTGGCGCGCCTGCTGCGCCACGCGGAATGCGTGGGTCCCCGGGCCGCAGCCGTATTCAAGGACGGCGGCCCCGGCCGCCCGGCGCCGGATCTGGTCGAGAAAATAGCCCGTGCATTCGCCCATGACGCTGTAGAAGCCCGAGATCTCCGACCGTGCGTGATCGGCGAACTCGCGGTTATGGAACTCTTTCTCGCGCTGGATCCTGGCAGAGTCGCTGTCAGCGGAATACTGGGCCGCCATCGTGACGAAATCCCCCCTCCAATGATTGTGCCGGAAGTCTCTGGCCTGTGCGTCCCTCAGGGCAGCAGAAGGGCCTGTTGGAGAGGAGCGCCGAACTGAAGCGTCCCGAGCGCGTCCGAGTAATAGGTCACGCGGATCAACTTGAGCTCTCCGCTCAAGCCCGCCGTCTTCAGACGGCAACCGGCGGCGCACGGCGTCAGTTCGCCGCCGCTCCAGGATTCGCCGTCGCTGGAGTGTTCCAGCCGCAGATGGCACTCGGTCCCGCACCCCGCGGGCGCGGCCCTCCTGATCTCCAGCTCCGCCGGCGCTCCCGGACCGGAGGTTGTGAAGACCGACGAAATTCGCGCTTTGCCGCAGGTAATGCGGAGGTGGTACTCCGTCCACGGATTCAATCCCTGCATCGGCAAGACCCGCTCCCGCGGCCCGGCCGCGATTGCCGTGTCGAGGCTGCCGAGTGAATCCGCCGGGGCGGCCGTGCCGAGATAGTAGCTGCAGGCGCCTCCATCCGGCGCCACGAAGCGCGCCAGCGCGGCGGCGCCGCCAGCCTGGATCCGCAGGCCGCTGATGGCGGGCCGCTTTCCCAGGAAGTACTTGTTGTTGTATGCGGCCGAACTCTGCTGTTCGAGAGTCTGGCGGAGCCAGTCGTACGCCAGGGCCGCGCTGCACCCTCCGGGGCGCGCCGGCGGAGCGCATCCCGGCGTCGTCCGGTCAACGTAATCTTCCGGCGCCTGCGCGACCGCGCTCAAAAGCCGGTAGGAATAGCCCACCGGCAGGGCCGTCGATCCCCCCACGCCGCTCCACGAATTCAGCGCCTGCGCGGAAGCTGTGTGAAGGGACTTCCACCGCGCCCAGGTCGCCGCCGGCAGATCGGTTGCATTATCCCAAAAGGCGATTGTGTAGTAGCCCTGCAGGAAGCCGTTGGTGTCCGCGTTCACCAAACCGTTGACGAAGCCTTGCGTGAAGCCCCTGAGCGAATGTTGAAACGCCAGCGACCCCAGAGCCGCGCCTTCCCCATTGGTCACCGCGCTGTATGTGTTCATGTAGTGGCTCACTCCGTATCTCGACTCATTGCAATCCATGCCCCCGACGACGCCGGTGCAAGCCCCGAAGTACTTCACGTCCGTCTGGTAAATGCGAAGCGGATTCGGACTCTCGCCGATCGTGCAACGCCCATGGAGATAACGGTTGCTGGAGGCTTCCAGATGCAGGTTCGCCGATCCCTTCGCTCCCAGCACGGAGCAGTCGGTGGAAAACGACGGCGCATACAGGATCGACGCCCAGCCGCCGGTGATGTCCAGGATGCCCTCCTGGAACATCCCCATATCCCACAAGTAGGCGTTGAGCAGATGCTTCTCCGGCGTTGTTTTTCCAAGGCCGAACAGGGGCTCCGTCGGAGTAGCGGCCCAGGCGTGGACCATGCTGAGGGTGCCCCAGGCCTCCATGCGCTGCGCCGGCGCCGAATACGACGCGCCCCAGATCTTGCCGATGTTTCTGCCCACCGGCCCGGCGTGGCCGTATCCGGCCGCGAACGACGCCCGGCGCAGAAGCCCCTGCCAGTAATACTCCTCTCCCGTGATGAGCCAGGGAAGCCACGTCCAATCGTTCATGTGCGCCATCTCCAGGCTCCAGCCGTCGTAGCCCTGTGTGGTCCCCCTGAAATAGCACGGCCAGCTTGACGCCGTTGAACTGACGCTGGAGCTGTATGGCGCGCTCGAAGACGTGTAGCAGGAGATCAGCGGCTGGTCCACCGCCAGCGTTGTGGTGGATGCATCGACTTCCTTGCCGTGCTGCGTCGCGACTGACGGCCGGTTGTGCGTGCTGATCGGGCGATTGAACGCCGGGGCGTCCCACCCGGCCACGTAGGCGCCCCTGCCGGGAGCCGTTTCGACCGCGGCGTAAGGCATATGCTCCTGAGCCTCGCTGTTGCCGCCGCCGCCCGTCACCTGGTCGCCGAAAACGATGTCGTGTCCGTAATCGTCCCAGGTGAAGATCCACTGGGCCAGGACTCGCGGCAGCGGCCCTCCTTCCTGCGTGCCGTTCGGCATATTGACTTCGGCGTACCAGGAGTAATCGTTGTCGGACCCCCAGGTCCCCGCGCCCAACCTCTTCAGCGGATGCTGGCTGACGCCGCGAACGTATGCCGACCCGCTCGACGGGTCCACCCCGACATCGCCCAGATCGCTTGTGTTGAATCCCCGGTTGGACTGGCTGGAGTTCGCCCACCAGTCGATCACGTTTGTCCCGCTGAACCGTTCATGCGGTTGCAGCGCGCCGGCGTAAATCAGGTAATCCGTGTTGTGGTCGACCCGGTAGAGCGGCGCCCGCGTGCCGCCTCCGGTTCCCGGGCAGTTGTCCGGGTCCGTGCCGCCGCCGTCGCACCCGTGCGTGGCGCTCGCTCCGCTCCAGAACGTCTTGCGCCAGCGCGCCCGGTTGGGATGCCGCATCTGGGGCGCGCTCCAGCGCGTGTCGAGGGCCGGGCCCGTCCTGATGGCCGGGGCGTAGTAGACGGTCTGATATTTCGACCATGCGCTGTTATCCACCTGCGTCTGGATTTCGACGCCGCTCCAGTTCGTGTAAAACTTCAGTGCGAATTTCGGCCGGATGCTTTGGAAGCCGCCGTCCGGCGCATCGGTATACTGGAGCACGCCGAACTTCTTTCCGCTGGCGTAGGTCTGCGGCGTCGTGCCGCCGTATCCACGAGTCACGACGATGTTCGTCGCATCGGTGATCGAATCGACCTGCGCGAGTTCGATGTTGTTCGACGTTCCCACGATCCAGAGCAGTGAGCCCGGCTCGATGTTCGCGGTGGCGTCGACCGTCCATGCGGTCTGATCCGTCGTGGAAACGGCCGCTCCGAGCGTCAGTCCGGGCACGGGCTTCCACCCGGCGTCGTAGGTGGTCGCGCCCTCGCATCCGTACTCCAGAATCAACTGCGTCACCACCGGCCCGCGGAGCCAATAGCGCGGCCCGCAGTAGCTTTCCGTCCCGTCCCAGGCGCTCAGCATCGTCCGAACGTTGCGCGTGATCGTTGCGGTGGATCCGGTCTTCACGAGCGCGGTCAGGTCCAGTTGCGCGTCCCACGCGCCGCCAAGAAAACCGAGCATCCCGGATTTGTCGAGACCGGCCGCCCGGCAGGTCGCCAGGTCGCCGAGATGGCAGGGCGTCGTGGAGTTCGCGATATCAACTCGCAGGCTTCCGCTGGCCGGGACTGTTCCGGTGAATGAAACGTGCGCCGTCTGAACGCTGCCGTAATCCGGCCCCGTCGCCGTTCCCCCGCCGGTGTAGGCCCCCGAACAGGTGGTGTTGATGAGAAAGCGGTTCTCGTGCGCCGCCGTGACGTACCACGTTCCGTTTGCGCCCGGCACGCCGTTCACGCCCGCGATGGTCACCTGCTCGCCGGTCTCGAAGCCGTGTCCGGCCGACTCGATCCAGCAGTGGCTTCGCGCCGCCGGATCGATGACCCAATGGACCGTCAATCCGCTCTGGGAGTAGGTCGCGTTCGAGACGTTTTGCGTTCGCACGGTGGCCGATGTGGCCGTGGGAACGGAATGGACGATGTAGTGGTCGCGGTTCAGATCGGCGTCGCCGGTCGCGCCGGTGATCTGCAGACGGTCGCCCACCCTCAGCCCGTGCGCCGAACTCCAGTTGATCGTCGCCGTGTCGTTGGATTCGACGATGTTGACCAGCCCTCCGCCCGAAGTGGTCCACGACGGGGCGATCGTTCGCACGCCGGTAATCGTTCGTGTCGCGCTGCCGTCGCGCCACCGGCTTTTCACGTCCGCTTGCCACTCCGCCGCGGCTTCCCTGACGCCCGTCGTGCCGGGCGTCAGAAAAGGCCGCGGATAAGAAGAAATGTCGCCTTTCGCGAAGTAATAGTGCAGCGTGAATGGGTGGTTCGAAAGACTGGCGCCGGTCCGGTTCTGAATCGTCTTGGCGTTGTCGAGGGCCAGAACCGGAACCGCCATGAGCACGAGAAGGAATGCGCGCATCGGTTGACTCCTAGTACACAAGCTCCGCGGCGACCGCCCTGACGGTCGCCGACGCCGACCCGCAATTGGACTGCTGCAGGCGGACAGACAGCGTGTCCTCGGCGTTAAAACTGAATGTCGCGCCGCTGCTCTGCATGTACCAGCCGGCGGTTGAGTCGCCCGCGATGGTAAAGGCTTCGCTCTGATCCAAGCCGGCGATTCGAGCTCTCACCGTGAGAGTGCAGCCCGCCGGCTGCGTCGTCGAAATGTAGACGCGAATTTTCCCGATGGATCCGGACACCGGCATCTTGATGGCCTGGTTCGCCTCGGTGCTCCCGCAACCGGCGCCGCAATAACTGCTGCTGTTGTTCGCGATCGTGGTCCCGAGCCCCGTATAGAGCACTTGTCTGGAGGATCCCGGCCCCGAGGCGGGGACCAGCGCGGTCCACGTTCCCGGATCGCCCGTCGCCGTGCACTTGAGCAGATCGTTGGGCGGCGATGCGCCGGTGTCGAAGAATAGTTCGCCCTTGGTGCAGGCCGAAGGCGGCGTCGTACCCGTGAGATAGCCCGCTGGAGAAAAGGCGCCCGACCGGCATTCGTGAATCCTGCGGCTCAGCGGCGCGTTGGTTGCAAAGTAGAACTCTCCGGGCGCGCACGATGCCGGCATCTCCGCCAGCGTGCCGGTCTTCATGGGAAGCGTCCGGATAGCGCCGGAAGCGTCCCAATCGCCGAGGATGGTCCGTGAGCCGTTAATCAGTGTTTGTCCCGCCGCGTGCACCCCGCAGACGGTGAGAAGGAGAAAGAGAACCGGTCGCATGGCTAGAAACTCCTCAGAATCGTGGCTCGAAATGTCTGGCCGGCCGGATCGACCGATGTCGCGCCGGTATTGCAGAGACGGACCGTCACCGTGTTGGCCGAGCTCACCAGCATGATCCCGGTGAGGCCGTTTTCCAGCGAAGCCGGCCAGCCGGACGCCACCGCGTCGCCGGTGAGGGCGCCCGGCAGCGGCAGAGTCAACGTCTGACACGCGCCGCCGGCCAGGACGCTGAAATCAAGGGTTGCCGAAGCCGTGAGATAGGCGGGGACCGAAGCCGGGTCCACGTTGACCGTCCATGGCCCCGACCCGGTGACGGTAATTCCCAGCCCCGCGGTCACCGTGGCCGGGGTCTCGGCCGGCTCCCACTGAGACGCGCCCGCGTTCCACGTCAGGACATTCCCGTTGGCCGCCGGCGCGGCGGAGACCGCCCGGCCTTGCAATAAAACGCCAGGCGGCGTGCCTGGCTCCCATTGAGATGCGGCCTCGTTCCAGATCAGCGCCTGGCCCGTGGCTGACGGCGCCAGCGTGGAGACCGCCTTCCCCTGGAGCAGCGCGCCGCGTGCATCGCCCGGTTCCCACCGCGCCTCGGCCGCGTTCCAGATCAGCGCCTGGCCCGTGGCCGACGGCGCCAGCGTGGAGACCGCCCGGCCCTGCAACAGCGTGCCGGGTTCGCTGCCCGGCTCCCACTCGGCATTGGCGGAGTTCCACACCAGCGCCTGCCCGTTGGAGACAGGGGCCGCGGAAGACACGCTGCGTCCCTGCAGCAGCCTGCCTGGCGGATCCATGGCTTCCCATTGTGAGGAACCCGCGTTCCACCCCAGCGCCTGCTTGTCGGCGGCCGCGGCCTCCGAGACGGCCCGCCCCTGGAGCCGTTCTCCCGCCGCCGTTCCCGGCTGCCATTGCGAATTGGCCGCATTCCAGATCAGGACCTGCCCGTCCGCCGGAGTTGCTGCGCTCAAGGTGCGGCCCTGGAGCGTGGTCACCTGCAGGCTGGCTGGCTCCCAGCGCGTCAGGCCTGCGTTCCAGATCAACGCCTGCCCCGGCTGCGGCTCGGCGTTGGAGATAAGCCGCCCCTGCAGCAAAGATCCGGGGATTTGCGCCGGCTCCCACTGCGACGTCAGCGAACTCCAAACCAGCGCCTGCCCGTCCGTCGGGGCGGTTGCAGACACTTCCCGCCCTTGCAGCACCGAACCGGGCTCGATTCCCGGCTCCCACTGCGACGTTACGGCGCTCCAAACCAACGCCTGCCCCGCGGCCGGTTGCGCGCTGGACACCGCCCGGCCCTGTAATTGAGAGCCCGGCGCCACGCCCGGTTCCCACTGTCCGGCCGTCCCATTCCACACCAGCGCCTGCCCCGCCGCCGGCTGCGTGGAGCCAACCGGCCGCCCTTGCAGATTCGTGATCCACGTCCAGGCGGCGGCCTCTCCGGTGTACGCCAGAAACTGCCCCGCCTGCCCAGCCTCGCTGGGTAACTCCCGCTCCGTCACGGGACTCGCCTGCGATGAGTTCACCTGGCAGCGCCCGCTCTGCGGTTTGGCGAACGTTACCAGGGCGCTATTGTCGTCCACCACCTGAAACGTGTTCCACTCCACCGCGTTGCCCGCCGTGTCCACGCAGAAGGGCACCACGTCACGCATCTGTGAGTTGTGCTGGAGAAGCACGCTCAGCGCTTCCGTGAACGGCTGACCGTAGTTGGCCACCGCCGCCACCTCCCCCACCCGCCGCCAGTTTCCTCCGGCGTCGCAACTGTGAAGATTCCGCCCCCCCTGAACCGCGGTCAGGAAGAAGACCTCTCCTTCCGTGCAGTTCGCAGGCAGTTCGGCGCCCATCTTGAATGGCCGCGTTTGCGAGGCCGCCGAAAAATCCACGTTCTTGGCCTGCGTTCGCAGATCGATCCTCATCTGGCCCCACGCCGCCGCACACGCCGCGGCCAGGGCCAGGATCAAGCGTTTGTAGCTCATTGCTCCGGCTCGTCAAAACAGAGTCGGGGGGGGGGGGGGG